>NZ_JAUSYB010000001.1:2894633-3216259 GCF_030816505.1 Microbacterium sp. W4I20 | reverse complement strand
CGAACGAGCCGTACCCCGCGCGCTTCGACACCCAGGGCACGATCGACGCGACGACCTACCTCGCCACCCCTGCGGCGATCGACTTCATCGAGACGGAGTTCGGCTGGCAGCAGGCGCGCGAGACCATGACGCGGATGGCGGATGCCGGTGCCGAGATCATCGCCGAGGGCTTCCGCCCCTACGCGGATGCCGACCCCCTCACCCCTCTCCCCTCGCCCGTCCCGTCGATGCGGCTCGTCCGCCTCCCGCTCGGCCTCGGCGCGACCAGGGAAGAGGCCGACGCCCTGCGCATGGACCTGCTCGACGAGGTCGGCGTCGAGACGGCGTTCACCAGCTTCCGCGGCATCGGCTACTTCCGCCTGTCGGCGCACCTGTACAGCGAAGCATCCGATTTCGAGGCCTTCGTCGAGCGCTGCATCCCGCAGATCCTCCAGCGCGCGGGCATCCGCTCCACCGAATCCGTCATCATCCCCTGACCCGCGCCCCATCCGAACCGCACCCGAAACCCGCATCACACCCGAAACACCAACTGAGAGGCACATCGTGAAGAACAAGATCTTGACGACAGCAGCAGGCATCGGCACCGTCGCCGTCCTGGCGCTCACCGGCTGCTCGTCCGGCGGCGGCCCGTCCGCCGACGGCACCGTCACCCTGCAGATGGTCGAGAGCCTGACCAACCCGGCGCGCACCGAGCTCATCCGGGGACTCCTCGACGAGTTCGAGAAGGAGAACCCGAAGATCAAGGTCAACCTGGTCTCGCCGCCCACCGAGCAGGCCGACGCGAAGATCCAGCAGATGCTGCAGTCCGGCAAGGGCGTCGACGTGCTCGAGGTGCGCGACATCACCGTCGGTCCGTTCGCGAACAACGGCTGGCTGCACGATCTCGGCTCCGACCTCGAGAAGTGGGACGGCTGGGACGCCCTCACCGACAACGCGAAGTCCGCATCCGTCGCCGAGGACGGCAAGAGCTACTTCGTCCCCTACGGCTTCTACGGCCTCTCGCTGTTCTACCGGACCGACCTCGTCGAGAAGGCCGGCTTCGACGGACCGCCGAACAGCTGGAAGGACCTGCTCGAGCAGGCATCCGCCATCCAGGACCCGTCGAACAACGTCTACGGCTACGCCTTCCGCGGCGGTCCCAACGCCAACAGCAACGTGGTGGCCGCCATCGAGGCGTACACGATCGACGGGCTGAACGTCGACGATGCCTTCTTGATGGAGGACGGCTCGACGATCTTCGCCGCCCCGGAGGCGCAGGAGGCTGTCGACGACTACTTCGACCTGTTCAAGGAAGCATCCCCGCCGTCCGCCGTGTCGTGGGGCTACCCCGAGATGGTCGCCGGCTTCACCAACGGCACCACCGCGTTCCTGCTGCAGGACCCCGAGGTCATCGCGACCGTGCAGGACTCCTCGCTGACCGAGGACCAGTGGGACACCGCTCCGCTGCTCACCGGGCCCTCGGGCAAGGCCGCGCAGCCGCTGGCCGTCGCCGGATGGGGTGTCGCCGAGAAGAGCGAGAACACCGAGGCGGCCGTGAAGCTGGTCGAGTTCCTCTCGTCGGCCGAGCCCGCCACCGAGTTCGCGCAGGCGAACAGCCTGGTGCCGATCATCACCGAGGCCGCCGACGACGAGTTCTACTCCACCGGCCCGTGGACGAGCTACGTCACGATGACCGAAGACCCCGACACCTACGTCAACGTGCGCCAGCCGCGCGGCGTCAGCTGGTGGACCGAGTGGATCCAGAAGTCCGACCAGGATGTGCAGAACGTGCTGCTCGGCAACATGTCGACCAGTGAGCTGCTGGAGTCGTGGGACGTCTTCTGGACGGAGAAGTACGCCGCGGAGAAGGGCTGAGCCCGTGGCATCCGCCCTTCGTGAGGGAGGCGTCGGCACTGCTCCTGACAGAGCAGCTGCCGGTGCCTCCCCCGGCCCTCGCCGCCGGCCGTTCCGCGGCCGCCACGCGCTGACGCTCCTGGCGTTCATGGCGCCGGCGATCGTGTTCGTCTGTTGGTTCACCTATTGGCCGATGCTGCAGGGCGCCCGCATGGCCTTCCACGACTGGAACCTGTGGGACCTGACGTCCACCCCCTGGGTCGGGTTCCAGAACTTCGTCACGGTGTTCCAGGATCCGGCGTTCCCGGTCGTGGCGTGGAACTCGATCCTCTGGGTCGTCGGGTCGCTCGTGCCGCAGCTGGTGATCGGCTTCCTGATCGCCCTCGCGCTGCGCAAGCGGTTCCGCTTCCGCGGGCTCTACCAGGCGCTCGTGTTCTTCCCGTGGGCGGTGTCGGGATTCCTGATCGGGATGCTGTTCCGCTGGATGTTCAACGCCGAGTTCGGCGTCGTGAACGACCTGCTCATGAAGGCCGGCCTGATCGATGCACCGCTGCCGTGGCTGGCCGATCCGAAGCTCGCGATGTTCGCGGTGATCGTGGCGAACGTCTGGTACGGCGTCACGTTCTTCGCGATCATGATCCTCGCGGCGCTGCAGTCTGTGCCCGACGAGATGCTGGAGGCGGCGAGCCTCGACGGCGCCGGCAAGGTGCGGCAGCTGTTCTCGATCATCATCCCGTACATCTCGATGACGCTGCTGCTCACGATCCTGCTGCGCATCATCTGGATCTTCAACTTCCCCGACATCATCTACGCGATGACGAACGGCGGGCCGGCGAACCAGACGCACATCATCACGACCTGGATGATCAACTACACCCAGCAGGGCAACTACGGCATAGCCAGCGCGATCGGCCTGATCGTCGTCGCGTTCCTGTTCGTGTTCTGCGCGTTCTACCTGATGGCGATGCGGAGGGCACGGCGATGACGATCACCGGAACGACGGTCACGGAGACCCGACGTCTCACCGTGCCGGACATCGCGAAGTCGCCCCGCCCGAAGGCGCGCGTCACCGTCGGCGGCGTGGTCCGCGTCGTGGGTCTGGCGCTGTGGCTCGTGATCACGCTCTTCCCGCTGTACTGGATCGCGCTGACGTCGATCAAGTCGCCGGGCACGATCAACAGGTTCCCCATCGAGTACTGGCCGAGCGAGCCCTCGTTCGACAACTACGTGAAGCTGTTCCAGCAGAGCCAGTTCGCGGTCTTCCTCGGCAACTCCGCCCTGGTGGCGGTCGTCGCCGGCGGGGTGGCGACATTGATCGCGCTGCTGAGCGCCTACGTGATCGCGCGCTTCGAGTTCCGCGGCAAGGGAGCGGTGCTGGTCGCGTTCCTGCTCACGCAGATGATCCCGGCGTTCATCGCGCTCGGACCGCTGTACTCGATGATGACCGAACTGGGTCTGGTCGACACCAAACCCGGACTCATCCTGGTCTACATCGCGATCTGCATCCCGTTCTCCACAGTCATGCTGCGCGGCTTCTTCGAGAACGTGCCGGATGCCCTGGAGGAAGCGGCGATGATCGACGGATGCTCCCGCCTCGGCGCCCTGTTCCGGGTGCTGGTGCCGGTCATGACCCCGGGCATCATCGCGGCGTTCATCTTCAACTTCGTCAACTGCTGGAACGAGCTGTTCCTGTCGGTGGTGCTGATGAACACCGACGCGAACCGCACCGTGCCGTCGGCGCTGAACGGGTTCATCTCGACGTTCAACATCGACTGGGGTTCGATGAGCGCCGCGGCGGTTCTGACGATCCTGCCGACCATGGCGATGTTCGCGCTCGCGAGCCGCTGGATCGTGCAGGGTCTGACGGCCGGTGCGGTCAAGGAGTAGCCACCTTCGAATCGCGCAAATGGGGCCATCCGCGTCGCGGATGGCCCCATTTGCGCGATTCGAACAGGTCAGACCAGGCGCGACTTCGGCGAGGTCGAGTACGTGGCCTCGGCGTCGCGGTTGACCGCGTCGCCCAGAGCCGTGTCGATCGCGGCGAGCGTGTCGGCGTCGAGCTTCACGCCCGAGGCCTTGACGGTCTCGGCCAGCTGCTCGGGACGCGACGCGCCGACGAGGGCGGCGGCGACGTTGGGGTTCTGCAGCACCCACGCGATCGCGAGCTGCGGCATGGACAGGCCCGCCTCCTCGGCGATCGGCTTCAGGCGCTGCACCGCGGTCAGGATGTCGTCCTGCAGGAAGCTCTTGATGAAGTCCGCTCCGCTGTGCGGGTCGGTCGCGCGGGATCCCTCGGGCACCGGCTGGCCGGGGAGGTACTTGCCGCTGAGCACGCCCTGCGCCATCGGCGACCAGACGATCTGCGAGATGCCGAGCTCTTCCGACGCCGGCACGACCTTGCCCTCGATGACGCGCCACAGCATCGAGTACTGCGGCTGGTTCGAGATGAGCTGGATGCCGAGCTGCTTCGCGAGCGCGTGACCCTCGCGGAGCTGCTCCGCGGTCCACTCGGAGACGCCGATGTAGAGCGCCTTGCCCTGGCGGACGACGTCGGCGAACGCCTGGAAGGTCTCCTCGAGAGGAGTCTCGTAGTCGAAGCGGTGCGCCTGGTACAGGTCGACATAGTCGGTGCCGAGGCGCGTCAGCGAGCCGTTGATCGACTCGAGGATGTGCTTGCGGCTCAGGCCGGTGTCGTTCGGGCCCTTCGGGCCGGTCGGGAAGTAGACCTTCGTGAAGATCTCGAGGCCCTCGCGGCGCTGCCCTTCGAGGGCCTTGCCGAGCACGACCTCGGCCGCTGTGTTGGCGTACGTGTCTGCCGTGTCGAACGTGGTGATGCCGGCATCGAGGGCTGCGTGGACCGTCTTGACGGCGGCGTCGTCGCCCACCTGCGAGGCGTGCGTGACCCAGTTGCCGTAGGTGATCTCCGAGACCTTGAGACCGCTGTTTCCGAGGAAGCGATAGTTGACCATGGATCAACGCTACTGGCTGTCACGACCGCAGGGGCAGGTTTCCGTGACCGGTCTCACCCGAGTGTCTCCCGATACTCCCGCCACGCCTCGCCGAGCCGGCGGATCCCCTCGGCGAGCACGTCGTCGGGGGCTGTGAACGGGATGCGGATGTGGTCGTCGGAAGAGACGGATGCCGCGAACGCGGCGCTTCCGGCTATCGAGACGCCGTGCGCGGCGGCGACCCTGGCCAGCGCCTCGGCTGAACCGAGGGGCAGCGCGACCCAGAGCGAAAGGCCCCCGCGGGGCGGCTCGACGCGCCAGTCGGGCAGATGCTCGGCCATCAGCCGCTGGAGGAGGTGCAGGCGTTCCTGATGGATGCGGCTGTTCGCCCGTCGCAGCTCCTCGGCATGGGCGATGAGGTCGAGCGCGATGAGCTGGCCCGGCACGCTGGTGGACTGGTCGGCGAGCTGCCGCGCGCCACGAAGTCGCCGCACGAGCACGGGGTCGGCGCGCAGCCAGCCGATCCGCAGTCCCGCCCAGGCCCACTTCGACACCGACTCGACGACGATGATCGGCGCGTCCGGCCGCTCGGCCGCGAGCGTGGGAGGCACCACGCCGTCGAACGAGATGCCGGCGACGACGCGATCCTCGATCACGGGCACGCCGTACTGCGCGGCGAGTTCGGCGACACGATGGCGCGCCGCAGCGGGCAGTCGGGTACCGGTGGGGTTCTGGTGGTGCGGATTGACAGCGACGAGCACCGGACGCAGTCGCGCGAGCGCCTGCTCGAGGGCATCGACGTCGAGCCCGTCGGGGCCCATCGGGATGCCGTGCACGGTGCCGCCGCGCAGGCCCACCGAGTCGGTGACGCCCGGCCAGGTGATCTCCTCGGCGAGCACGACATCGCCCGGGCCGACCAGCGCGTTCACGACGAGGCTGATCGCCTGCTGGGCGCCGTGCGTGACGAGAATCTGCTCGGGGGTGGTCGGGGTCCCCTCCCCGCGGTACATCTCGGCGATGAGCTCGCGCAGCACGGGGAGCCCGGCAGGGTCGGTCTCGGGGAGCAGCGCGAGGTCGAGGCGGGGCTGATGGTCGCGGATGAGCTGCACCGCGAGCTCGGGGATCTGGGGCACGGTGCGCAGCAGGTCGATCGCGTTGGGCAGCGCCGAGAACAGCGCCTCGCCGCGTCCGGGTCGCTGGATCGGGGTGGCGGATGCTGCGGAGCCGGCGATCCGCGTACCACTCCCTTGTCGACGTTCCACCAGCCCGCGCTCCGCCAGATCGGCGTATGCAGCGACGACAGTCCCCCGCGACACGGATCCGGCCACGGCGAGCGCGCGCTCAGGAGGCAGTCGATCGCCCGGATGCAGCTCGCCGGTCTCGATGAGCCCGGCGATACCGCGAGCGAGACGACCTGCGAGCGTGCCGTCGCCCTGAGTCCACCGTCCGAGTCGGGCGGCGAGCGCCTGCGACGCCACCTCGCCAGCCTGGACCAATTTCGACGGTATGACCGATCCTTGGTCCAGTGGCCGTCCATTGGCACTGTCGGTGAGGGTCATGACAACCGATTCTGTACCAATGACCTCTCTGCGCACCAGTCTCGACGACCTTCTTGAGCCAATTATCTCGGATTGGACCATCCGCGATCTCCTGGAATGGCTCGGCGACGACTCCCGCACGCACGACGACGCACTCCGACGTCCGCTGAGCGTGATCGACGCGGCCCTGACCGGCACCTCGTGGCAGCAGGAGCCGTCGACGATCGCGCTCGTCCGCTCGATCGCCTCAGCGGTCCAGACCGCCCCGCGCCTGCGGAACATGCGACTCGACGACCTGCTCGGCCACCCGCTCGACGTTCGAATCGCGCAACTGGGGGCTAAACCGGTGGCAAATCGCCCAATTGCGCGATTCGAACGAGAGACGGAGCCTCAGGTCGCCTGAACCGGTGCCGGTGCCGGTGCCGGCGCCGGTGCCGGAGGCGCAGCGGACGCAGCCGCGGGCGCAGCCGCCGGAGGCTCTGGCACCGGCGTCGTCACGATGGCGGCACGGTCCCGGAAGCCCTCGGCGGTCACCCGGTCCAGCGCGACCTGCTTGCGGATCGCCATGGCCTTCTCGTACAGGCTCGGCTCACCGTAACTCGTGAGCACCTTCACCAGCACCGGCAGCAGCTCGATCATGAAGAACAGCGCAGCGATCAGGATGTGCGCCCACAGGATCGTGGGCTCCTTCTCGCTCAGCCGATTGAGCCCGCTGATCTGGCTGAGGAGACCGACGGCTCCCGCGTTGCCCTGGGCCACGGCATCCGCCCGCTCGTTGTACGCGGCGAGTGCCTGGTCGTAGGTGTCGCGTGCGCCGGGCAGCTGGGTCTTCGCCTGCTCGCGGTTCTGCGACTCCGAGGTGGAGGTGTTCTCCTTGGCGGCGGTGCCGGCCGCGGCGAGCTCCTCGTTCGCGGTGCGCAGCTGCGCGGCGAGGGCGTCCTGAGTCTGCTGCGCTTCGGCGAGCTGGGCCTCGGCGGCATCCGAGCTCGCGCCCTCGCCGTTCACGCCGGTGCATCCGGGCACGGTCCCCGCGCCCTCGCCCGTCAACTCGCACTGGTAGAGCGCGCGCGCCTGATCGATGACCTTCTGCTGTTCGGCCATCTTCGCGGTCAGGTCGTCGACGGTCGCCTGCGCGGCCGACTCGGTCGCCGAGGACGACTCTGTACCGGCGACGATGCCGGTGGCCGCCTGGTTCTCGAGCTCGGCAACGCGAGCGGATGCCGCATCCAGAGCGATCTTCTCCGGACCGGTCTCGAGGGCCTCCTGGTCGGACTGCGACTGGGTGATGTTGGTCGACGCGACCTCGCGGGCGATGTCGTTGTGGAAGACCTGCAGCACGAGCGGTTCGGCGACGACGAAGCCGATGATCGCGGCCATGATCACTCGCGGAATCGCCAGACCGATGAGTCGCCACACGTTCTTGGTCGAGGTCATCGTCGACGTCAGGAAGCGGTCGAGGTTGAAGATGATGAGCGCCCAGACGAGCGCGAGCGGCACGGCCAGCCAGATCGCCGCCTGCACACCGGTGGTCAGCGCGAACAGCATGGAGATCGCCGAGACGAGGGCGGTACCGGCCAGCACGAAGAACATCTGCACGAACCGCGGCGTCTCACCGGGGACGCGGTCGAGGATCTCGCCCTCCGCACCGCCGAGGATCGCGAGGCTGCGGGCGCGCGATCCCGGCGTACGCGGCCGACGCGGCGCACGTACGCGCGGCTGTCGACGGGGCTTCGCAGGACCGGCGGACTCGGAGGGAGACTCGGCCGCGGACCCCGCGGAAGCCTCGGCGTCAGCATCCGATCCGGCGGGTCGACGCGGTGACGTCAGGGTGTCGGCGGGCGACGCGAGGAAGGGCTCGTCGTCGGAACCGGCGGGCTCGAACTCGCGCAGGAAGTCGAGGTCATCCGTCTCGGCGTTCGGGTCGCTGTCGAGGATGATCCGACCCTGCGAGTCGAAGCGACCCGGTCGATGGGCGGAATAGGGCATCCGCACAATCTACGAAAGGTCGCCTGTGGATCGGTTGCGAGAGTCCTGCGTGCCAGCCCGGAATCGGTCCATGGTCGGCCGTTCCGGTCGCGGAAATACCGCTATCCGGGGCTCATTTCGATGCGTTATCGCGACCGGAGCCGGAGAATCACCCGGCGAGCAGCCGATCAACGGTCCCGATGTGGGCGGCGATGGCGTCGTCGAGCGTGAAGTGCCCCGCGGCGGCGAGCGTGCCCAGGCCGTGGATGAGACCCCAGAGCGCCACGACGTCGGCCGGACCGTCGAGCCCGGCCGAGATCGCGGCCTCGGCCAGCACGTTCTCGAGCCCCTCGATGAGCGGCGCCATGGTGGCGGTCGGCGAGCCCGGGATGCAGACGGTCGGGTCGTAGACGGCGTCGAACGCGTGCGGATGCTCGACGGCGAAGCGGATGTAGGCGGAGCCCCCCGCGATCAGCACGGTGCGCGGGGTGCGGGCCGAGGCGGCCGCGGCGCGCACCTCGTCGAGGAGGTCGGCCATGCTGCGCTCGGCGATCGCCTTGAGCAGCCCGAGCCGGTCGGCGAAGTGGTGGTAGGGCGCGTTGTGGCTGACGTTCGCGGCGCGCGCGACTTCGCGAAGGCTGATCTCGGCAGCCGGCATCCGCTCCAGGAGCTGCATGGCGGCGTCTTCGAGCGCGCGGGCGAGGTCGCCGTGGTGGTAGCCGTCTTTCGAACTTGACATGAGCAACATTATCTCTTATCTTGACAGTGTCCACCAGCTTGACAGTGTCCAGATAGGAATGACGCCATGACTGCACTCGTGATCGACGGCCACCCCGATGCCCGCTCTCTGACGGCCGCGCTCGCGCAGCGCTACGCGGATGGGCACGGCGATGCCCGCGTGCTCGCGCTCCGCGACCTCGACTTCGATCCGCACCTGCGGTTCGGCTATCGGGAGCGGATGCTGCTCGAACCCGACCTCGTCGACGCGAAGCGGGCGCTCAGCGAGGCGAGCACCGTGGTGGTGACGACGCCGCTGTGGTGGGGATCGGTCCCCGCCGTCCTGAAGGGCTTCTTCGACCGCGCTCTGCTCCCGCAGCAGGAGTACCGCTACTCGAAGCTCGGGCTCCCCGAGGGCCTGCTGCCCGCTCGGCGCGGGCGCCTGCTGCTGCTCGCCGACACCCCGTGGTTCGCCGCTCCGTTGACCGGACTCCCCGCGCAGACCCACGTCGCCCGCAACACGATGCGGCTCTGCGGCATCCGCACCGTGCGCACGCACCGGATGCTGGGCGTCAAGGACGCAAAGGAGCCCACGATCACCCGCTGGCTCGAGCGCGCCGAGGCTCTCGGCGCCAAGGACGCCGGCCGCTCAGCGCACTGACCGCGAGTTCCGGTCGCAGAAAGTCATCGATCGGCGGTCGGAATGGATGCTTTTCCGCGACGGGAGCCGAATCTCTCAGCCGATGTGCGCGGCGAGCTCGGTGTCGAAGACCTCCGGCTCGTCGAGGTGCGGCGCGTGACCGGCATCCGGCAGGGCGATCTCGCGGTACGTGCCGCCACCCGCCGAGTAGCGCTCGAGGACGGCCCGGGTCTGGGTGACCATCGGCTGCGGCGGCGCGACGTCGGCACCGGGCCACCCCGGCACGACGCCGAGCAGGCCGAGCTGGTTCAGGTCGAAGAACGAGGCATCCGAGACGATCGCGTCCTTCTCCCCGCGGATCCAGAGGATCGGCGGCTTCACCTCCAGGTCGACGATCCCCGAGAGGTCGAGATGCTGCGGCGCCATCGTGTTCAGCACGCCCCTGGTGCCGGCGGCGAAGCCCGGCCAGTTCTCCGAGGCGACGCCGTCACCCGGGTAGTTGTCGATTCCGGTGCGCGTGGTGAGCATCGACGCGACCCAGGCGTCCTCGTGCGCGGTCTGCCCCTCGGGCTGGGCGACATACGCGGTGCGGTAGACCGTGCGCGGAGAGGCCTGCGCCTCGTCGGTCGTGTCGCCCGCTTCGAGCCGGGCCACGAAGTCGGGGTTCGCTCCCCCGCCTCCTGTCCCGGCGCCGTCGGCGTCGTTGCGGATGCCGTCCGCACCGTGCGTGCCGCCGAACCCGTACGGCGAGACGGGTGACTCGAGCGTGAGCGAGAGCACCCGCTCGGGCGCGTCGAGCAGCACCTGCAGCGCGACGCCGCCACCCATGCTCCAGCCCACGAGGTGCACGGCGTCGAGGCCGAGGGCGTCGAGCACGGCGCGCACGTCGTCGGCGAAGTCGCGCAGCCCACGGGTCGCGTCGACCGGCTTCGTCTCGCTGTCGCCGAAGCCGCGGAGGTCGATCGCGAGCGCGCGGACTCCCGCGGGCAGGGCGAGCATGGTCGGCTGATAGAAGTGCGACGACGACACGTTCCCGTGCACGAACACCACGGTCGATGTCGGCGCCTCGGGATCGGCAGCCGCACGCTCGAGCACGTTCGCGGTGTAGCGCGGCGTCTCGATGCGGTGCGAACGGATGCCGTCGAAAAGGGCAGTGGTCATGTCGACTCCTTCGTCGGGTTCGGATGAGCGGATGCCGCCGCGGCGACGCGCACGGCACCGCGGTCGGCGAACAGGATCGTGTAGTGGTTCACGTCGTCGACCTCGACCACTTCGAGCTGAGGCACGAGTTCGCGGAAGCCCTCGAGAGCGCCGGCCGGATACAGCGGCTCGGCGTCGGTCAGCCCCCGCGGCGCCCGGAGCACGGTCACCGGCATCCGCAGCGAGCGCAGCGCGTCGAGGTACCAGTCGGGTCCGTACAGCTCGGCGCCGTCCTCGAACATCGCCGCGGCGACGGCGGATGCTCGGCGGTGCGGCACCTCGCCGTCGAGGTCGTACCGGGCGTAGGCCTCGACCGCGGGCGACCAGTCGCGCGCGAAGGCCGGGTGCGCACGCCAGAACGCGAGGTAGGCGTCGTCGTCGGCGAACTCCATCGACAGCCGCTGCGCAGCCGGACCGAGAAGGGCTCCGAGGTCGAGGTCTTCGACCCGGGCGACGTCCGCGGGCAGGGCCAGCGGCAGTCCGCCGTCGACGAGCACGAGCCGGTCGACGAGGTCGGGGCGCGCACCGGCGAGCGCCACCGCGACGAAAGCGCCCATGGAGTGGCCGATCACCGTGCGCGGCGCACCGCCGTCGGCATCCAGCAGCGCGGCGAGATCGGCGGCGTGCGTACGGAGGCCGTAGGGACCCGGCAAGGCGTTGCTGCGGCCGCGCCCGCGCAGATCGGGCGCGATCATGCGCCGTCGCGCCAGCAGAGCGGCGACCGTGTCCCACGAGCGGCCGTTCGCGGTGATGCCGTGGATCGCGAGCAGAGCGCGCTCATCGTCCGACGGGCCGAAGACCGTCGTCGCGAGCCCACCGTCCGCGGTGCTCATCGCGCCGACCACCCGCCGTCCATCGCGTACGAGGACCCGGTGACCGAGGCGGCCGTCTCGCCGCAGAGCCAGAGCGCGAGGTCGGCGACCTCCTCGGGCTCCAGCAGCCGCTTGACGGCCGACTCGACGAGCATGACCTTCTCGATCACCTCGGACTCCGGGATGCCGTGCACGCGCGCCTGGTCGGCGATCTGCTTCTCGACGAGCGGGGTGCGCACGTAGCCGGGATTCAGGCAGTTGCTGGTGACCCCGTGCTCCGCGCCCTCGAGCGCCGTGACCTTCGACAGCCCCTCGAGCGCATGCTTCGCGGTGACGTAGGCCGACTTGTACGGGCTGGCGCGGATGCCGTGCACCGAGCTGATGTTCACGACGCGGCCCCAGCCGCGGTCGTACATGCCCGGCAGCACGGCCTTCGCGAGCAGGAAGGGCGCCGTGACCATGATGTCCAGCATCCGTCGGAAGTCCGCAGGGTCGAAGTCCACGATCGGGGCGACCGTCTGGATGCCCGCGTTGTTGACGAGGATGTCGGCGTCGAACGACCGCTCGGCGAGCGCATCGAGATCGGCGAGGTCGATGACGAGCGGCTCGCCGCCCACCCTCGCGGCGACCCGCTCAGCACCGTCGGCATCGCGATCGGCCACCAGCACATGTGCCCCCGCACCTGCCAGCGCCTCGGCGCACGCCGCACCGATCCCACTCGCCGCGCCCGTCACCAGCGCGGTCCTGCCCTTCAGATCAGTGCCGCGCACCGTCCCCAGCTGCGTCACCATCCCGTCAGAGTAGTTCAGGAGATGGCACACCACCTAGGGCTTCGAGTATGCAAAACTGCACACGTGATGGCGCATTTCCCCACACCTCCGCTGAGCGCGGACGACCTGCTCGTGCTACTCGCCGTCGCGCGCACCGGGCGGTACACGTCGGCGGGACAGCAGCTCGGCCTCAACCACACCACGATCGCCCGTCGCATCGCCGCGCTCGAGGCCCAGCTCGGCGGGAGAGTCCTGTCGCGCGCCGACGGCGGATGGGAGCTGACGCCGCTCGGCGCCAGGGCGATCGCGGCGGCCGAAGAGGTCGAGCGCGCGTTGAGCGGCCTCGACGAGCGCGACACCGCGCGGATCGAGGGGCTCATCCGCCTCTCCGCCACCGACGGCTTCAGCGGTTTCATCGCCGCTCCCGCGATGGCGCAGCTGCAGGCGAAACATCCCGACGTGCGGCTCGAGATCGTCACCGGCACCCGGCAGGCGTCCCAGCAGCGGGCCGGCGCCGATCTGGAGGTCGTCGTCGGGCGACCGCAGGTGCGTCGGGCGAGGGCCGTGCACCTCGCGCACTACGCGCTGGGGCTCTATGCCAGCCGCGACTATCTGCGTCGGCATCCGACTCCCGCAACGCCCGAGGATCTCGTCGGCAGGCCGCTGGTGTACTTCATCGAGTCGATGCTGCACGTCGACTCGCTCGACGACGCGCGTCGGGTCGTGCCGGGGATGACGGGTGCCGTCGCGAGCACGAACGTGTACGTGCACGTGGACGCCACCCGCGGTGGCGCCGGCTTCGGGCTGCTTCCGGCCTTCCTGGCCGACCCGCACGACGACCTGGTGCGCGTGCTGCCCGACACGGTCGAGGCTCGACTGCCCTACTGGCTGGTCGCGCGACCCGATGCACTGCGCCAACCCGCCGTCATGGCCTTCGTCGAGGCCCTTCAGGAGCGGGTCAAGGCCGTGCGCCCCCAGCTGTTGGGCGAGAACTGACTGTTCCGGTCGCGAAAATGCACCCCGGTCGGCGTCGGATCGCTGCGTTTTCGCGACCGGAACCCGGGGTCAGGCCATCGCGGCCGACGCCGCTTCGTCCTCGGTCGTCGCGACCAGCTGCCCGCAGGCCCCGTCGATCTCCTTGCCGCGGGTGTCGCGGAGGGTCGTCGGGATGCCGGCGTCGTTGAGGCGGCGCACGAACTCGTTCGTGACGTCGCGCTCGGACGCGGTCCAGATCGAGCCGGGCGTCGGGTTCAGCGGGATCGGGTTCACGTGTACCCAGCCCCGTCCGCGCTGGTTGAGCTTCTCCGCCAGCAGATCGGCACGCCAGGCGTGGTCATTCATGTCCTTGATCAGCGCGTACTCGATCGAGACACGGCGGCCGGTCTTCTCGTAGTACTCGTACGCGGCATCGAGCGCCTCGTCGACCTTCCACTTCGAGTTCACCGGGATGAGCTCGTCGCGCAGGTGGTCGTCGGGAGCGTGCAGCGAGAGCGCGAAGGTCACCGGGATGCCCTCGTCGGAGAGCTTCTTGATCGCGGGCACGAGGCCGACCGTCGACACGGTGATGCCGCGGGCGCTCATGCCGAGGCCGTCGGGCTGGGGTGCGACCATCGAGCGCACGGCATCCATCACGCGCTTGTAGTTCGCGAGCGGCTCGCCCATCCCCATGAAGACGATGTTCGAGACGCGCTCCATGCTGTGGTCGTCGGACTTCTTGCCGCCCAGTCCGCCGTCGGCGATGAGGCGGTTCGCTCGCACGATCTGCTCGATGATCTCGGCGGTCGACATGTTGCGGGTGAGACCTGCCTGGCCGGTCGCGCAGAACGGGCAGTTCATGCCGCAGCCGGCCTGGCTCGACACGCACAGCGTGATGCGGCCGGGGTAGCGCATCAGCACCGACTCCACGAGCGCGCCGTCGTGCAGGCGCCAGAGGAACTTGATCGTGTCGCCGCGGTCGGTCTCGAGCCGGCGCACCTCGGTGAGCAGCGGGGGCAGCATGCCGCTGACGAGCTGTTCTCGGGTGTCAGCCGGAAGGTCGGTCATCTCGGCCGGGTCCGACGTGTAGTGCCGGAAGTAGTGGGTCGACAGCTGCTTCGCGCGGAAGCCGGGGAGCCCGAGTTCCTTGACCTTCTCGATGCGCTCGGCGGGAGTGAGGTCGGCCAGGTGCACGGGCGGCTTGCCGCGCTTCGGGCTCGCGAACTGCAGCAGCGGACGCCCCGTGGCATCCTTCTGCTGCGTCCAGCCCTCGGTCGCCGGGCGCACCTGTGCAGGCTTCGTGGAGCGGATCTTGCCCTGAGCGGGTCGTCCCTGCGGGGCGGACGCGGATGCTGCGGGGCGCGTCTCGCGCGTGCGGGGAGTATCGGTCATACCTCTAAGGGTACGGGGTGCCGGGTGGGAAGGCCCTGGGGCGCGGGACTCCTGCTCCCTAGACTGAGCCCATGATGGACATCGTCTGGATCATCGGGCTCGTCGTCGGCCTCATCGTGATCGTGGTGATCGTCTCCGCGGCGCTCCGCGGCATGCGGCCCAAGCTGCCGGAGCCGCAGGTGTTCACTCCGTCGCCGACGACGGCGCGCTCGCTCCCGGCATCCTCCGCGGCATCGACCGCCTCGGGACTCACCCCGCAGGTCGTCGCCGAGATCGACCGGTTCATCGGAGCCGGGCAGAAGATCCACGCCATCAAGCTGTTCCGCGGTGCGACCGGCGTCGGGCTGAAGGAGGCCAAGGACCGGGTCGAGCACTGGTCGATCAGCACGACCGCCCCGCACCTGGCAGCGGTTTCCAACGCATCGGCGGCGTACTCGTCGATCACCCCCACCACCCACACGCCCGCGTCCGTCCGTGCTTCGCTCCCCGCCCCGGTGGCTGCGGAGATCGACCGGTTGGTCGCCGGCAATCAGCAGATCGTCGCGATCAAGATGGTCCGAGAGCAGACCGGGCTCGGTCTCCGCGAGTCGAAGAACATCGTCGACGCCTGGCGGGGCTGACCGCTCGGCTTGTGACCGCGGGCCGCGGTCGTCGAGAATGGCAGCGTCCCCCACGCTAGGAGCCCTCGATGGCTGATCGTCTCGCCCGCGCCCGCCGCACCGGCATCCTCGCCGTGCTCCGCGCCCCCTCCCCCGAGCTTGCGCTGGAGGCGGCGGAGGCGATCATCCGCGGCGGTGTCGCGGGCATCGAGGTGACCTTCTCCACCCCCGACGCACCCGCGGTCATCCGTGAGCTGATCGCCCGCCACGGAGACGCCGCGTACATCGGCGCCGGTACCGTGACGACACCCGAGCAGGCGACCCTCTCGGCCGAGGCCGGCGCCGAGTTCCTGGTCAGCCCCGGCACCCTCCCCGACCTGACGCGGGCCATGCTCGACACCGACCGCGTGGTGATGACCGGCGCGATGACGCCGACCGAGGTCATGTCGGCTCTCGGACTGGGCGTCGACGTCGTCAAGATCTTCCCCGCGTCGCTCGGCGGTCCGGCGTACCTCGGCGCTCTGCGCGGGCCGTTCCCCGATGCACCCCTCATGCCGACCGGCGGGGTGAGCCCCGACAACCTCGCGGCGTGGTTCGCGGCCGGAGCGGTCGCGGTGGGCGCCGGCGGCGACCTCGCCAACGGCGCGTCGATCGCGGCATCCGATTGGGCCGACATCGAGCAGCGCGCGGCCCGGTTCGCAGCCGCTCTCGACGCCGCGCGAGGCTGATCGCTTCCTCAGACTGGTTTGGTATACCAGAATGATGAGGATGAGACGGATGCTGCTCGCGACAGCCCTCGCAGCGAGCATGGCGCTGGGAGCGACCGCGTGCAGCGCCGCCGTCGATCCCCCGACATCCTCCGAGGAGCCCTCCGTGTCCGACGCCACCCGTGATCTGCTCGCCGCCGCCCTCGCCGGAGACACGGCGGCGATCTCCGCCGCCGTCGAGGCCGGCGCCGACATCGAGGCCCACCGAGAGGGCTGGATGACGGCCCTGGTGATCGCGACCAAGGCGGACGACCTCGCCGCGGCCCGGGTGCTCATCGAGGCAGGCGCCGACGTGAACACCCAGGACGATATCCAGGACTCGGCCTTCCTCTACGCGGGAGCTCGCGGTCACGACGAGATCCTCCGTCTCACGCTCTCGCACGGAGCCGATCTGGCGAGCACGAACCGCTTCGGCGGCACCGCGCTCATCCCGGCATCCGAGCGGGGGCTCCTCCCCACGGTGGAAATCCTGCTCGAGGCGGGCGTCGATCCGGATCACGTCAACGACCTGGGTTGGACCGCGCTCCACGAGGCGATCGTGCTCGGCGACGGGTCCGGCGCCTACGTCGACGTCGTCCGCGCGCTCATCGACGGGGGTGCGGACCCGACGATCCGCGACGGCGACGGCACCCTTCCGCGCGACCTCGCCGCCGACCGGGGCTACGACGCGATCGTCGCCGAGCTCGAGCGGTGATCCTCCTCGACACGTGGGCGTGGGCGGCGCTCGGCGTCGCCGCCGTCACGATCGGCATCTCGAAGACCGCGATCCCCGGCGGAAACATCCTCGCGATCGCCCTGTTCGCGGCCGTCCTCCCGGCGCGCACGTCGACCGCCGCGATGCTGCTGCTGCTGATGGTCGGCGACGTGTTCGCGCTGATCGCCTATCGGCGGCACGCGCACTGGCCGACGCTGCTGCGCCTCGCACCCGCGGTCGTGGCCGGACTCCTCGTCGGATTCGCGTTCCTGGCGTTCGCCGACGACGGTATCGTCCGGCGTGCGATCGGCGTGATCCTGCTCCTCATGATCGCGGTCACCCTGTGGCGCCGCTGGCGGCAGGAGAGATCGGATGCTGTCGCCCCGGTTCGCGGCGGCCTGGCACTGGCCGGCGCCTACGGCACCCTCGGCGGATTCACCACGATGGTGGCGAACGCCGGCGGCCCGGTGATGTCGATGTACTTCCTCGCGACGCGCACTCCGGTGCAGGTCTTCCTCGGCACCTCGGCGTGGTTCTTCGCGATCATCAACCTGGTGAAGGTGCCGTTCCTCGCAGGGCTCGGGCTGTTCCACGGCCCGGTGCTGCTGATGGATGCCGTGCTCGCACCCCTGGTGGTGATCGGCGCACTCACCGGCATCCGTCTGGCGAAGCGCATGGATCAGCGCCTGTTCGACCGCATCGTGATCGTGCTCACCGTGGTCGGCGCGGTGTACCTGCTGTTCTGACCGCCGATCAGGCCCGCCGCCCTCAGTCGAGGAAGATGTCGGGGAACAGCGCCGAGTCCGGGGTTCCGGGGATCGCGGCGTAGCCCGAGAAGTCGGTCACGCCGTCGGCCTCGAGCACGTCCTCCACGATGAGCGTCTGTCCGGTGTACGTCGCGGCCGGCTTGAGCAGCACCGCGTAGGCGGCATCCGCATAGATGTCGGGCGTGCGGCTCGCCGCCATGACCTTGTCGCCGCCGAGCAGGTTCTGCACGGCGGCAGTCGCGATCGTGGTGCGGGGCCACAGGGTGTTCGCGGCGATGCCGTCGCGCGCGAACTCCGCGGCGAGCCCGAGCGTCACCATCGTCATCCCGAACTTCGCCAGCGTGTAGCCGGTGTGCGCACCCAGCCACTTCGGGCTCGGGTTCAGCGGTGGCGAGAGCGACAGGATGTGCGGGTTCTCGGCATCCTTCAGGATCGGCACCGCGGCACGCGAGAGCATGAACGTGCCGCGCACGTTGACGTCCTGCATCAGGTCGTATTTCTTCGCACCGAGTTCGAGCGAACGCGAGAGGTCGATGACGCTGGCGTTGTTGATCACGATGTCGATGCCGCCGAACTCGGCCTGTGTCTTCAGCACGGCCTCGGTGATGTCGTCGTCGTCGCGCACGTCGCCGACGATCGGCAGCGCCTGGCCGCCGGCCGCACGGATCTGCTCGGCCGCGGAGTGCACCGTGCCCTCGAGCTTCGGATGCGGGGTGTCGGTCTTCGCGAGCATGGCGATGTTGGCGCCGTCGGCGGCCGCGCGCAGGGCGATCGCGAGGCCGATGCCGCGGCTTCCGCCCGACATCAGAATGGTCTTGCCTGCCAGTGACATGGGTGCTCCTCGAATGTGCGGGTCGGTTTACTTCGGTGCCATGCGGATCGCGCCGTCGAGGCGGATCGTCTCACCGTTCAGGTAGGAGTTCTCGACGATGTGCTGCACCAGGGCGGCGTACTCGTCGGGGCGGCCGAGGCGAGACGGGAACGGCACCTGCTGACCGAGCGAATCCTGCGCGGCCTGCGGCAGTCCCATGAGCATGGGCGTCTCCATGATCCCGGGGGCGATCGTGCAGACGCGGATGCCGTGGCGGGCGAGCTCGCGCGCTACCGGAAGGGTCATCGCGTGGACGCCGCCCTTCGATGCGGAGTAGGCCGCCTGCCCGATCTGGCCGTCGAAGGCCGCAACGCTGGCGGTGTTCACGATGACCCCGCGCTCCTCAGAACCCGGTCCCTGAGCCTGACGAAGGGCGTTCTTCGCGATGACGGCGGAGGCCTGCGACAGCACGTTGAACGTGCCGAGGAGGTTGATGCGGATCACGCGCTCGAAGTCGCCGAGTACGGCGGGGACGCCCTCGCGGTCGAGCACCTTGGCGGGCGGGGCGATGCCGGCGCAGTTGACGACGACGCGCAGCGGGGCGGCAGCCTGGGCCGCGGCGACGGCGGCCCGCACCTCCTCGACGTTCGTGACGTCGGCGGGCACGAAGATCCCGCCGAGCTCCTCCGCGACCTCGGCGCCCTTCGACGACGCGAGGTCGACGATGGTGACGTGAGCGCCGGCGGCCGTCAGCCGACGAGCCGTGGCGAGGCCGAGCCCGGAGGCTCCGCCGGTGATGAGCGCACCCTGTCCGCTGATCTGCATCGGAAGTTCTCCCTCGAACGTCGTCGTGCGCCCCGGCGACGTGGAACGCAGTCTCAGCCTACGTGGTTCTCCGTGCAGTCACGAAGCCGGCCGCGACCACCGGGCGCCGACCACCTCCCGTGGGCCAGGATGTACCCATGACCTTCCCGACCGAACCCGTCTCCGTGCCCGAGAAGGTGCGCCTCCTCGCGCACGGCGCCGACCTCGTGTGCGTCTGGGACAACGACTACGGCGGCCTGACGTTCCGCGCCACCGGCGCGGGCGACCCGTTCTACATCAAGTGGGGCCCGCGCAACCTCGAGTTCACCCTCCAGGACGAGGCCGAGCGGATGACGTGGGCGTCTCGCTGGATCACCGTGCCGACCGTGCTCGAACAGGGGCAGGACGAGACGCACGAGTGGCTCGTGACCGCCGCGATCGACGGCCTCAGCGCCGTGGATCCGCGGTGGGTGGCCGAACCCGCGGTCGCCGTGCGCGCCGTCGGCGAGGCGCTCCGCGCGATGCACGACACCCTGCCCGTCGAGGAATGTCCGTGGGAGTGGAGCGTGCCGTCCCGCCTCGCGAACGCCGAGCGGCGCGGCATCGAGGTGCCCGAGGCGTTCCGCACGCCGCCGGAGATCGACCGTCTCGTGGTCAGCCATGGCGACGCCTGCTGCCCGAACACGCTGATCGGCCACGGCGGCCGCTGGCTGGCGCACGTCGACCTGGCGCTGCTCGGCACCGCCGACCGCTGGGCCGACCTCGCCGTCGCCTCGATGAGCACCGAGTGGAACTACGGCCCCGGCTGGGAGGACGCGCTGATCGCGGCCTACGGCGTCGAGCCCGACCGCGAGCGGCTCGCGTACTACCGGGAGCTGTGGAACGCGACCTGAGCCGGAGCGGAGCCAGCGGGGCTCAGCTCCACACGAACCGGAACGTGCCGAGAGCGACAGCCGCCGCGAGCGCCAGGGCCATGATCGCGAGCCCGCCGAGCACCGCGACGGCGTCGCGCGGATGCAGGCGCGACGGCCGCGACCAGGTGCGAGGGATGCCGGAGCCGAAGCCGCGCGCCTCCATCGCCAACGCCAGCTTCGAGCCGCGACGCACCGCGAAGACGAGCAGCACGAAGGCCATCGAGAAGAACCGGCGCAGCACCCCGCGGTCGCCGACGCCGCGTGCGCGGCGAGCCAGACCCATAGTGCGCCAATCGTCGAGGAACAGCCCCAGCATCCGGGTGCCGGCCAGGATGCCGAGCACGAAGCGGCTCGGCAGCTTCGCGACCTGCGAGAGCGCGTCGGCGAGCTGTGTGGGGTCGGTGCCACCGAACAGCAGGATGGTGGGCAGTCCGAGCGCGATCACGCGCAGGCTCACCGCGATCGCGAGCACGATCGATCCCTCGCTGATGGTGGCGAAGCCGAACGACCAGTAGATCCGGCCGGCGGGCTCCGCGTAGAGCAGCATGCTGACCCCGGCGATCGGTGCGAAGATCACGATCGGCAGCAGACGCTTCAGCACGGTCGTGAGGCGCAGGCCGGTCAGAGGAAGGCAGAGGAGCTGCAGCGCGACTGCGACGACGGCGCTCGTCACATCGATCGAGGCGAACAGCGGCACCGACAGCAGGATCGCGAGCACGAGCTTGGTGACCGGGTTGACGCCGTCGAGCCAGACCGTCCGCGCGGTGTCCGTCGCGGTCATGCCGCCGCCCCCAGCTCGATCCGGTGGCCGCCCAGGTGTCGGATCACGGCGTCGTCGTGCGTGACGGCGACGACCGAGCGTCCGCGGGCGATCTCCTCCTGCAGCAGGGCCACGAGCGAGATCCACCCGCGGCGGTCCTGCCCGAACGTGGGCTCGTCGAGCACGATCACCTCGGGTGCTCCGGCGAGCACGGTCGCCACCGAGAGGCGTCGCTTCTGCCCCCCGGAGAGCGTGAACGGATTCGCCAGCGCGAGGGGGGCGAGGCCGAGGCGGTCCAGGAGCTCATCGACCACGGCATCCGTCCGCGCCGGCGTCCACCCGAGAGCGCGCGGGCCGACGGCCAGCTCGTCGCGCAGCGTCTGGGCGAGGAACTGGTGCTCGGGCTCTTGGAACACCATCCCGATGCGGGTCAGCAGTTCGCGGGACGTCCAGCGGATCGGCCGCAGTCCCCGCCGACCGGCCAGTTCCGGCGCGGCCTGCACCTCTCCCGCGTGCTCCGGGATGAGCCCCGCGAGGGTGAGCGCGAGGGTCGACTTGCCGGCGCCGTTCGGTCCGGTGATCACGGTCGCGTTCGCCCGCGGCACCCGCACCTCGAGGCCCGACTGCACGACGACAGCCGGCTCCCTGGCGACGGCGAGCCCCGTCGCGGTGAGTGCAGCGGATGCCGTCACCTGCTGCAGCACGGGCAGGTCGATGCCCCGGTCGGGCACCCACACCCCGGCGTCGGCGAGGGCGGTGCCGTGCTCGGCGAAGACCCGCCCCGGGGCGCCGTCGGCCAGGAGACCGCCGTCCGCGGCGAGCACGATCACCCGATCCATCAGGTCGACCCAGACCGGGGTGCGATGCTCGACGACGATCAGCGTCGCCCCGGTCGCAGCGACGGCGCGCTCGACGCTCGCCCGTACCTCGCGTACACCCTCCGGATCGAGGTTCGCGGTCGGCTCGTCGAGCAGCAGCAGACCCGGGCGCATCGCCAGCACCCCCGCGAGAACGAGCCGCTGCTTCTGCCCACCCGAGAGCGCCTTGGTCGGGCGCTCCAACGGCACGTCGAGACCGACAGCATCCATCGCCTCGGCGACACGGCCGGGGATGTCGGATGGCGCGACGCCGAGGTTCTCGCACCCGAACGCGATGTCGTCGCCCACCTTGGACAGCACGATCCCGGCATCCGGATCCTGCAGGACCAGACCCACCTGACCGCGCCGCGACTCGGGCGCCGCGCCGTCGACGAGCAGAGAGCCGGTCCGGTCGCCTTCGTCGTCGCCACCGAGCACGCCGGCGAGCCCCGCGAGCAGCGTGGACTTGCCCGCGCCGGAGGCACCGAGCAGGAGCACGCGCTCGCCGGGCTCGATCGTGAAGCTCACGTCGGCGACCGCCGGTCGCTTCCGCCCGGCGTATCGCCATCCCCAGCCCGCAGCCTGCACTCGGGCCGGGGCGGCGAGGGTCACGCTCAGACCTCGCGCACGTGCTCTCGCCCGACGGCGAAGCGGTTAAGCGCGCCGGTCACCGCGAGAGCGCGCACGAGCAGCCAGCCGACGACGCCGGCCAGGATCGCCCCCGAGACGACGACGCTGACCAGGTAGATCGTGTTGAACTCGAACGACTTGAGGATGTTGGGCGAGCTGCCGTAGAACAGCTCGAACACCCATGCCGCGGCGGCGGCGCCGACACCTGAGAGGGCCGCCACGACGATGCCGAACCGTCGGTAGAAGAACAGAGCAAAGATGAGCTCCGCGCCGAACCCCTGGACGATGCCGGACAGCACGGTGGAGACGCCCCAGACGTTGCCGATCAGCATCGAGATCACTGCTGCCACGATCTCGACCACCAGCGCCGCACCGGGCTTGCGGATCACCAGGCCACCGATGACGCCGCCGATCAGCCAGATGCCGACGGCGACCCCGCCGAGCCCCGGGGTGAGGGCGTCGGCCGCGCCGAACCAGGCACCGCCGATGATGTTCCAGCCCCAGAAGACGAGGCCGATCGCGACGCCGAGGACAGCGGCGACGACGATGTCGACGACGCGCCAGCGCCAGACCTGCGGACCGCCCAGGCCTTCGCGTGCGGAACCCGACGTCTTCGTTGATGTGGACGTGGATGTACTCATCTGAACTCCTCCCTGCGCTGGCATGACCCAGATCAGGTTCGACGGTCGAAGCGCGATTCGCTCCCTCTCAGCCCGGCTCGCCGGACTCCCGTGGTTGTGTTGACGATCCTATCGCCTCCCGACACCCGACCGCCTCGGGGGCGGTTCGGCGCAGATCACCGCAGAGATTCGGTACCGTAAGCGGGTGAGCGCTTCCGATCCCACCGATGAGGCGACGGGAGTCGTCGGCGACGACACCCGGTCGACCGCCCCCTCCGCTGTCGAGGGCGTCGACGATCTGCCGTTCGGAGCGGATGCCACCGCAGAAGACTCCGAGCATTCAGGGTTCGCGGCCGATGCGCTCTTCGCCGGCGATGCTCCGCCTCCGGCTCCGGCCATCGCTCCCGTTCTCCCGGTCTCCGCTACCGAGGTCGACTCGCTGTTCCGCACGGAGAGCAGGACCGATCAGCACGCGGATGAGCTGTCCGTTGCCGAGCTGCTTCCCGCCACACCGACTGACGCCGAGGCTGCCGCCACCGCAGAAGCCACCGACGCCGAGCTGGTGTCCCCCGCGCCGGACGCCGATGCCGACTCCGAACCCGGCGCCGACTCCGTCGACGACGCCGGCTCCGACCCCGCCCTCGTCTCCGACTCCGACTCCGACTCCGACTCCGTCGAATCGATCGCGATCCTCGAGCCGCTCGAGGCGCAATGGGCGGATGAGAAGGCGCCCGCCACCGCGCTGACCTGGGTCGACGCCGGCGCGGTCGCCCGGACTTCACCCACCGCGACCCTCGACACGACGGCCGAGGCAGAAGACTCGGAGGCGTTGATGCGCGGGGCGCACCTTCGGCCGGTGCTCACCCGTCCCGGCGTGCTGGTCCCTCTCTGCGTGCTCGCCGGTCTCGTCGCGGCCTATGCCGGAACCACCCTGCTGATCCCCCTGCACGCGGTGCAGCCCACCGTGCAGGCCGTCGAGTTCGCCACCACGCCCGCCCCGGCGGCGGCCCTCACCTGGCCGGGACGCGGCAGCGCCGCGGTGGGCATCGGGGGTGTGAGCATCGCGGCATCCGCTTCGAACGCCGTGAGCATCGCCAGCGTCACCAAGGTCGTCAGCAGTCTGATGGTGCTCGACCGGATGCCGCTCGCGCTTGGCGAGCAGGGGCCCGAGTTCGGCTTCACCTTCGGGGACAGCATCGACTACTGGAACTATCGCAGAGCCGACCAGTCCGCGCTCGACGTCCCCGTCGACGGCGTTCTGACGGAGTATCAGCTGCTGCAGGGCACGCTGCTCGGCTCGGCGAACAACTACATCGATCGCCTCGCCTCTGAGATCTGGGGCTCTGACGACGAGTTCGCCGCTGCCGCCGAGGTCTGGCTGCGGGAGCGCGGGCTCGACGGGATCACCGTCGTGACACCCTCCGGTTTCGACGAGCGCAACGTGGCCACTCCGCAGGCGCTGGTCGAGCTGGGCGAATGGGCGATGAAGAATCCGGTGTTCGCGCAGATCGTCGGAACGAAGTCTGTCGACCTGCCGGGTGCCGGCAACGTCGTGAACACGAACGGGATGCTCGCCGATCCCGGTGTCGTCGGCATCAAGACCGGCACGCTGGTCGGCTGGAACCTCCTCACCGCGAAGGACGTGGCGGTCGGAGACACCACCGTGCACCTGTATGCGGCCGTTCTGGATCAGGGCAATGATGCTCAGCGCCTCGCGGCCACACGGACACTGTTCGCCGAGACCGAGGCAGCCCTGCAGGCGCAGGAGCCGGCGGTCGCCGAAGGCACGGTCGTCGGCGAGGTGACCACCCTGTGGGGCACGAAGGTCGACGTCATCGCGGGCGCCGACGCGGATGTCGTGCTCTGGAACGGCGCACTCGCGACGGCGACTCCCGCCTTCGATCTGGGCAGCGAGCGCGCGGAGAACGGCGAGGTCGGCACGCTCACGACCGTGGGCCCGCTCGGTACGACCACGACGCCGCTGACGCTGGCCCAGGATGTCGAGGGACCGAGTGCGTGGTGGCGTCTGACGCACCCGCTCGACCTGCTCGGCCTGGACGACGGCTCCTGACGCCCGCCGTCCCCGCACATCGCAGACGCCCCACCCCGATGGTCCGGGATGGGGCGTCTGCGATGTGGCGGACGTGCGGCGGTCAGCTCCGGCGAGCCGAGTCGTCGGAGCCGTCCTCGACCAGCGCCTGAGCGGCTGCGGCTTCGGAGACCGGAGCCTGCGCCCCGACGGTGACCCCGTGGACGGCGTCTTCCGCTTCGGACTGGGCCGCGTCGACCTCGTCATCCTGTGCGACGACGGGCGTCGAGCCGGTGAGGGCGACCTCCGCGTCGATGTCGGTCGCCGCCTGCTCGAACTGCGACTGGTACAGGCGCCAGTAGGCGCCCTGCGCCGTGATCAGCTCGTCGTGCGTGCCCTTCTCGACGATGTCGCCGTGCTCCATCACGAGGATGAGGTCCGCGTCGCGGATGGTCGACAGACGGTGCGCGATCACGAACGACGTGCGTCCCTGACGGAGCGCGGCCATCGCGT
The DNA here is from genome assembly GCF_030816505.1 of Microbacterium sp. W4I20. NCBI lineage: Bacteria > Bacillati > Actinomycetota > Actinomycetes > Micrococcales > Microbacteriaceae > Microbacterium > Microbacterium sp. W4I20. Next base: position 3,190,704 of record NZ_JAUSYB010000001.1, on the reverse strand, counting down.
GCTGCAGCAGCAGCTCGGTGCGGGTGTCGACCGCCGACGTCGCCTCATCGAGGATCAGGATCGACGGCTGGGCGACGAACGCTCGAGCGATGGTGATGAGCTGGCGCTCACCCGCTGAGACATTCGACGCGTCCTCGTCGAGCACGGTGTCGTACCCCTCGGGGAGGGCATGCACGAACCGGTCGACGTATGTCGCCTTTGCCGCCTCGAGAATCTCGTCGTCGGTCGCGGTGGAGCGGCCGTATCGGATGTTCTCGCGGATGCTGCCGGCGAAGAGCCACGGATCCTGCAGCACCATGCCCGTGCGGGAGCGCAGCTCGTCGCGCGTGATCTCGGCGGTGTCCTGACCGTCGAGCATGATCCGGCCGCCGCTGAGCTCGTAGAACCGCATGATGAGGTTGACCAGCGTGGTCTTGCCCGCACCGGTCGGTCCGACGATGGCGACGGTCTGTCCCGGTTCGACCCGGAACGAGAGGTCCTGGATCAGCGGACGATCGGGCGTGTACGAGAACGCGACGTTCTCGAACTCGATGACGCCCTTGCCGTCGGCGAGCTCCGGAGCGTCGGAGTCGTCCGCCTCCTGCTCGTCGGCGTCGAGCAGCTGGAACACGCGCTCGGCGGAGGCGGTGCCGGACTGCACGACCGCAGCCATGCCACCCAGCTCGGACAGCGGCTGCGTGAACTGCTGCGAGTACTGGATGAACGCCTGCACGTCGCCGAGACGGAGCTGGCCGCTCGCGACCATCAGCCCGCCGAGCACCGCGATGCCCACGTAGCTGAGGCTGCCGACGAACATCATCGCCGGCATGATGATGCCGGAGAGGAACTGCGCCTTGAAGCTGGCCTGGAACAGCTCTTCGTTCTCGACCTGGAACTTGGCCAGCGCATCCTTCTCGCGACCGAACACCTTCACCAGCGCGTGGCCGGAGAACGCCTCCTCGACGCGGGCGTTCAGACGCCCGACCTTGCGCCACTGCGTGCCGAAGGCCTTCTGCGAGCGCGGTCCGATGACACCGAAGATGACAGCCATCAGAGGCAGGGTGACCAGTGCGACCAGTGCGAGCTGCCACGAGATCGTGAACATCATGAACAGGACGCCGATGACCGTGAGCACCGAGGTCAGGGCGCCCGACAGCGACTGCTGCATCGTCTGCGTGATGTTGTCGATGTCGTTCGTGACGCGGGAGATCAGCTCTCCGCGCTGCACCTTGTCGAAGTACGACAAGGGCAGACGGTTGATCTTCGCCTCGACGGACTCGCGCAGACGCCACATCGTGCGGACCATGATCACGTTGATGACGTAACCCTGGATCCAGGTGAGGAACGCCGCCACCACGTAGATCGCGAGCACGGCGGCGATGATCCATCGCAGCGCGTCGAAGTCGACGCCCTGACCGACCGTGAAGTCGCCGAGCGCGCCGAGCTGGTTCGCGAAGTCGTCCTGGCCGGCGTCGCGCAGCGCGTCGATGACGACGTCCTGCGGGGTGCCGGCCGGGAACCCGGGGAAGTCGCCGTTCGGCTGCCCGAGCTGGATGGAGATGAAACCCCGGTAGACGATGTTCGTCGCCTCGCCGAGCACCTTGGGTGCGGCGACCGTCAGCACGACGCCGAGCGCGCCGAGGATCGACACGAAGACGAACCACACCGCCGACGGCTTCAGCAGTCCGATCATGCGGCTGAAGCTCGCGCCGAAGTTGTCGGCCTTGCCCGGTGCGACGCTGTCCCAGTCGCCGGAGTTCTGGCGCGCCTGCTCGGCGAGCTCGGCCTCGTACTTCTCTTCTTCGGTGAGTTCGGGCTCGACGGTCTCGACCGCTGCCTTGCCGCGGCCGCGGCCGCGCTTCTCGTTGTCGCTCATGCGTCCACCCCCAGTTGCGATTCGACGATCTCCCGGTAGGTGTCGCTCGTCTGCAGCAGTTGCTCGTGCGTGCCGACGCCGACCATGGTTCCGCCGTCGAGGACGACGATGCGATCGGCATCCGTGATCGAGGACACGCGCTGTGCGACCACGATCTTCGTGACGTGCGGGAGTTCCCGCCACAGGGCCTGGCGCAATCGGGCATCCGTCGTCAGGTCGAGCGCCGAGAACGAGTCGTCGAAGATGAGCACCTGCGGCTGGTGCACGATCGCACGGGCGATCGCCAGACGCTGGCGCTGACCGCCGGACACGTTCGTGCCGCCCTGGGCGATGCGCGACTCGAGGCCGTTCGGCATCTCCTCGACGAAGTCGCGCCCCTGCGCGATCTCGAGGGCGTGCCAGAGCTCTTCGTCGGTCGCCTCCTCACGCCCGTAGCGGAGGTTCGAGGCGACGGTCCCGGTGAACAGGAACGGACGCTGCGGCACGAGGCCGATGCTGTCCCAGAGGGCCTCGACGTCGGCCTCGCGCACGTCGGTTCCCCCGACGTGGACCGACCCTCCGGACACATCGAAGAGTCGCGGGATGAGCGACACGAGAGTCGTCTTGCCCGAGCCGGTCGATCCGACGATCGCGACCGTCTCGCCCGGCTGCGCCGCGAAGCTGATGCCCTTGAGCACCGGGGCGTCGGCGCCGGGGTAGGTGAACTCGACACCGTCGAGCGCCACGGATCCGGGGGCGGGGAAGTCGATGACGCCGTTCTCCGGGCGCTCCATCGTGGACTCGGAGTCCAGCACCTCGCCGATGCGCTCGGCCGAGACCGCAGCACGCGGGATCATCATCGCCATGAAGCTCGCCATGATGACGCCGCCCATGATCTGGCCGATGTACTGCATGAAGGCGAACAGCGTTCCGACCTGCACCGTGCCGTTGTTGACCTCGATGCCGCCGAACCAGATGACCGAGACGACGGTGACATTGAGGATGAGCATGAACAGCGGGAACAGCAGCACGAACAGCGAGCCGACCTTGCGGCCGACCACCATGATGTCGGTGTTGGCTCCGCGGAAGCGCTCCTCCTCGATGCGCTCGCGCACGAACGCGCGCACGACGCGGACGCCGGTGAGCTGCTCGCGCATGATGCGGTTCACGTTGTCGAGCTTGCCCTGGTACGTGCGGAAGAGCGGCACCATGCGCCCGATCACGAGCGCGGCGAGGATCAACAGCGCGGGCACCGCGACGGCGATGAGCCAGCTGAGGCCGACGTTCGTCTGCACCGCGAAGATGATGCCGCCGATCGCGAGCAGAGGTGCGGTGACGAGCATCGTCGCGCCCATCATCGCGAGCATCTGCACCTGCTGCACATCGTTGGTGTTGCGGGTGATCAGCGATCCGGCGCCGAACACCGACACCTCGCGCTCGGAGAACCCGCTGACCTTGCCGAAGACGTCGGCGCGGATGTCGCGGCCGGCGCCCATCGCGGCACGGGCAGCGAAATAGGTCGCGATCACCGAGGCGATGATCTGCCCCAGCGAGACGGCGAGCATGAACAGACCGGTGTTCCAGATGTAGCCGGTGTCGCCCTGGGCGACGCCCTTGTCGATGATGTCGGCGTTGAGGCGCGGAAGGAAGAGGGTCGCGGCCACGCTGGCGAGCTGGAAGATCAGCACGCCGAGGAGGAGCCACTTATAACGGGACAGATAGCGGACGAGTATTTTTCCCAGCACAGGCGCACTTTCTAGGAAGGGTGAAGCGGCGGATCTCTCGGCTGACGGCTGCCGACCGACGAACGGCCACAACAAAGAGTGCCACGAACCGGGGACATTCGTATCCCTCTCTCGGGGGACCTTCGCTGACAGCGAACCTTTTCACCCGCGGCCTGCGGTTTCTACACGCGGGCGAAGAACGAGTCGCGCGGGTATCGCCGATCGGCCGGGTCAGAAGAGCGGATGCGGCGGCGCGTACTCGCGCGCGCCGGCTCCGGCATCCGATGCCAGTTCGCCGAGAGTGGGCGGATCCCACCGCGGATTGCGATCCTTGTCGACGAGCTGCGCGCGGATACCCTCGACCAGGTCGGGGTGCTCGTTCACGAACCACAGCACCCGCCGGTACTCGCCCTCCAGGGCCGCGCGGAGACTCGGAAGGTCCCTGGCCTCGCGCACCGCATCGAGCGTCACGACGAGCGCGGTCGGGGCGAGGCCCTCGAGGAGGTCGGCCGCGGCCGCGGCATCCGTCGATCCGCTCTCCCGCAGGCGCTCGACGATCTCGACGACCGTCGGCGCCGAGAACGCGTCGTCGATCCAGTCCTGCGATGCGGGCAGCTCCGACGGTTCGGGCGTCTCGTCGAACAGCAGCACGATCTCGCTGGGGCCGGTGGGGTCGGCGCGATAGGCGAGCGCCTCCCGCAGCGCGTCCAGCCGATCGGAGGGCACGAAGTGGTCGGCGAACCCGAGGTGCACGGCATCCGCTCCGCTCATCGTCGAGCCGGTGAGGCCGAAGTATTCGCCGAACCGCCCCGGCGTGCGGCCGAGCAGCCAGGTGCCGCCGACGTCGGGCGTGAAGCCGATGCGCGTCTCGGGCATCGCGAGTTTCGAGCGCTCCGTGACGATGCGGATGGCCGCGTGCCCCGCCAACCCGATGCCCCCGCCCATGGTGATGCCGTCGGCGAGCGCCACGACCGGCTTCGGGTATTCCGCGATCAGCGCGTTCAGGGAGTACTCGGCGCGGAAGAACTCGGCCGTCTGCTCGGCGTGGCCGGCCACGATCTGGGCGTGCAGTGCGCGAACGTCGCCACCCGCGCACATCCCTCGGTCGCCGGCGCCGTCGATCAACACGATCTGCACGTCGGTGTCGTGGACCCACGCCGTGAGCGCCTCGGTGAGCTGCTCGATCATGCCGTAGTCGAGGGCGTTGATCGCCTCGGGGCGGTTCAACGTGAGTCGGCCGAGCGCTCCTTCCTTGCGGACGAGGACGCGGGATGGGGGCGTGGAGTCGGTCACGCGTGCCACGTTACCCCGTCGCCGCGGGGTCGGAATCCGCATGAAATACGCGATCCGGGGGCTTTTCCGGCAGGATAGGGGGAACTGTTCATTGCAACGAGAGGTCGCGGATGCCCGACGGACAGGTGCTCGAGTTCACGAATGTGACGAAGCGCTTCAATGAGGTGACCGCCGTCTCGGACTTCTCCGCCCGCGTCGAGCCCGGTGCTGTCACAGCCTTCCTCGGCCCGAACGGAGCAGGCAAGACCACGACTCTTCGCATCCTGCTCGGTCAGGTGCGAGCCACATCCGGTACCGCGACGATCGGCGGAACCGCCTTCGCGGAGCTCCGCCAGCCGCTGCGCACGATCGGCTCGGTCCTGGAGGAGACGGCCTACCGTCCCCGCCGCACCGCCAACCGTCAGCTGACGATCGCGGCGAAGGCGAACGGGATTCCCCTCGCACGCGTCGACGAGGTGCTCGCGCAGGTCGGTCTGGGCAGCGAAGCCGACTCCCGCATCGGCGGTTTCTCGCTCGGGATGCGTCAGCGGCTCAGCGTCGCGAACGCCCTCCTCGGCGACCCCGGTGCGCTCGTGTTCGACGAGCCTGCGAACGGCCTCGACCCCGAAGGCATCCGCTGGATGCGTCTGCTGATGCGCCGCCTGGCCGACGAGGGTCGCACCGTGCTGGTGTCGTCGCATCTGCTGAGCGAGATCGAGCAGGTCGCCGACAACGTGCTCGTGCTGTCGAAGGGCAAGCTGGTCCTCGCGAGCGGCATCGAGACCCTGGCCGATCCGAAGGCCGGTTCCGTGGTGGTGGATGCCGCGGATCGCGCTGCGCTCACCGTCGCACTGACGACGGCCGGCTTCGACGTCGAGGTGCTGCGCTCCGGGCTCACCGTCCGCGGCGGGGATGCGGGAACGGTCGGCGCCGTCGCCGCAGAGGCCGGCATTGCGCTGAGCACTCTCGTGCAGCGCGGCCCGACTCTGGAAGACGTGTTCATCGACCTGGTGCGCGGCGGCAAGTTCGCGCCGCGCAGCGAGGGTGCCGCGCAGCAGGTGGTGGTCCCGCGGGATGCCGAAGCGGCCGAGGCGGATGCCGGAACTGTTGCGGGGGCTGCCGGGGTCACGGCTGCGCTCGCGGGCGCTGCCGGGGTGCCGGGGGTCGTCGGGGAGAGCGAGACGGCGGATGCTGCCGACGAGGGCAGCGTCGATGACGGATCTGTTGCCGAAGAGGCCGCTGCCGAGGGCGCCGTTGCCGAAGACGCTGCCGAGGGCGCGACGGTGGAAGTGAACTCGGAAGAGACTGACGCAGACGCCGGCGAGAACGTTGTCGATGAGAACGGTATCGACGAGAACGGTGTCGACGACAACTCCGCCGAAGAGAACGGTATCGACGAGAACGGTGTCGACGACAACTCCGCCGAAGAGAACGGTGTCGACGAGAACGGTGTCGACGCCGACTCCGTCGACGAGAGCGCCGCCGCCGATGAACTCGGTGCCACGGCATCCGGTGACGACGAGACCGCGACGGATACCGCGACCGACCAGACGCAGGATGAGCAGTCGGATGCGCCGGTGCGCTCGTTCGACGAGATCCTGTTCGGCGCGGCCGCGCCGGCACCCGCTGCCTCACCGACCGAGGATGCTGCCGGCGAGAACCGCCACGACGTCGCCGAGGTCTTCGCGACTCCCGAGCAGGGTGAGGCGGCCGGCGAGGTGTCATCCGAGGCGGAGAGCGGCGACTCGGCGGATGCCGAGTCCGAGACTTCCGAGAGCTCGGAGGAACCCGTAGGTGTGGAATTCTTCGCCGAGCTGGGGCAGGGAGAAGCGGCTGAGGACGCAGCATCCGTCGATGCCACCACGCAGGACGGAGCGACCGACTCTGCCGCCGACGGTGACGGCGAGAATCATGCGGCGCAGGGCGAGGACGATCCCCGCTCGGCCGCTGTGAGCACCATGCTCGCGGCCGCAGCGCGCGCCTACTACGAGGACGAGCCGAAGGACTACCCGCTCGGCGAGGCGGCCACCGATGACGCGGCCGGCGACGACGGCGCGCAGTGGAGCGTCGCGTCCACCGGTGTGATCGACACGGTTCCGCTCGCCGCGGAGTCGGAGTCGGAGTCGTCGGGCGACGAGGGATCCGATGAAGGTGCGGGCGAGGAGCCTTCTGTCGCCGAGGACCAGGCGTCCGGCGAGGGCGAGCACCACGAAGGTGACCGCCACGAGGGCGAACACCAGCACGGCGAGCACCACGGGGATGAGCACCACCACGGCTGAGCGCCCCCACTGACGAGAAAGCCCTCCGCACGGAACGTGTGGAGGGCTTCTCTGTGATGTCGGGGCTGAGGCGTCAGTCGATCAGGCCGGACGCGGTCGGATGACCGGACGCCGGCTGCCCTTGGAGACGGGGACCGGCGCGGTGGCCACGATCTCCTCGACGTCGGCGGGCTCCGTCGACACGTCGAGGCGCAGCGCCTGAGTGAGCGACAGGCCGTGACGGGTGGTCAGGATCAGCCGTCGGTACTGCTCGTCGCCCTCGAGGTCGATGACGACACTCGGGCGCCGACGCCGGATGAGCACGAAGTCGAGGCTTCCCGCCGCCTTCCAACTGCCCGCAGCGAGGACGCCGGGGATGTGCGTTCCGGGGTTCGGGACACCGCGCAGCCAGGTCCAGGCGTCTTCCGTGAGCTGCACCTTGGTGATGGTGTCTCGGGCGATGCGGACGTTCTCGCGGTGGAAGGTGGCGGCACGCTCGATCGGCGAGAGCACGACCTCCAGTTGCGTCTGGTCCAGCAGCAACGTCACCATGCTCCCAGTCTGCCAGCGCACCCCTGCCAGATGTCTGGAAGTTGCTCACAGGAAGGCAACGATCCGTTGTGGGAAGGCGCCAGTTCGCTCGAATCTCTGCTTCCATTATTCGAATATATGTACTACACTCGGAACATGACCTCCCTTCACATCGACGACATCGAGCAGCGACAGGCGCTGCTCGATGCGTGGGTGGCGAAGCGACGTCAGATCGCCTCGCTCGAGGCCCAGGCGTCGACGCTCCTCGCCGAGCGGGTGCGGGTCTTCGACGACGATGTGCGCGAGCACCCGCATCACCGCGACGCGATCCACCGCTCGATGATCGCGGAGTACTCCGCCGCGGGCCACTTGTCCAAGGGCGGCACGGAGTATGCGTTCGCCGATGCGCTCTTCCTCGATGCCGACCATCCGGCGGTGCGCGAATCTTTCCGGCGCGGCGACATCACCGCCGCACATGTGAGAGAGATCGTCCGGGCAGGGGCGATCGTGCGTCAGGCTGTCCGCGACGGACGCGTGGATGCCGCGACTCTCGGACTCTACGACACTGCGGCCCTGGTCGTGGCGGAACGCGACTCCCCGATGCGCACGCGTGCGTTGCTGCGGCAGATCGCTGCGGCTCTTGCCGGAGAGACAGTGAACGAGCGACACCGTCGGGCGGCCGGCGAGAGAACCGTCACGATGCGTTCGCTCGACGACGGCCTCGCCATGATCCAGGTCGTGCTGCCCGAGTACCTTGCCGCGGCGATCATCGACCGCCTCACCGCCCTCGCGCAGCAGCTGATCGCCACCCGCGACGACGCCGACCCCGTACGCCCGTCCGGCGCTCGCGACTTCGGCCCCGACGCGATCTTCCTCACCGATCTGATGCCGGACGATCCTCGCCGCGACGACGAGATCCTCAACGAGCACGGCACGCGGTGCCGCGCAGAGGATGGCGCCCACGACGGCGCAGGACACAAGGCTCACCACCGCGCACAGCCCGGAGTCGGCGAAGAGCACATCATCCACGGGGAGGGCGGCACGTTCGCGCTCGACCCGAGTTTCGATATCGAGCACGTGCCCTCCGATGAGCGCACGATCGATCAGGTGCGGGCCGACCTGCTCGCCGATCTGCTGCTCGCCAGCGACCCCAGCGCCGCCTGCGGAACCGGCCTCGAGGGCATCAAGGCCCGAGTCCAGGTCACGATCGCCGCATCGACGCTCGCCGGTGCCGATGATCGCCCGGCACAGCTCGACGGAGTCGGCCCCCTGCACCCTGACATCGCCCGCTCGATCGCCGGTCTGGGCGGCTCCTGGTCACGACTGTTCCTCGACCGCACCGGAATGGTGACATCCACCGACACCTACTCCCCGACCGAGGCGATGCGTCGACACCTGCGGGCGAGAGACCAGCACTGCCGGTTCCCGGGGTGCCGCGTGCCGGTGCACCGCTGCCAGATCGACCACAACCACGATCACGCCAAGGGCGGCAGAACGTCGAACGACAACCTCGCCCACTTCTGCACCGGGCACCATGTGCTGAAGCATCCCGACATCCCCGACCGGTTTCGATGGTCGGCCCGACAACTCCCCGGAGGAGACATCGAGTGGATCAGCCCCCTCGGTCGGGTCTACACGGATGCCGTGCCGCGCAGGGTCATGTTCGTCTGAGCACGCCCGTCAGTCACCTCAGCGATCTGCGCCCAGCGATCACCGATTAGCGATCAGCGATCACCGATCTGCGCCCACCGATCTGCGCCCACCGATCACCGATCAGCGATCACCGATCAGCGATCAGCGGCCAGCGACCAGCGATCAGCTCAGACGCGCACCGCGCTTGCAGCGGAAGCGGCAGCCGCCGGAAGCGCCGCCTCGATGACCTGGAGCTCTTCCTCGCCGTGTGCCGCGGTGAGGAACCAGGCCTCGAAGACGCTCGGCGGGAGCGCCACGCCCTGCTCGCGCATGGAGTGGAAGAAGGGCGCGTAGCGGAACGACTCCTGCGCCTGAGCCTCGGCGTAGTCGCGCGGCGCAGAGGCACGGAACGATGGGTTGAACAGGCTCCCCGCGGACGCGACCGCGTGCGTCACCCCCGCGTCCGCCAGCGCAGCATCGAGGCGCGCGGCGAGACGAGCGGATGCCGCATCCACGGCCGCGTAGACCTCCGGCGTCGCGAGGCGAAGCGTCGCGAGACCGGCTGCGACCGACAGCGGATTGCCGGAGAGCGTCCCCGCCTGATACACGGGGCCCAGCGGAGCGAGCAGATCCATGATCTCGGCGCGACCGCCCAGCGCGGCCAACGGCATCCCTCCGCCGACGACCTTGCCGAAGGCGATGATGTCGGGCACGTACGTCTCGCCCGCCGCAGCCTGCAGCCCCCAGAAACCCGCCGGGTGCACGCGGAATCCGGTGAGCACCTCGTCGAGGATCATCAGGGCGCCGTGCGCGTGGGCGGTGTCGGCGATCAGACGGTTGAACCCGGGGAGCGGTGCGACCACTCCCATGTTCGCAGCCGCCGCCTCGACGATGACCGCCGCGATGCGCGGGCCGTGCTCCGCGAAGACCGCCGCAAGGGCCTCCGGGTCGTTGTAGCCGATCACGAGCGTCTGCGCAGCGATCGGCGCCGGCACGCCCGCCGACCCGGGAAGGGCCAGGGTCGCGACTCCGGAACCCGCCTCGGCGAGCAGCCCATCGGAGTGACCGTGGTAGTGACCCGCGAACTTCACCAGCAGGTCGCGTCCCGTCGCGCCGCGGGCCAGACGGATCGCCGTCATGGTCGCCTCGGTGCCGGTCGACACCAGGCGCACGCGCTCCACCGGCCGGACCTCGCCGAACCGCACCCGATCCGCGATCAGCTCTGCGAGTTCGACCTCGCCCTCGGTCGGCGCACCGAACGACAGTCCGCGCGCCGCCGCCTCCTGCACCGCGGCGACGATCTCCGGGTGCGCGTGGCCGAGCAGCGCCGGGCCCCACGAGGCGACGAGGTCGACGTACGAGCGCCCCGCGGCATCCGTCACCGTCGCGCCCTTCGCGGAGGCGAGGAAACGCGGCGTACCGCCGACCGAGCCGTACGCGCGCACCGGCGAGTTCACCCCGCCGGGGATCACCGCGCGGGCAGCGGAGAACAGGTCGTCATTGCGGTCGGTCACAGCACTCTCCTCGATGATGCGCGACGAGAGTCAGTCGCGCAGCCAGCGGGCGGCCTCGGTCGCCCAATACGTCAGAACGGCGTCGGCGCCGGCGCGGCGGATCGACAGCAGCGACTCCAGCACCGCGCCCCGGCGATCGATCCAGCCGTTCGCCGCCGCGGCCTCGATCATCGCGTACTCGCCCGACACCTGGTATGCCCATACCGGAATACGCACGGCATCGCGCACCTCGCGCAGCACGTCGAGGAACGACATCGCCGGCTTCACCATCACGATGTCGGCGCCCTCCGCCTCATCGACGAGAGCCTCGCGAACGCCCTCGCGTCGGTTGCCCGGGTCGAGCTGGTACGTGCGCCGGTCGCCCGTGAGCTGAGAGTCGACCGCTTCGCGGAACGGCCCGTAGAACGCACTCGCGTACTTCGCGGCGTAGGCCAGCAGCAGGGTGTCGGTGAAGCCCTCGGCGTCCAGAGCGGCACGGACGACGGCGACCTGGCCGTCCATCATCCCCGACAGTCCGAGCAGCTGCGATCCGGCCCGCGCCTGCGCGAGCGCCATCGCCGCGTACCGCTCGAGGGTCGCGTCGTTGTCGACTCTGATCCCTGAGCTCGACGAAGGGTCCGCGGCAAGCACGCCGCAGTGTCCGTGATCGGTGAACTCGTCGAGGCACAGGTCGGTCTGCACCACGAGCGCGTCGCCGACCTCAGCCGCGAGGGCCTCCGTGGCGACGTTGAGGATGCCGCGCGGGTCATCGGCGCCGGAACCGCGCGCATCGCGCACCGCCGGCACACCGAACAGCATCACTCCCCCGACGCCGGCCTCCGCGGCCTCGACGGCGGCGGACCGCAGGGAGTCGATCGAGTGCTGGACCACGCCGGGCATCGACCCGATGGCGACCTGCTCGGTCAGCCCCTCTCGCACGAACATCGGCAGCACCAGCTGACGCGGCTCCAGCGACGTCTCGCGCACGAGACCGCGCACCGCGGGCGACTGCCGCAGGCGCCTCATCCGCATTTCGGGGAAGCTCACGGGGCGAACTCGTCGGCCGCGTGCGGAAGCGTGAAGTGCGAGACCGCATCGATCAGCGCGTCGACCGTCTGGCGGTCTGCCACGACCGACACCGACAACCCGGCCTTGCGGGCGTCCTGCGCGGTACGGGGGCCGATCGCCGCGAGCAGCGTCTCATCCGGGATCTCGGGGAACTGCTCGCGCACCTGCTGGGCGACCGACCCGCTCGTGATGAGGATCGCGTTGATCCGGCCGTTCTCGACATCACGGCGGATGCGCTCGGTGACGGGCACTCCGACCGTGCGGTACGCCACGACACTGGCCACATCGTGCCCGGCATCCGACAGCAGGGTGCTGAGCACCGGCTTCGCGATCTCGCTGCGCAGGGCCAGGATGCGGCGCGGCTCGGACTCGAGAGCGATCAGCTGCTCGGCCATGCCCTCGGCGGAGTTGTCCTGCTCGGGAACGAGGGCCACCTCGTAGCCCACGGCCTGCAGCGCGGCTGCGGTCGTCTCGCCCACGGCTGCGATCCGCGTCGAGCGCGGAACGACGGCGCGATGCGCGAACAGCACATCGACCGTGGTGGCGCTCGTGACGGTCAACCAGTCGAAGGCTCCGGCGGCCAGCTGCTCGAGCGCGCCGTCGAGGCCGGCCTGGTCAGTGGTCGGAGCGAAGTTGATGAGGGGTGCGACGACGGGCACGGCTCCCTGGGCGCGGAGGCTCGCGGCGACGCCGTCGCCCCACGGCCCGCCCCGGGGCACGAGGATGCGCCAGCCGTCCAACGGTCGGTCCTGCTTCGAATCGGATGTCATGAGGAATGCTCTCGGGTGACGAGTCCAGCCGCCCCTTGATCGAGCAGCCGACGGGCAACAGTGAACCCGAACTCGCGCGCTGCGCTCATCGGGTCTGCACCATCGGCAGCATTCGCTCCATTGCCACTGCCGTTCCGACGAATATACTCCCCGTTCAGGGCTTCCGTGACGTCGAGGCCGATCCGGCGGCTGCCATCCACCGCGTAGACGACCGTCCTGACGCGGATCGAGGCCCCTTCGACGACGGCGTGCGCGGCCATGGGGGCTTGACAACCGGCATCCAGACCTTCGAGAATCGCGCGCTCGACCGTGATGGCCAGCCGCGTCTTCGCGTCGTCGAGCTCGGCGAGCGCCGCGAGCAGTTCTGCCGGAGCATCCGCCCTCGTCTCCACCGCGAGCGAACCCTGCCCCGGAGCGGTCGGCCATTCGGCGAGGCCGAGCTCCTCGCGATGCAGCGGCGAGTCCGATCCCAACCGCGACAGCCCTGCTGCGGCGAGGATGACCGCGTCCAGTTCTCCGGAGGCGACCCGCGCGAGCCGGGAGTCGACGTTGCCGCGGATGTCCACGACCTCGGCGTGCGGCGACCGGCGGCGCACCTGCGCGATCCGACGCGGCGAGCCCGTGCCGATCGTGCTTCCCGAGTGCCGTTCGTGGAGCGGAACCCCGTCCCGGGTGAGCACCACGTCGCGGGCGTCCACCCGCGGCGGCGTCGCAGCGATGACCAGCCCCTCGGGGATCGCGGTCGGCAGGTCCTTCAGCGAGTGCACGAGGAAGTCGCACTCGCCCGCGAGAAGCGCCTCGCGCAGGCGGGTGGCGAAGATGCCCTGCCCGCCGATCTCGGAGAGCGACGCTCGATTCGTGTCGCCCTCGCTGGTGATCGGGACCAGCTCGACGCGACGGCCCGACACCTTCTCGAGGGCGGCGGCGACATGACCCGACTGCGCCTGCGCGAGAGCGCTGCGCCGGGTTCCCAGGCGGATCGAGGTGCTCATCGCTCGACCTACTGCAGTACGTCCGCGATCTCGTCGAAGCGCAGGCGGCGCCCCGTGTAGAAGGGCACCTCCTCCTTCACGTAGAGACGCGCATCGGTGTAGCGGAGGTCGCGCATGAGGTCGACGAGCTCGGTGAGCTCATCGGCCTCGAGCGGAAGCAGCCACTCGTAGTCGCCGAGCGCGAAGGCGGCCACGGTGTTCGCGATGACGCCGGTGAACGCCGCACCCTTGCGTCCGTGGTCGGCGAGCATCTTCCGACGCTCCTCCTCCGGCGCGAGATACCACTCGGGCGTCCGCACGAACGGGTAGAGGCAGAGCCAGTCCTTGGGCTCGACACCGCGGAGGAATCCGGGCACGTGGGCTCGGTTGAACTCCGCATCGCGGTGCACCCCCATCACGTTCCACACCGGGAGCAGCGATCGCAGCAGCTCGGTGCGGCGAAGTCGCCGCAGGGCCTTCTGCAGCTCTTCGGCCGTGGGTCCGTGCAGCCACACCATGAGGTCCGCGTCGGCCTTGAGCCCGGAGACGTCATAGAACCCGCGGACGGTCACCCCGGAGTCCTCGACGTAGGAGACGATCGTCTCGAGCTCGGTCGAGTCGGATTCGGTGACCGGGACGTCGGGGTTGCGTCGCCAGACCGCCCAGAGGGTGAATCCGGACGGGTTGTCTTCGCGCTCTTCGGACATGTCTCCAGTCTGCCCCCTTTGCGGAGGGGTCGCGAACGCGGGGCCGGCCACGCCGACGGAACTCAGCGCGCGATCGCGCGAGCGATGATCCAGACGACTCCGCCGACGGTGGCGGCGATGCCGACCGCGGCCGCAGCCGCACCGATCGGGTTGCGGTCGGCGAAGACACGCGCACGAGCGATCGCCCGCGTCGACGCCTTCTCGACACGGCGGGGGATGTTGCCCTTGATCTCGATCGCGGCCAGCGCCGCCTTCAGCTCGGCGCGGGCCGATGCCCGATCGTCGACGATCCCGGCGGGCACCACGGTGCGCGGCACCAGAGAGTCAGAACTGGTCATCGCCGGCCTCCTTCACGATTCGGATGTCCTCGGCGACCGCTTGCGCAGGGTTCTGCCGCTTGAGGAGCTTGCGGAACTTCAGGATGCCGAGCAGTGCGAACAGCAGCACCGCGACGATCAGGATGCCGAACACGGCGAGCGCGGAGAGCCACACGGGCCACCACGACGAGAGCCCGGCGATCGCGAAGACCAGGATGACCGGGACAGCCCAGAACAGGAAGAACAGCGCGACGAGGAACCAGACCGAACCGATCCCGGCGTCCTTCGCGGTCTTCGAGATCCACGCCTTGGCCGCATCGATCTCGGCCTTGACGAGCTTCGTGACCAGTTCGGGCAGGTCGCCCAGCAGTGTCAGCAGACTGTCGTCCGCGCGATCCCGGTATCCGCGAGGCATGTCAGGCGCCGGGCTTCTTCGGGGTCGGCTTCTTGACGGCGCCGGCGGAGGAGGAGCCGCTGGCGGTCTTCGCCTTGACCTCGTCGACGGCGTCGTCCGTCGCGTCGGCCACCTCTTCGGCGGCCTCCTTGCCCGAGGCGATCACGGCGTCGAGCTTCTGGCCGGGGCTGCCGTTGCCCTTGACCGACTTGACCACCTTCACCGCGCCGGTCCACAGTGCGCCGGGAACGGCCGCTGCCTTGTCACCGACGAAATCCTTGACCTTCTCGACCTGGTCCTGCACCGGATCGGTGTTCCAGACCTTCAGCCACTGCTTCTTGATCTGTTCGTAGCGTTCCTGTCCGGCACGGGTGCCGAGGACATAGCCGACGCCGAGTCCTACGACGAGTCCGATCTTCCCCTTCATGGGGTCTCCTCACGTTGTTCCGGCTTCATTCGCCCGAATGGGCACCGACCGGGGGCCGCGAGGCCCGCCTGCCAGGTACTCAGCGTAGCTCCGTATGCCGATTTCGGCATCTAGAAGGCGCAGGGGTTGACACATGGGGATTCATCAGTCCCACAACAGGGCGCGCCGCAGCCGATCCGCCTCGGCGGTCGCATCCGGGATGACCTGCGCCAGGCCGGTTCCCGCAAGCCAGGCGCCGACGACGGCGAGCCCGGGCACCGCCTGCACGGCGGCACGGGCGGAGGTGCGCCTCTCGCCGGACCCGATGATCGAGGCCGGCTGCGATTGCACGTATCGTGCGCGGTGCGCGGCCAGGAGCGCGTCCGGTGTCAGCGGCGTGCCGAGCAGCGCGCCGGCCTCCTCGAGGGCCAGAGCGGCGGCGGCCTCGTCGCTCAGGCCTGCCGTGGCAGCGGGCTCACCCTGGGCGCCGAACGAGACCCGGACGATCTCCCGGTCACCCGCGGCCTCCCGCAGCCAGCGCCACTTCGCGGTCGAGTGCGTGAGCGCCTTGGCGGTGTGGCTCCCCGGCACGGTGAGCACCCCGGTGCCGCGCGGCGCCGCCGCCAGCTGCGGGGCGTCGAGCAGCAGGGTGATGACCTCGATCTCGGGCGCCGACGACGACTCGGCCGCCGCGAGCGCGGGGATGCCGGCCTCGAGCAGCGCGCGGGCGACCGATTCGGATGTCGCGACGATGAGTGCGTCGGCGGTGATCTCGTCCGCGTCCGTGGCTTCGTCCGGAGACTCGTCCGTCTCGGCATCCGCCTCGACCTCGATCGTCCATCCTTCGCCCGCCCTCGTCGCAGACAGAACCCGCGCACCGGTGCGCACCTTCGCGCCCAGCTTCGCCAGATCCGCGACCAGCGCGTCGACGAGCACACCCATGCCGCCGGAGAGTCCCTCGACGGCAGCACCCGGCGCCTTCGCGACCTCGGTGCCGCCGGCCTTCGCCGCACGCGCCGCGGCCTCTTCACGCAGCGCCTGCACCGCGCCGGACAGCGATCCGACGCGGGTGAGCGCGGCGTTGAGCCCCGGTGCCGCGACGTCGACGTCGACGTCGTCGGGCGAGGCGGAGTAGACGCCCGTGGTGACCGGCGCCACGAGACGGTCGCGCACCTTCGCACCCATGCGCGAGGCGACCAGTCGGCCGAGACTGAGCTGGTGCCCGATGGTCAACGGCGGCCGCACCCGATCGAGGTACGCGCGCCAGGCGCCCGACCAGCCGATCACGCGACGGACGTCGTCCTGGAACGGATTCGCCGGGATGCCGAGGACTCCGCCCACCGGGAGCGGAGCCGCACCGACACCGGGAATGCCCGCCAGCCAGGCGCCGCCGGCCTCGGGTGCCACGATGCGGTCGGTGAGCCCGAGCTCCTCCAGGAGCGCGCGCACGTGCCCGCCTCGGGTCGCGAAGCTCTCAGCTCCCGCATCGACGACCACGCCGTCGAGTTCGGCCCGCCGGATCGCGCCGCCGACGGCATCCGATGCTTCGAGCACCGTCACGGGCATGCCGATCTTGGCGCACTCGCGGGCGGCGATCAGCCCGCCGATGCCGCCACCGATGACGACGACATGCTTGCGAGCGGCGCGGGCCGCGAGGTCGGCGGGCGCCGCGCGGGAGGCACGCTCGGCGCGGGAGGAGTCGGCGGTCATGCCGTCAATTCTCGCACCGGAGCGGATCAGGCCTCGACGGGGGTCGCGCTCCCGCGGCCGCGCTTGCGGACCTCTCGGAGCACGATCTGCTCGGGGCACACGGTGGAGAGGAAGTCGCCGACCGAGAGCGCCAGGCGCTCTCCGACGAGGGAGTAGAGGATGCGGTTCGCATCGCGCCGTTCGCTGACGAGGCCGGCCTGACGGAGCACGCTCAGGTGGCGCGAGATCGTGGGTCCGCTCGCCGAGAACCGCGAGGCGATCTCACCGGCCGCGAGTTCACCGGCCTTGAGGTCCTGGAGGATCTGGCGCCGGGTCGGGTGGGCCAGCGCCGCGAAGATGTCGGATGCGCTGTCTGTCATGGTTGCAATATAGCACTCTTGCTAGATACTCTTTAGCCTGATAGCTAACAAGCGAAGGAGTCGACATGAGAGTCGCCATCACCGGGGGCACCGGATTCGTCGGACGGAACCTCGCTGAGCGCCTCGACGACACGGTCGTCATCTCGCGCCGCAGTGGAGTCGACATCACCGACGTCGACGCTCTCGCCGCCGCCTTCGAGGGCTGCGACGCGGTGGCTCACTGCGCGGGGATCAACCGCGAGATCGGCGACCAGACGTTCCAGCGCGTGCATGTCGACGGCACCAGAGCCGTGGTCGAAGCCGCCCGCCGCGCTGGGGTGCGGCGCATCGTCCTGGTCAGCTTCCTGCGGGCGCGACCCGACTGCGGTTCCGGCTATCACGAGTCGAAGTGGGAGGCGGAGGAGATCGTGCGGGGCTCCGGCATCCCGCACACGATCCTCAAGTCCGGCATGATCTACGGCCCGGGCGACCACATGGTCGATCACGTCACTCGCGCGGTGCGGACACTGCCGTTCTTCTGGACGGTCGGATACCGCGAGCGCACGGCACGCCCCGTCCCCGTCGACGACGCGGTGGATGTGCTCGTGGCCGCTCTCGAAGGACGCATCGAAGAGCCGACCGTCGCGGTCATGGGAGCCGACGAGGTGACGCTCGGCGAGGCCGTCCGCCGCATCGCCCGCGTCGCCGGCCGTCGTCCCGCCTACGTGCCGGTACCCACCTGGGCCATCCGCATCCTGGCGCAGTTCACCGAGTGGGCGATGGTCGTGCCGCTGGTCGCGAAGGCGCAGGCGCGGATGCTCGCCGAAGGCGTGAGCGAAGCCGTGCCGCCCGCGCCGGAGGCGCCGCTCGGCATCCGCCCCCACCGTCCGTTCAGCGACGAGCGCATCCGCGCCGCCCTTCCGGACGGGCGCTTCGGGCTCGCCGACCTGCGGATCGCGCGACGGATTCAGCGCTGCGCGTGGACCAGCTCCACGATGCGCGTCAGCTGATCGGGGTCGGTCTCCGGTGGAACGCCGTGGCCGAGGTTGAGGATGTGCGCCCGTGCCGAGCGGCCGCGCTCGAGAACGTCGAGCACATGCGCCTCCAGCACCGGCCAGGGCGCTCCGAGGAGCGCCGGATCGATGTTGCCCTGCACGGTCACGTCGGGTCCGAGGATCGCGGCGGCCTCATCGAGCGGCTGCCGCCAGTCGACCCCGACCCCGTCGGCGATCCCACCCAGGCGCATGTCGGCCAGGAACGGTCCCGTGCCGACTCCGAAGTGGATCGCCGGAACGCCGATGCCCTCGAGCGCGGCCACCGAATGCGGCGCGACGAACCTGCGGTAGTCCGCCGGGTTGAGCGAGCCGGCCCAGCTGTCGAAGAGCTGCACGACGGATGCCCCGGCGTCGCGCTGCGTCTCGAGGAACCGACGGGAGACGCGGGCGAGCCAGCCGGCCAGGCGGTTCCAGGAATCGGGGTCCGCGTGCATCATGGCCCGTGCCCGCAGGTGCTCCTTGGACGGTCCGCCCTCCACGAGGTAAGCGGCGAGCGTGAACGGGGCCCCGGCGAAGCCGATCAATGGAGTGTCTCCGAGCTCGGCCGTGACGATGGCGACGGCCTCGGCGATCGCCGTGCCGTCGAGCGATTCCGGGTCGATGGCCGTGATCCGGTCGACATCGGATGCCGAACGCACGGGGTTCGCGAACACCGGTCCACGCCCCGGTTCGATCTCGACCTCGACGCCGGCGAGACGCAGCGGGATGACGATGTCGCTGAAGAACACCGCCGCGTCGACGCCATGACGACGCACCGGCTGCAGTGTGATCTCGGCCGCGAGCTCGGGCGTGAGGCAGGCGTCCAGCATCCGCGTGCCGACGCGCAGCTCGCGGTACTCCGGCAACGACCGGCCGGCCTGACGCATGAACCACACCGGGGTGCGTTCGGGGCGGACACCGGCGAGGGCGCGCAGCAGCGGAGCATCGGAGAGGGCCATGCGTCCATCCTCCCATCCGGTCGTTATGAGTCCGCGGAGACGCCTGCTCTCTCGGGCGGGTAGAATCGTGGGGTGCTGCTGTGTGTCACGGCGAGTCACAAGACCGCCTCCTTCGAATTGCTCGAACGCCTGAGCCGCACCCCCGACGACGTCGCCTCCACCGTGGTGGACATGACGCCGTGCGTGCAGGGTGCGGTCGTTCTGGCGACCTGCAATCGGTTCGAGGCGTACGTCGAGATGGATGAGCCCGTCACCGCGGCCGGCGCGATCGGCGTCGAAGCGGTCCTCGAGGCGATCGAGTCCACGACCGGGGTGTCGGCTGCCGAGTTCGACGGCGCCTACGCCGTGCACTCCGGGCGCCGCGTCGCCGAGCATCTCTTCTCGGTGGCATCCGGTCTCGAATCCGTCGTCTCCGGCGAGGGCGAGATCGCCGGCCAGGTACGTCGCGCCTTGAAGTCGGCCCGCAAGGACGGCACGACCTCCCCCGAACTCGAGCGCCTCTTCCAGCGCGCGAGCCAGGCGCAGCGCAAGGTCAAGAACGTCACCGCGCTCGGTCGCGCCGGGCGGTCGCTCGTGCGCCTCGCGCTCGAGCTCGCCGACAGCCGCATCGCCGACTGGTCGGCCGAGCGTGTGCTGCTCGTCGGCACGGGCGCCTACGCCGCCGTCACCCTCGCCACCCTGCGCGAGCGCGGCGCCGTGAACATCTCGGTCTACTCCCCGTCGGGCCGCGCCGAGGCGTTCGCCGCGAAGCACGGCATCCGTCCGGTCAGTGCCGACGAGTACGCCCGCACCGCCGCGCACTCGAGCCTGCTCATCACCTGCACGACCGCGACCGAGCCCGTGCTCGGCCCGGAGCACCTGCAGCACCCGGTCGGGCTCGCGACCGTCGGCTGCCCAGTGCCGACCACCGGCCCCGGGGCGCAGCGGCACAGTCAGCTCGTGGTCGACCTCGGCATGCCGCGCAACGTGGACCCCGCGGTCGCCACGCTCGAGGGTGTCGCCCTGCTCGACCTCGAGACCATCCGGCTGCACGCTCCGCTCGAAGAGCTTCAGGCGACGGATGCTGCGCGCAGCGTGGTCCGCGAAGCGGCCGACACCTTCCACGTCGTCGGCGCCCGCCAGAGTGTGACCCCCTCGGTCGTCGCCCTGCGGTCGCACATCTTCTCCCTGCTGGAGAGCGAGATCGACCGCGCCCGGGCCCGCGGCGACGAGGACGGCCGCATCGAGCAGGCCC
This sequence comes from Microbacterium sp. W4I20, assembly GCF_030816505.1. Lineage (NCBI taxonomy): Bacteria > Bacillati > Actinomycetota > Actinomycetes > Micrococcales > Microbacteriaceae > Microbacterium > Microbacterium sp. W4I20. The sequence continues at coordinate 3,170,052 of NZ_JAUSYB010000001.1, read as the reverse complement.
TCCGCCACCTCTCCGGAGTGCTGCTGCACACACCGACGACCCGCGCGCACGAGCTCGCCGCCGCCGGACGTGCCGACGAGTTCGCCGCCGCCCTCGGCACGCTGTACGGCATCACGCCGGTCGAGCCGGCCGCCGAAGAACCGAGATCGTCGATCGCGTAGCGCATCCCGCGGTGGGACACTGGGAACATGGCCCTGCACATCACCGGAGACACCGCCGCCGACGCCCTGCTGACCGACAACCCGCTGGCTCTGCTGGTCGGGATGCTGCTGGACCAGCAGGTTCCGATGGAGACCGCGTTCGCCGGGCCGCTCAAGATCGAGCAGCGCACGGGAGCGACGGATGCCGCCGCCATCGCGAGCATGGCACCGGACGAGTTCCTCGCGGCATTCCAGCAGACGCCCGCGGTGCACCGCTTTCCCGGATCGATGGCCACGCGCGTCCAGACCCTGTGCCAGACGCTTGTCGACGACTGGGATGGGGATGCGTCCCGCCTATGGACCGAAGGCGACCCCGACGGCGCCGAGGTGCTGAAGCGGTTGAAGGCGCTCCCGGGCTTCGGCGAGCAGAAGGCGAGGATCTTCCTCGCTCTCCTCGGCAAGCAGTACGGTTTCACCGGCGAGGGCTGGCGCGAGGCGGCCGGACCCTATGGCGAGGACGGATCCTTCCGCAGCGTCGCCGACATCGTGTCCCCCGAGTCGCTGACGAAGGTGCGCGAGCACAAGAAGGCGATGAAGGCGGCCGCGAAGGAGAAGGCCTGAGATGGAACCCACAGGCACCGACGTCGCGGGACTCATCGCCCGATCCTCCCCCGCGGTGCGCCGTCGCGATGCCGAGACGCTCACGGCGCTGATGCAGGAGGTCTCCGGGCGCGAGCCCGCGACCTGGGGCACGATCGTCGGCTTCGGCTCGTGCCACTACCGGTACCCCACCGGCACCGAGGGCGACACCGGCCTCCTGGCCTTCGCCCCCCGCAAGGCCTCGACGACGATCTACCTGCTCGACGGCACCGACGCCCACGCCGAAGCGCTCGCCCAGCTCGGCCACGCACACGACGGCCGTCAGCTGCCTCTACATCAAGGACCTCGAACAGGTCGACCTCGAGGTGCTGCGCGGCATCCTGCAGCGCTCGCTCGCCTGGGCCGAGTCCGGTGGCAGCCCCACCGTCGAACTCACCGTCACCGGCTGACCCACCCCTGCCCCTCCACACCCCCGTCGAGCCGCCCCTTTTCGCGTCGAACCGGCCCCTGCGGACGTTCGCAAGGGGCCGGTTCGACCACAGGGGGGCCGGTCGACAGGAGAGGGGGTCGGCAGGATGTCAGCGCAGCCCGGCGAAGAAAGTACGGATGTCAGCGGCGACGAGATCGGGACGCTCGAGGGCGGCGAAGTGCCCGCCCTCGTCGAAGCGGCTCCAGTGCACGATGTTCGAGTTGTCACGCTCGGCGAACACCCGGATCGTCTGGAAGTCATCCTGGAAGACGGCGACCCCGGTCGGGGCGGCGTTGATCTGCGGCGCGGCATCCTCGCCCTCCCCGGCATCCGCCCGCGCGTTCTCTAGGTAGCTGCGGCTCATGCCGGATGCTGCGTTCGCGAACCAGTTCACGCTCACTTCGAGCAGGATCTGCTCCAGCGTCACGAGCGAGGTGCCGTTGCCGAACGAGTTGAACAGCTCGCTGTAAGCCAGCAGTCCGATCGGGGAGTCGCTGATCCCGACCGACACCGTCTGCGGCCGCGACGAGTTCATCGTGTTGTACCCGCCCACCGACTGGAACCACTGCATGTGCTCGAGGCCGGCGTAGTCATGCGGCTCGAGACGCTCGAACTCCGACGGGTCGCCCGACGGGAACGAGAAGAGCTGCAGCACGTGCAGCCCGAGGAAGCCCTCCGGGTTGAGCAGCCCGAGCTCCCGGGCGACCATCGCGCCGTTGTCGGAGCCGTGGATGCCGTAGCTGTCGTAGCCGAGACCGCGCATCAGGGTGTCGTACGCCTCAGCGACCTTGCCGACCGTCCAGCCGGCGGAGGCGAGCGGCTGCGAGAAGCCGTAGCCGGGAGCATCCGGGATCACGACGTCGAAGGCGTCCTCGGCGCGGCCACCGTGCGCCACCGGGTCGACGAGGCGATCGATCACGTCGAGATAGTCGACGGCCGAACCGGGGTAGGTGTGCGCGAGGAGCAGCGGGGTCGCGCCCTCGTGGGCCGAGCGCACATGGATGAAATGGATCGTCTGACCGGCGATCTCCGTGGTGAAGTGCGGGACGGCGTTGATCCGCTCCTGCGCAGCCTGCCAGTCGAACGAGCGCCAGGCCTCGATCGCCTCACGGAGATACGAGTTCGGCGTGCCGGCATCCCAGTCGTCGGTGGGCGCCGACTGCGGCAGCCGGGTGCGGGCGAGGCGGTCCTGAAGATCCTGGACCTCGGCGGCCGAGACGGAGACGGTGAAGGGGCTGAAGGTGAGGTTCGTGTTGTTCATGTCTCCGACGATACGAGGCCATTAGGCTGGATTCGTTCCTAATAATCTGACTCCTTGGGGGAGTTTTTCATGGCTGATCCCACGGCTCGATTGCTGTCCCTCCTCGCCCTTCTGCAGACTGGCCCCGAGCGTTCCGGTCGCGACCTCGCCGAGCGACTGGGAGTCTCGACGCGCACGGTCCGGCACGACGTCGATCGCCTCCGCGAGCTGGGCTACCCGGTCGACGCGACCCGCGGCGCCGTGGGCGGCTATCGCCTCGGCGCGGGCGGGAAGCTGCCCCCGCTTCTGCTCGACGACGAGGAAGCGGTCGCGGTCACGGTCGGTCTGCGGGCAGCCGCTGGAATCGCCGGCGTGGAAGAATCCGGGGCGCGGGCGCTCGCGAAGCTCGAGCAGGTGCTGCCTTCGCATCTGCGCCCCATCGTCGACGCGCTGCGTTCGATCGATCGCGCCCCCGAGAACAACGACACGGATGCGCCGGATCCCGAGGTCGACCCGAGCGTGCTGCGCGACGTCGCGAGCGCGATCCGCAACGAGGAGTGGCTGCGCTTCGACTACCAGGATGCCCCCGCCCTTGTGGAGCCGTACCGCCTGCTCACCTGGCACCGCCGCTGGTACCTCGTCGCCCGCGATCCGCAGTCCGGCGAATGGGCCACGTACCGGGTCGACTGGATGGACCTGCGGATGCCGACGCGTCGGCGCTTCGATCCGCAGCCGCTGCCCGGCGGGGACTACACCGCGTTCCTGATGCGCACGGTCGCCGAGAGCGGGTGGCAGGTGCACGCGCGTCTGCTGATCGATGCGCCGACCGAGGCCGTTCTCGACCGCATCCACCCCGCGGTCGGCGTCGTCGAGCCCATCGACGAGGATCACTGCGTGCTGGTGACGGGCGCCGACAGCCTCGACACCGTCGCGGCGTACATCGGGATGCTGATGATGGACTTCACGGTCGAGAGTCCCCCCGAGCTGATCCCCCGGCTGCGGGTGCTCTCCGAGCGCTACGCGCGGGCGGTGGCGGGCTCCGCGTCAGACTGAAGCCGCCACCACCTCCTCAGGCGCCGCGCAGGCGCTCCGCGAGGTACGCGTGCAGCTCGTCGATCCCGACGCGCTCCTGCGCCATCGTGTCGCGGTCACGCACGGTGACCGCACGGTCGTCGAGCGAGTCGAAGTCCACCGTGACGCAGAATGGGGTGCCGATCTCGTCCTGGCGGCGGTAGCGACGGCCGATGGCGCCCGCGTCGTCGAAGTCGACGGCCCAGGAGCTTCGCAGCGTGTCGGCGACCTCGCGCGCGAGCGGCGACAGCTTCTCGTTGCGCGACAGCGGCAGCACCGCGGCCTTCACCGGAGCGAGGCGCGGGTCGAGCTTCAGCACGGTGCGCACGTCGGTGCCGCCCTTGGCGTTCGGCACCTCCTCCTCGCGATACGCGTCGACCAGGAACGCCATCATCGCGCGGGTGAGGCCGAACGAGGGCTCGATGACGTACGGGGTGTACCGCTCGCCGGTGGCCTGGTCGAAGTACGTCAGGCTCGTGCCGGACGCCTCGCTGTGGCTCGACAGGTCGTAGTCGGTGCGGTTCGCGACGCCCATGAGCTCGCCCCACTCCTTGCCCGTGAAGCCGAACTTGTACTCGACGTCGATCGTGCCGGCGGAGTAGTGCGCGCGGTCGTCTTCCGGCACGTCGAACTGCCGCATGTTCTCGGGGTCGATGCCGAGGTCGATGAACCAGTTCCAGCACGCCTCGACCCAGTGCTCGAACCACTGCTGCGCCTCGGCGGGCGGGGTGAAGAACTCGATCTCCATCTGCTCGAACTCGCGCGTACGGAAGATGAAGTTGCCGGGGGTGATCTCGTTACGGAATGCCTTGCCGACCTGGCCGATGCCGAACGGGGGCTTCTTGCGGCTCGCGGTGAGCACGTTCGAGAAGTTGACGAAGATGCCCTGCGCCGTCTCGGGGCGCAGGAAGTACATGCCCGATTCGTCGTCGACGACGCCGAGGTAGGTCTTCACCAGACCGGAGAACGCCTTCGGCTCGGTGTACTGGCCCTTGGTGCCGCAGTTGGGGCACGGGATGTCGGCGAGACCGTTCTCGGCCTTGCGGCCCTTGCGCGCCTCGAAGTCCTCGATCAGGTTGTCGGCGCGGAAGCGCTTGTGGCAGTGCAGGCACTCCACCAGCGGATCGGTGAACGTCGCGACGTGACCCGACGCCTCCCACACGCGCTTGGGCAGGATGATGCTCGAGTCCAGGCCCACCATGTCGCCGCGACCGCGGACGAAGGTCTGCCACCACTGCCGTCGGATGTTCTCCTTGAGCTCGGTGCCGAGGGGCCCGTAGTCCCAGGCCGAACGCGAACCGCCGTAGATCTCACCCGCTTGGAACACGAACCCGCGGTGGCGGGCGAGGGCGATGACCTTGTCGAGGCGGGACTGTTCGGCCATGGTGGCTCCAATGGTCGGATGCGGGAGATTGCCCGGAAGGCGGGCCCTGTCATTCTATCCGCGGGGAAGAGTAGCGTCGGAGGATGAGCACTTCCCAGACCGCCCGCCCGGGTCGCGACGAGAACACCCGCTTCTTCGGACAGCCCTGCTCGCTGGTCCACATCTTCGGCGTGGAGATGTGGGAGCGCTTCAGCTTCTACGGCATGCAGGGCATCCTGCTCATCTACCTCTACTACTCGGCCACGCAGGGCGGGCTCGGCATCCCCGAAGCGGTGGCCGGTGGCATCGTCGGCGCGTACGGCGGGTCGGTGTATCTGTCCACGATCCTGGGCGCGTGGCTCGCGGACCGCCTGTTCGGCTCCGAGCGCGTGCTGTTCTTCAGCGCCATCGTGATCGTCGCCGGGCACGTCGCGCTCGCGCTGATCCCGGGCGTGCTCGGCGTCGGAGTGGGTCTGGTGCTCGTCGCCCTCGGCTCCGGAGGTCTCAAGGCCAATGCCACGTCGGTCGTCGGAACGCTCTACAAGCCCGACGATCCGCGCCGCGACGCCGGGTTCTCGCTGTTCTACCTCGGGATCAACCTCGGCGCCTTCCTCGGACCGATCCTCACCGGCATCCTGCAGTCGACCCTGGGCTTCCACTGGGGATTCGGACTGGCCGCCGTCGGCATGACGCTCGGGCTGGTGCAGTACTCCTTCGGTCGGCGCTCGCTGCCGGAGGTCGCGCGGCAGGTGCCGAACCCGCTTCCCGCATCGCGCTACCGCTTCGTCGTGATCATCGCCGTCGCCGCCATCGTGTTGATCGCCGTGCTCGTGCTGGTCGGCGTGATCCGCGCCGACAACCTCGCGACCATCGTCATCGGGGGGACGGTCGTCGCCGCGATCGCCTACTTCGCGGTCATCCTCAGCAGCCGCCGGATCGACGCGTCCGAGCGCTCGCGCGTCTGGGGATTCCTGCCCCTGTTCGTCACGAGCGTCGCGTTCTGGTCGCTCTACCAGCAGCAGTTCACCGTGCTCACGATCTACTCCGACAAGCGCCTCGATCGCAACCTGTTCGGCATCGAGGTCCCCGTGTCCATCGTGCAGTCGATCAACCCGGTGTTCATCATCATCCTGTCCGGCGTGTTCGCGGCGATCTGGACACGCCCTCGGCACCCGCCAGCCCTCGACGCCGGTGAAGTTCGGTCTCAGCGCGATCATCATGGGATCCGCGTTCCTGCTGTTCCTCCCGTTCGCGAACGGGGGTGCGAACACCACGCCGATGCTGGCGATCGTCGGCATCCTGTTCGTGTTCACGGTGGCGGAGCTGCTGCTCTCCCCGGTGGGACTGTCGGTCACGACCAAGCTCGCTCCTGCGGCTTTCCAGACCCAGATGGTGGCGTTGTTCTTCCTGTCCATCGCGCTGGGTACCGCGATCTCGGGCGAGCTCGTCCAGTTCTACGACCCCGAGAACGAGGTGCCCTACTTCGCGATCCTGGGCAGCATCGCCGTCGTCGTCGGCGTCGGCCTGCTCCTGGCCGTGAAGCCGGTGCTGAAGCTCATGAAGGATGTGCGCTGAGCGTCACTCCGTGAAGAGGTAGCCCCGCTCGACGTCGAAGCCGGCGATGCGCAGACCGCGCCCGAGCAGCTCCTCCATCTCGCCGCGCAACCGCGTGCGCCATTCGTGCGCGGCCGGCGCATCGGTCACCCGCAGGGCCTCGATGTCCGCCGGGATCTCGAGCGTCTCGACGACGGCGTCGGATGCCGGGGCCTTGGCGATGTCGGCGAGCGCCCACGCGACGTCGAGACGGTCGCTCTCGTCGCCCGCGTCACCGCCGCCGAAGATGCCGTAGCGGTTCACCGAGTAACCGGTCACGCGCGCGCCGAGCACCGTGAGGAAGAAGTGCGCGTTGCGGGCGACGAGCGGATCGAAGGTCCAGGTGATGCGGCCGACGTCGCGGGAGAAGGCCCACTGACGCTGGTGCTCCTTGAGCTCGCGCCCCCAGCCGCGCCCACGGTACTCCGGGATCAGCGCGGTGATGTGCGAGTGCATCGCCCGACGGCCGGGCTCGCCGAAGAAGGCGATGGACGCGCCGACCATGCGCTCGTCGTCGCCGTCGCCGTCGAAGAGCCCGACGACGTAATTGCCCGACTGCTGCAGGGCGCGCAGCGTGCCGGCATCGATCACGCGCTGCGGACCCCTGATGGAGTCGAGCAGACCCTGCGCGTCGATGATGAGTTCAACGGTGTCGAGATCACGGATGGTTCGCACGAACCCAGTCTGCCCCTCTTGCGCCCGTTCGAGGAAACCGGACGCGATCACGCCCCGCCATCGGCCCTCGATGTCGCGGGCGCCGATAGCCTGGGTCGGTGGGTGCGAACGAGAACGACAGAGCCAGGAAGCGCCTCTCCCGAACCCCGCCGAAGTGGGCGATCGTCGCGGTTCTCGCGTTCGCCGGACTCTGCTCGTCGGTCATGTTCACGCTCGTCGTGCCGCTGCAGGCCGAACTGCCGCAGCTGCTGAACGCCTCCCGCGAGGACACCAGTTGGGTCGTCACGATCACCCTGCTCGTCGCCGCGGTCGCGACGCCGATCTCGGGGCGCCTCGGCGACATGTATGGCAAACGCCGCGTCGTGATCGTGCTGCTCGCGCTCCTCATCCTCGGCTCGCTGATCGCCGCGCTGTCCGGCTCGATCGTCGGCGTCATCATCGGCCGTGCGCTGCAGGGAGCGGTGACCGGTGTCGTGCCGCTCGGCATCGCGATCATGCGCGACGTGCTGCCGCCGGAACGGCTGGGCACCGCCGTCGCGCTGATGAGCGCCACCATGGGCGTCGGCGGTGCGATCGGCCTGCCCGTGGCCGCACTGCTGGCCGAGCACGCCGACTGGCACATGTTGTTCTGGCTCGCCGCCGCTCTCGGTGTGATCGGACTCGCCCTGGTGCTCGCGATCGTCCCGGAGGATGTGCTGCGCTTCCCCGGACGCCTCGACGTGATCGGCGCCATCGGTCTCGCGATCGGCTTGACCGGCATCCTGCTCTTCGTCTCCCGTGGGGCCGAATGGGGCTGGACCGCGCCGCTCACGCTCGTCTGCATCATCGGCGGAGTCGTCGTGCTGCTGGTGTGGGGCTGGTACCAGCTGCGCACGAAGGACCCGCTGCTCGACCTGCGCGTCGCCGCGCGACCCGCCGTTCTCTTCACGAACATCGCCGCGATCGGGATGGGCTTCGCACTGTTCGCCTCGAACGTGACGTTCCCCCAGCTGCTGGAGCTGCCGACGGGCGCCGCCGGCGGATTCGGCCTCGACATGGTCGGAGCCGCCCTGATCGTGATGCCTGCGGGATTGGTGATGATGGTCATCTCGCCGCTCTCCGGTCGCCTGGAGCGCACGGTCGGGCCGCGCCCGCTGTTCACCGTCGGCGCCACCGCGATCGTGCTCGCCTACCTGTTCGTGCTGCTGTGGTCGAGCGAGGTGTGGCACATCTTCGTCGGCAACCTCCTCATCGGCGTGGGCATCGGATTCACCTTCGCCGCGATGCCGATGATCATCATGCGCTCCGTCCCCGCGAACGAGACCGGCGCGTCCAACGGACTCAACGCACTGTTCCGCTCGGTCGGCACGTCCAGCGCCTCCGCCGTGATGGGCGGCATCCTCGCAGCGATGAGTGTGAACGTCGACGGCGTCGCCGTACCCACCCGGGCCGCGTTCGACGTCTGCTTCTGGCTGGCGATCGCTGCCGGACTCCTCGCCGTCGTGCTCTCGCTCTTCATCCCGAAGCAGCGCAGCGCCGAGCAGCATCCGTCATTGCCCCACTGACCCGCTCAGACCGAGATCTCCCGCGGGTCCGGGTCCTCGGCGCGCGGCGGACGCAGGCGCTCGGGGATCGGCCAGCCCAGCACGAACTGCGCTGTCGCCGGTCGGGTCATGTCGCCGAAGTCGTCGAGCTTCACCACGATGCGCCCGGGGATGCCGTCCTCGTCGGGCGTGACCTCGAGGATACGCACGCGCAGTGCGCGGTCGCCCTCGCCCTCCAGCATCCACGGATCGGCGAGCCAGGCGATGCCGTGCTCCTCGAGCGCCGCCTCGGCATCGAGCCATTCCGTGGCGTCGGATGCCGGACGCCCGAGCACGTCGACGGCGACCCAGTCGTCGCCCTCGGGGTGGATCCAGCCGAGCAGCTCGCCGTCGTCGCGGCGGTGCGGGGTCCAGTCGGGTCGTGGCATCCCTCGATGCTAGAGGGTCCCTGAGCCCGACGAAGGGTCAGTGCGTGTACTCCATCAGCTCGACGCCGAGAACGCGGAAGGCGTCGTGCGCGCGCAGCCGGTGGGTGATGGAGAGGTCGTCGAAGCAGACGATGAGCGAATAGGCGACGCCGGCGCGGGGACCGGCCAGCACACCGGCTTCTGCGCGCACGCCGCGGTCGCGTCCGGTCTTGTTGATGAACAGCAGTCCGTGCGCGTCGTGATCATGCGAGAACGGATCGAGACCCGTGGATGCCGCGACCAGGCTCAGGTCCTGGTTGAGGCTGAGCCACTCCGACACCTGGGCGCTGACGGCGGCGTCGACGACCTGGGAGTTCACGAGCGCCGAGAACAGGCCGGCGAGCTCGCGGGCAGAACCCACTGCGACCTGCGGGGCGTCGTCGGGGCCGCGCTGATCGCGGAAGCGGTCCAGCAGCGCCGTGCGTCGCAGGCCGAGCGACTCGATCCGCTCGCGCACCCGGTCGTGCCCGACCTTCTGCAGCAGGACGTTGACCGCGATCGGGTCGCCCGCGGTCGCGGCCAGCACGGCCAGGTCTTCCAGCGGCAGCGCCGGGGCGTGCAGGTGCCGCCAGAGCCCTGCGCTCTCCACGGCCTCGACGGTCGAGCGATCGATGATCTCGAAGGGGTCGAGGGCTCCGCTCTCGAATCCGGCAGCGACCTCGATCAGGAGCGGAACGACCCCCAGCCCTGCGATCGGCATGGTGACGTGGTCGTCGCCGGCGAGTACGTGCACATGGCTGTCGAGGTCGACCACGTGCACGGAGACCTGTGCTCCGGCATCCGCCAACGTCTCGAGTGAACGCAGCGTCGACACGAACGATCGGCGCCCGATGGCGGCTCGGCGAGGGAGTCGTCTACTCGCACGCTGCGACCGGCGGCCCTCGGCGGGGGCCGAGGCCGGGGAGTTGCGGAACCCTTCGAAAGGCTCGGGAGTGCCCACGCGTGATCCTTAGGGGGATGGGATTGCGGGATGCCGAAGGAGGCGCTCCCCAGCGGCAGGGCTATCGTAACCCCGCCGCCCGGGAAGGCTCACAGACTGCGGTGATTGGTCACCAGATGGTCACCCGGGACTCCTGCGGCAGCCACAGCGCGTCGCTGTCCTTCACCCCGAACGCCTCGTAGAAGGCGTCGATGTTGCGGACGATCTGGTTGCAGCGGAACTCGTTCGGCGAGTGCGGGTCGATCGTCAGCAGTCGTAGCGTCTCGGCGTCGCGACTCTTCTGCTGCCACACCTGCGCCCACGACAGCAGCAGGCGCTGCACGCCGGTGAGACCGTCGATCACGGGCGCCTCGGCGCCGGCAAGAGACAGCTCGTACGCCTTCAGCGCGATGCCCAGGCCGCCGAGGTCGCCGATGTTCTCGCCGATGGTGAGCGCGCCGTTCACGTGGTGCTCGGCGTCGAGGCCCTCTGGGACGAGCTCGTCGTACTGCGCGATCAGGGCCTTGGTGCGCTCCTCGAACGCCGTGCGATCGGCATCCGTCCACCAGTCCTGGAGCCGGCCGTCGCCGTCGTAGCGGCTGCCCTGGTCATCGAAGCCGTGGCCGACCTCGTGACCGATGACCGCGCCGATGCCGCCGTAGTTCGCGGCCGCATCGCGGGACGCGTCGAAGAACGGGTACTGCAGGATGGCCGCCGGGAACACGATCTCGTTCATCGACGGGTTGTAGTATGCGTTCACCATCTGCGGCGGCATGTGCCACTCGTCGCGGTCGATCGGCTTGCCGACCTTGTCGACGTGCCGGTCGTGCTCGAAGATCGCCGCTCGACGCACGTTGCCGAACAGATCACCGCGATCGATCTCGAGGTTCGAGTAGTCGCGCCAGACCGCCGGGTGGCCGATCTTCGGCGTGAAGGCGTCGAGCTTCGCGAGGGCGCGCTCGCGCGTCTCAGCGGTCATCCACTCGAGGTTCGTGATGCTCTGCCGGTAGGCCTCGATGAGGTTCGCCACGAGTTCGTCCATCGCGGCCTTCGCCGTCGGCGGGTAATGGCGCTCGACGTAGACCTTGCCGATCGCCTCGCTGAGCGCACCCTCGGTCACCGAGACGCCGCGCTTCCAGCGCTCGCGTATGGTGGGCACGCCGGTGAGCTCGGTGCCGTAGAACGCGAAGTTCTCCTGCACGAAATCGTCGGTCAGGTACGGGGCGGCCGCGTGCACGACCTGCGACCGCAGCCACGCCTTCCAGTCGTCGAGGCGCTCGGCGATGAGGAGCGAACCGAGACCCTCGACGAAGCTGGGCTGCGAGACGACGACCTCGGCGAACGCCGCCGGGTTGGACGGGGCGACCGCATCGCGCCACGGCACCAGGTCGACCCCGGCGAGCTGCTGGATCTCGTCCCACGTCTTCAAGTTGTAGGTGGCGACCGCGTCGCGGCTCTTCACATTGTCCCAGTGGTGGCCTGCCAGCTCGGTCTCGAGGGCGATGGCGCGATCGGCCTGGGCGCCGGCGTCGGCGAAGCCGGCCAGACCCAGCAGGCGCTCGAGGTGGGCGCGATAGGCGGCGCGCGTCTCGGTGAAGGTGTCGAGACGGAAGTAGCTCTCGTCGGGCAGCGAGAGTCCGGATTGCACGAGAACCGGCACGTAGCGCTCCGGGTCGCCCGGATCGCCGTCGACGTAGAACCCGATCAGGTGCGCGCGGCCGTCGCGGTCGTACGCGCCGACGGTGCGCAGGAACGCCGGGATGCTGTCGATCGCATCGATCTCGGCGAGGGTGTCGGCGAGCGGCGTGACACCGGCGGCGTCGATGCGCGCGGTGTCCATGAAGCTCGCGAACAGGTCGCCGATCTTGCGGGCGAGGGTGCCGTCCTCGGCATCCTGCGACTCCTCGATGATCGCGCGCACGTCTTTCTCCGCCTGCTCGGCGAGCAGGTGGAAGGACCCCCACCGGGCCTTGTCGCCCGGGATCTCGGTGCGGGCGAGCCAGGCGCCGTTGACGTGGCGATACAGGTCGTCCTGCGGGCGGATGTCGGAGCTGAACTCATCAAGGGCGAGGCCCACGGGAAGAACGTCAGTCATGCGAACAGCCTATGACCCGCCTCCGTCATTCGGCCTTGCGTATCCTCCAGCGACGACGCCGGCGCTCCGGCTCGGGGACGGATGCCGCAGTGCGGGCGAATCTGCGCGCGGCCCACGCCGCGACCTCCGCGTCGATGTCGCGCGGGGCCGTGACGACCGGCGGGCCGCCCTGCAGCTGGCGTCGCGCCTCGATCACCCGGCGGTTGAAGTCCTGGAGGACCTCGCGCACGTCGGACTCGCGGCCGAGCAGATCGAGCTGGTCGGCGAGCTCGCGATCCTCGTTGCGCAGCAGGATGGCGGGCGGCCCGAGACCGGTGAGGTTCTCCGACTCGATCTTGCGACGGATCCACCAATCCGGATCGTGGTGATCGCCGAGGCCCTCCAGCGGCTTGCCCGCGCCGGGGAGGTCGTCGAACTCTCCGCGCCGCATCGCCACCTGGATGGCCGTCTCGATGAAGGCCGCTCGATCGACGGCGGCCCCGGCCCCGGCCCCCGGGGCGATGCCTTCGTCGTCGTCGCCGTGCGCGTCCTGCTGCTGTTTCGCGCGGTAACGCGCCGCAGCCTCTCGAGGATCCGTCATGATGCACCTCCGCAGCATCCGAGCTCTCCCTCCACCCTAAGCTCGAAGGATGACCGCGCGCCTCTCCCTCAATCGAGAGATCCTGCGCCTCGCCGTGCCCGCCCTCGGAGCCCTGATCGCGGAACCCGCGTTCCTCATCGTCGACGCGGCCCTGGTCGGCCACCTCGGCACGACGCCGCTCGCCGGCCTCGGGATCGCGGGCGCCGTGCTGCAGACGATCGTCGGGCTGATGGTGTTCCTCGCCTACTCGACCACGCCCGCCGTGGCGCGCCGCTTCGGGGCGGGCAAGCCCGGCGAGGCGGTGTCGGTCGGGGTGAACGGCATGTGGCTCGCGCTGGCCCTCGGCGCGGTGCTCGCCGCCGTCGGCACCGTGTCGTCGCCGTGGCTGGTGTCGCTGTTCGGCGCGGGCGATGCCGTCGCGTCGCAGGCCAACGAGTATCTGGTCATCTCGATGTGGGGCCTGCCGGCGATGCTGATCGTGTTCGCCGCGACCGGCCTGCTGCGGGGCATGCAGGACACGGTCACCCCGCTGTGGATCGCCGGGCTCGGCTTCGGCGCCAACGCCCTGCTCAACTGGCTGTTCATCTACGGCTTCGGATGGGGCATCGCCGGCTCGGCCGCCGGCACGGTGACAGCGCAGTGGGCCATGGTGGCGGCGTACGTGCTCGTCATCCGGAGGCTGGCGACCCGCCACAGCGCCTCTTTGTGGGCGCAGCGCGCCGGCATGCGCAGCACCGCCACCTCCGGCAGCTGGTTGTTCCTGCGCACGGTGAGCCTGCGGGCGGCGCTCCTGGTGACCGTCGGCGTCGCGACCGGTCTCGGCACAGAGGAGCTCGCCGGGTGGCAGATCGTGTTCACGATCTTCTCCGCGGCGGCGTTCGCCCTCGATGCCCTGGCGATCGCCGCGCAGGCGCTGATCGGCAAGGAGCTCGGCGCCGGAGACGAGCAGCAGGTGCACCGGGTGCTCGGCCGCACCGTGGCCTGGGGTGCGTGGTTCGGCGTGATCGTCGGCGTGGTGATCGCGGCCCTGTCCGGAGTGCTCGGCATCGTCTTCACCGGCGACCTCGAGATCGCGGCACTCGTGCAGCCCGCGCTGATCGTCGCCGCGATCGCCCAGCCGATCGCCGGGGTGGTGTTCGTCCTCGACGGGGTGCTCATGGGCGCGAACGACGTGCGTTATCTCGCCCTGGCCGGCGTGCTCAACCTCGTCCCATCCCTGCCCGCGTTGTGGATCGTCGCCGCGGTCGGCGTCGATGGGAGCGCGGGTCTCGTCTGGCTGGGCCTCGCGTTCTTCGGCGTGTACATGCTGTCGCGACTGGCGACCCTGGGCTGGCGGGTGCGGTCGGGGCGCTGGCTGGCGGCGAGCGTCTAGTCCTGCACCGACCTGGACGAAACGCGACTTCTTCACACCCCCTGGGATGGGCGATATACCGGGTCGTCTCGCCCTGGCATCCTCGAAGAACGCGAGTCACAATGGGGGGATGCTGGGGATGAATGAGCCACAGATCTGGACGCTGATCGGCGTCTTCGCCGCGGGGATGTTCGGCACGATCACGCTGATGTCGACGATGTTCGTACGCATGATGCAGAACGGGTTCGACAGCGTGCGGACGGAGTTCAAGAGCGAGTTCGCGAGCGTACGGACCGAGTTCCGGAGCGAGCTCGCGAGCGTACGGACCGAGATCCAGGCCGTGAACGGTCGCATCGATCACCTGGATCGAGACCTCAACGCGGTCTATCGCCACCTGTTCGGCATCGACCGCAGCTGAGCGAACGGCGACGGGGAAGGCGTCAGGCGACCTCGAGATCCGCGATCACGATCTTCTTCATGTGCATGAGCGCCTGGATCTGCTCCGGTCGTTGCTGCAGCAGGTCGAGTCCGGCCGGGACGACCTGCCAGCTGACGCCGAACCGGTCCTTGCACCAGCCGCACGCTTCGGCCTCGGGCACCGCGGAGAGCGCCTGCCAGTAGTGGTCGATCTCCGTCTGGTCGTCGCACTCGATGACGAACGAGACGGCCTCGTTGAAGGTGAACGTGGGACCGCCGTCGATGCACCCGAACGGTGTGCCGTTCAGCGTGAACTCGCCGTTGATGACCTTCCCGGACATCCCCTCGAAGTGCTCGCTGAGGTTCTCGTCGGGATACAGGGTCACCCGGTCGATCGATGAGTTCGGAAAGACCGAGACGTAGTACTCCATCGCCTCCTGCGCCGAATCGTGGTACCAGAGATAGGGACGGATGGTCGCCACACCTGCCATGAGATCCTCCTCGATCGGCATTCACGCTACGCCCGCGGCTGCCGCCTGTCGAGAGGTTTCCGGCGAGTGATCAGCCAGCGTACCGGCGGCACCACTCGTACATGATCACCGCTGCTGCGGCACTCGCGTTGATGGAGCGGGTGGAGCCGTACTGGGTGATCTCGATGTGAGCGGATGCCGCGGCGAGCGCTTCCGCCGACAATCCCGGCCCCTCTTGGCCGAACAGCAGGACACAGGCGCGCGGAAGGTCGGCGCGGTCGACGGGCACGGCCCCCTCGACGTTGTCGACTGCGATGATCGGGATGCCCGCGCCCGCGGCCCACTCGGCGAACGTCGCCACATCTTCGTGGTGCACCACGTGCTGGTAGCGATCGGTGACCATGGCCCCGCGCTTGTTCCAGCGCCGGCGGCCGATGATGTGCACGGTGTCGGCGAGGAACGCGTTGGCGCTCCGCACGATCGACCCGATGTTCATGTCGTGCTGCCAGTTCTCGATCGCCACGTGGAACGGATGCCGCTGGGTGTCGAGATCCGCGACGATCGCCTCCATCCGCCAGTAGCGGTAGCGATCGATGACGTTGCGGGTGTCGCCGAGCTCCAGCAGTTCCTGGTCATAGTGGTCGTCCGCAGGCCACGCCTCCTGTCCACCGGGCCACGGGCCGACGCCGTAGCCGGGCTGTGCGATCGAGCCGGTGTGCGGCTGTCCGGTGCCGGCGTCAGGCGTCTGTCCATCCATCCCGCCAGGCTATCCGGCGCGCGGATGTCGCAGAGACATCATCTTTAGGTCCACCGAAATATCCGCTACGGTTTCGGTGTGCCTAAAACTTCCGTCGCTGTGATGTCGCCGCCGCGGGCGACCGCCCCGCGCAGCATCTGGCTCCTCGGTCCCGCCCTCGTCGCCGGCGTCGCGTATCTCGATCCGGGCAACGTCGCGAGCAACATGACCGCGGGGGCGCAGTACGGCTACCTCCTGGTATGGGTCGTGCTCGCCGGCAACATCATGGCGTGGCTGATCCAGTACCTCTCCGCGAAGCTCGGCGTCGTCACCGGGCAGAGCCTGCCCGAGGTGCTGGGCACCCGACTCCGCCGCCCCTGGGCGCGCCGGGCCTACTGGCTGCAGGCGGAACTGGTGGCGATGGCCACCGATCTGGCCGAGGTCATCGGCGGCGCGGTCGCGCTGTACCTGCTCTTCGACATCCCGCTGCTGCTCGGCGGGGTCATCACCGGCGCGGTGTCGATGGTCCTGCTCGCCGTGCAGAGTCGTCGCGGCGCCCGCCCGTTCGAGTTCGTGATCATCGGCCTGATGATCATCATCACGGTGGGCTTCGTGGCCGGGGTATTCGTGGCCCCGCCCGACCCGGCCGGCGTCGTCGGGGGCCTCGTGCCGCGGTTCGAGGGGACGGGATCCGTGCTGCTGGCGGCATCCATCCTCGGCGCGACGATCATGCCGCACGCGATCTACGCGCACTCCTCGCTCACCCGCGACCGCTTCGGGGCGACGACCGCCCACGCGGGTGATGAGGCCGCGCGCACCGACAGCTCCCGCATCCGCCGGCTCCTCACGGCCACCCGCTGGGACGTCTCGATCGCGATGGTGATCGCCGGATCCGTGAACCTCGGCATCCTGCTGCTCGCCGCCGCGAACCTCGCCGGCGTCGAGGGCACCGATTCACTGGAGGGCGCGCACGCCGCACTCGCCGCCGGGCTCGGCCCCGTCGTCGCGACCTTCTTCGCCGTCGGGCTGCTCGCCTCCGGCCTCGCGTCGACATCGGTCGGCGCGTATGCGGGCGCCGAGATCATGCACGGACTGCTGCACGTGCGTATCCCGCTGCTCGCGCGGCGCCTGGTGACCCTCATCCCGGCTCTCGTGATCCTCGGGCTCGGGGTCGATCCCACGCTCGCGCTCGTGCTCAGCCAGGTCGTGCTGTCGTTCGGCATCCCGTTCGCGCTGATCCCCTTGGTCGCGCTCACCGCGCAGCGCCGCACGCTCGGGGCCTGGACGAACCGCGTCTGGACGACCGCCGCCGGCATCGTGGCATCCGTCCTGCTGATCGCACTCAACGGGGCCCTGCTCTGGCTGGTGCTCACCGGAGCGTGAGCCGAGGCGCACCGGAGGCGCGGATAGGCTCGAGAGCATGTCTGCCGAACCCGCCCGTCGCACCGTCCGCATCCTCACGTGGATCGGCATCGCGACCGGCGTGATCGGCGGACTGCTGGTCGCCTTCCCGAACGTGCTGCCGTTCGGCGGTCCGTGGGTGCAGCTCGCACTGGGCATCGCGACCCTCGTGCTGGCGTTCCGGGCGCGGAAGATCGGCATCGCAGACATCCCCGAGTTCGACGGCCGGCTCTCGCTCGCCGCGGCGCTGCTCGGCTTCCTCGTGGTGTTCTTCGCCGGCCAGGTGGTGTTCGTGATGCTGATGGCCGCCGCCAACGGCTGATTTAGACTGGCACTGTGGCTTCCCCCGCAGCAGACGACTACCTCAAGACCGTCTACGCGCACACCGAGTGGCAGGACGCGCCGATCACCCCCTCGGTGCTCGCCGCGAAGCTCGGCATCGCCCCGTCCTCCGTCACCGAGATGGTGAAGAAGCTCGCCGCGGCGGGTCTCGTCTCGCATGTGCCTTACGGCGCCGTGCGGTTGACGGATGCCGGAACGCAGCGCGCACTGGCGATGGTGCGCCGCCATCGGCTCATCGAGACCTGGCTCGTGCAGGAGTTCGGGTACGCGTGGGACGAGGTGCACGACGAGGCGGAGGTGCTCGAGCACACCATCAGCGACCGGCTGCTCGAGGGCATCGACGAGCGCCTCGGACGACCGCGCTTCGACCCGCACGGCGACGCGATCCCGGACGCCGACGGTCACGTCGAGCGCGAACCGTTCGTGCTGCTGGCGGATGCTCCGACCGGGCACACCGGGCGCGTGCTGCGCGTCGACGATCGCGACCCGGAGCTGCTGCGTGCGCTCGACGCGGTCGGCCTCACCGTCGAGTCGACGCTGCAGCTCACCCCTGCCGGGGTCGAGCTCGACGGGACCGAGACCGCGCTTCCCGACGGTGCGACCGACGTCGTCTGGCTGAGCGCGTAGAGGGCCAGACACCGGCAACCCCGTCCCCCTAGGCTGTGCACATGGCACAACGAGACGACATCGAATGCTGGCTCACCGACATGGACGGCGTGCTCGTCCATGAGAACGACGCCATCCCCGGAGCATCCGAGCTGCTGGCCGGATGGGAGAAGGCCGGCATCCCGTATCTGGTGCTCACGAACAACTCGATCTTCACGGCGCGCGACCTCTCGGCCCGCCTCCGCACCAGCGGTCTGCACGTGCCGGAGGAGCGCATCTGGACCTCGGCGCTCGCGACCGCCTCGTTCCTGCAGCAGCAGCTTCCCGGCGGCTCGGCGTTCGTGATCGGCGAGGCCGGCATCCTCACAGCCCTGCACGACGCCGGCTTCATCATGACCGAGACGAACCCCGACTTCGTCGTCGTCGGCGAGACCCGCAACTACTCCTTCGAGGCGATCACGAAGGCGATCCGCCTGATCATCGGCGGCGCGCGCTTCATCGTCACGAACCCGGATGCCACGGGCCCGAGCGCCGACGGACCGCTGCCGGCGACTGGCGCCATCGCCGCGCTGATCACGAAGGCCACCGGCAAGGAGCCGTACGTCGTCGGCAAGCCGAACCCGATGATGTTCCGCTCCGCCCTCAACAAGATCGGCGCGCACTCCAAGCGCACCGGCATGATCGGCGATCGCATGGACACCGACGTCGTCGCCGGCATCGAGGCGGGCCTCCACACGATCCTCGTGCTCACCGGCATCAGCGACCAGGCCGAGATCGAGAAGTACCCGTTCCGGCCCGACGAGATCGTGCAGTCCGTGGCTGACCTGCTGCCGCGCATCACCGAGACGATCAACACGGTGAAGACGAAGTGACCCATGGGTGCGCTTGACGACGGTGAGCGGGTCAGAGCGGCGGATGCCGCGGCCTGGCGTTCCTGGCTCGATGCGAACCACGAGCGTGCCGCCGGAGTCTGGCTGCTGAGCGTGCGCGGCAACGCCCGCGACGGCGTCGGCTACGAGGATGCCGTGCGCCAGGCGCTCTGCTTCGGCTGGATCGACGGCCCCGTGCGCACCTTCGACGACCAGACAGTGGGGCAGTGGTTCTCACCTCGGCGTCCGGCGAGCGGATGGGCAGCGACGAACAAGGCGCGGATCATCGACCTCGAGCGCGACGGACAGCTCGCGCCGGCCGGCATCCGCGTGATCGAGGTCGCCAAGGCCAATGGATCGTGGACCGTGCTCGACGGACCGGAGGCGGGGATCGAGCCCGACGAGTTCGCCGCCGCGCTCGACGCTGTTCCTGCCGCACGGACGAACTGGGACCTGTTCCCGAAGTCGGTCAAAAAGCTCGGACTCACACACATAGCAATTGCGAAGCGCCCCGAGACCCGATCGGCCCGCATCGCGAAGATCGTGGCGGATGCCGCGGAAGGGAAGCGCCCATGAACCAGAGCGACGTGCTGTTCCTCGTTGTCTTCCTGATCCTGCTCAGCACGCTGACGATCTTCATCGTGCAGCTCGTGCGCTCCCGTCGTGGTGGCGGGTCCGGTGAGGACCGCGGCGGGTGGTGGGAAGGCCCCTGGGACGAGGACGACAAGAAGCGCTGAGGCGGCCCCACTACTCCTCCACAGGGCGGACCGACTCCGCGTTATCCACGGCGCCTGGCGCAGAATTCCCCAGCTCAGCGGGAATATCGGTTGGTGGCCGTAGTCTGCTGGCATATCCCGTCCCCGAGCTGCACAATGGGAGCGTGTACGTGTCCGCAGAGATCATCGCGATCGTCGTCAGCGCCGTCGGTGTGGTGGTGGCACTCGGCGCAGCCTTGTTCGCCGGGTTCACCTGGATACTCCGCCGCATGGACGAGCGCATCGACGGTCTCGACGTGAAGCTCACGGCGCGCATCGACACCGTCGAAGAGAAACTCGGCGCCCGCATCGACACCGTCGAAGAGAAGCTCGGCGCCCGCATCGACACTCTCACGGGAGAGGTCACCGGCGTGAAGATCGCAATCGCGCGGCTCGAGGGTCCGCCGCGACACCTCGTCCCGGCGCACCACTGAGGTCGCGAGCTCGAGCGATGGGCTACCGAAGCACGAGCGCAGCGGCTCCGATCAGGGGTCCTTCGTCGCCCAGTCCGGAGCGCACCACGCGGGCCCGACGCGAATACTCGTGCGCGGCGCTCGCGGTGAGGGCCTGCTGAACCAGGTCGATGTAGTCCGGCGAGACTCGGGAGAATCCTCCACCGATGGCGACCGTGTCGAGGTCGACCAGCGTCGCAGCATCCGCCAGCGCCTCGCCGACGGCCTTCGCCGAACGCTCGATCGCAGCGCGTGCGACCGCGACGCCCGCCGCGGCGTCCCGAGCAAGATCCTCCCCGGTCGCGCCGCTCCAGCCCTGCTGCTGCGCCCAGGCGGCACTCGCGGGTCCGGACGCGATCTCCTCGAGCGTCAGGCCGCCCTCACGACGCACCTGACCCAGGTGGCCGGCATTGCCGGTCGCACCCGGGATGTACGCGCCGTTCACGACGAAGCCGCCACCGATTCCGGTGGAGACGACGATCGAGAGCGAGGCACCAGCATCCTTCGTGGCGCCGAGCCACGATTCGGCGAGCGCGAGCGCACCGCCGTCGTGCCCGAGCACCGTGGGCACGTCTCGACCCAGAACAGCGGATGCCGCAGCGTGCACGGCTTCTGCGAGACCGAAGCCGCGAGCGAGAGGCATGTTCACGGGCATGATCGCGCCCGCCGTGCGGTCGATGGGCCCCGCGCTCCCCGCTCCGGCACCGACGATCTCGGATCCTTCCGGGAGCGCGGCGAGCGCATGCGCCACGATCGCCTGCACGGCGACGGTCAGCGAATCGAACGTCGCCTCGCGGCCCGTCGCCTGCCTGCTGCGACTGCCATCGACGACAGCGCCGTCTTCCGCGACCAGCGCGGCCTCCATCTTCGTGCCGCCCACGTCGACGGCCAGGGCGTAGCGGGTCACTGCGGGTCGAGTCCGAGGTCGTCGAGGTCGAAGGCCGCGCGCCACTCGAGCCCCTCGGCTTCGATGGCAGCCTGGGCGCCGGTCTTGCGGTCGACGATCACGGCGACGGCGACGATCTCCGCCCCCTCTCGGCGCAGCGCCTCGACGGCCTTGAGCGCGGACTGACCGGTGGTGGAGGTGTCCTCCAGCACGACGACGCGCCTGCCCTTGACGTCGGCACCCTCGATCTGGCGACCGCGACCGTGGTCCTTCGGCTCCTTGCGCACGACGAACGCGTCGAGCGGCCGATCGGCGGCGACCGACGCGTGCAGCACCGAGTTCGCGATGGGGTCGGCGCCGAGCGTCAGGCCGCCGACGGCGACGATGTCGAGGTCGCCGATGAGGTCGAGCATGATGCGCCCGATGGCCGGGGCCGCCCGGTGATCGAGGGTGAGCTTGCGCATGTCGACGTAGTACGTCGCCTTCTTGCCACTGGAGAGAGTGAAGTCGCCGTGGAACACCGCCTCGTCCTTGATCAGGTCGAGGAGGGTCTGACGGTCTGCGTCGAGTGCGGTCACGGCATCCAGTGTAGGAGGCACGGTTGGACCTCTTTCCTCGCGTGACATATGATTCCGTCATACGGAAGTTGACGTTCGCTGTGTGAATAGTCGAGCTCGAGAAGGAGACATCATGTCTACCCACCGCCAGATCGCCGCGATCAACTACGAGACCGCCCTCCGGGCTGTCGCCATCGCCATGGAGGTGGGTGAGCGCGACGGAGTGAAGACGGTCGTCGCCGTCGCAGATCCCTCGATGACCCTCATCGCCTACGGCATGTCCGACGGGGCCACCCCGCACAGCGCCGAGACGAGCCGCCGCAAGGCCGCGACGTCGGCATCCACCCGTCGCCGCACCGGGATGATCCCGGAAGCTCTCAGCACCACCCTGCCTCTCGGCACCGGCGGCGCTCTCACGACGATCGACGGAGGCGTGCCGATCTTCTTCGACGACGTGCACGTCGGCGGGACTGGGTGTGGCCGGCGGCTCTCCCGTCCAGGATGCTGAGATCGCAGTGGAGACCCTGAAGCGCCTCGGCGCCCGAATAGAAGGAATGCAAACATGACGTCGTATCTCACCCGTGCCGACCTCTCGGTGGCCGCCCCGATCGTGGAGTTCGCCGAAGCGTCGCTCGCCGATGCCGGGCGCGACCGCGAGGCGTTCTGGGCCGGCGTGAGTGCGATCGTCCACGAGCTCGGACCGCGCAACGCCCAGCTGCTGCAGCGACGCGACGAGCTCCAGCAGCGCATCGACGAGTACCACCGCTCGAACCCCGGCGCACCCGATCCTGCCGCCTACCGCGCACTGCTCACCGAGATCGGCTACCTCGTGCCCGTCCCGGAGAACGTGACCGTGACCACGGAGAACGTCGATCCCGAGATCGCCACGATGGCCGGCCCTCAGCTGGTCGTCCCGCTGCTGAACGCCCGCTTCGCCCTCAACGCCGCGAACGCCCGTTGGGGTTCGCTCTACGACGCGCTGTACGGCACCGATGCGATCGATCAGACCGGTGATCTCGCACCCGGCCGAGAGTTCAACTCCGCCCGCGCCGCCGCCGTCGTCGCCCGCGGTCGCGACTTCCTCGACGACATCGCCCCGCTCACCGAGGGTTCGCACCGCGACGTGACCCGCTACGTCGTCGATGCCGACGGACTGGCGATCCAGACCCCCGCTGGCACGCGTCGCCTCGCCGCGCTGGAGGGCTTCGTCGGCTTCACCGGAGAGGCCGACTCCCCCACCGCCGTACTGCTGCGCCACCACGGCCTGCACGCCGAGATCGTGATCGACCGCGAAGGCGCCATCGGCCGCACCGAAGAGGCCGGCGTCCAGGACATCCTGCTCGAGTCGGCGCTCACCGCGATCCTCGACCTGGAGGATTCCGTCGCCGCCGTCGACGCCGATGACAAGGCCCTCGGCTACCGCAACTGGCGCGGCTTCATGGACGGCACCCTCACCGAGACCGTGACCAAGGCCGGCCGCACCTTCACTCGCGAACTCGCCGCCGACCGCACGTACCGCACGGCCGAAGGCGGAGAGCTGACCCTGCCCGGTCGGGCCGTGCTGTTCGTGCGCAACGTCGGCCACCTGATGCGCACCGACGCCGTGCTCGACCGCGACGGCGAGCCGACCTACGAGGGCATCCTCGACGCGATCATGACCGCGCTCGGCAGCATCCCCGAGCTGAAGGGCCCCAACCGCGGCCGCAACTCGCGCACCGGTTCGATGTACATCGTGAAGCCGAAGATGCACGGCCCGGAAGAGGTCGCGTTCGCGGCCGAGCTGTTCGGGCGCGTGGAGCAGCTGCTCGGGTTGCCCGCGCGCACGATGAAGGTCGGGATCATGGATGAGGAGCGCCGCACCTCGGCGAACCTCGCGGCCGCCATCGCCGCGGCATCCGATCGGGTGGTGTTCATCAACACGGGATTCCTGGACCGCACCGGGGACGAGATCCACACGTCGCTGCACGCGGGGCCGTTCCTGCCGAAGGCCGGGATCAAGGCGCAGCCGTTCATGGCGGCGTACGAAGACCGCAACGTGGCGATCGGCCTCGCCGCGGGGCTCGACGGTCGCGCGCAGATCGGCAAGGGCATGTGGGCCGAGCCCGACCTGATGCACGACATGCTCGAGAAGAAGATCGCGCACGTGCGGTCGGGGGCGTCGACCGCCTGGGTCCCCTCCCCGACGGCCGCCACGCTGCACGCCCTGCACTACCACCAGGTCGACGCCTTCGCCGTGCGGGAGACGCTTCCCCCGGTCGACGAGCGCTCGCTGGATCTGCTCCTGGTCCCGCCGCTCGCCGCGGCGGAGGACCTCACCGCCGAGATCGTGGCCGACGAGATCGACAACAACGTGCAGTCGATCCTCGGCTACGTGGTGCGCTGGATCGATCAGGGCATCGGCGTCTCGAAGGTGCCGGACATCCGCGGCGTCGGCCTCATGGAGGACCGCGCGACGCTGCGCATCTCCAGTCAGCTGCTCGCCAACTGGCTGCAGCACGGGGTCATCACCGAGGAGCAGATCGACGACAGCCTGCGACGTCTGGCGCCGGTCGTCGACGCGCAGAACGCCGGCGACGCGGCGTACGAGCCACTGGCGTTCCCCGAGGGCGCTCAACCCGGCATCGCGTATACGGCCGCTCGCCGCCTGATCGTCGAGGGCGCCGCGCAGCCGAGCGGGTACACCGAACCACTGCTGCACGGGTTGCGCCGCGAGAAGAAGGCGGAGCAGGCGGCCGCTGTCTGAGCCCGCAACTAGGCTGGACGCATGCGCTTGGCCACCTGGAACGTCAACTCCATCCGCACCCGCGTCGCCCGCACCGTCGAGTTCGCCGTGCGCGAAGACATCGACGTGCTGGCGATGCAGGAGATCAAGTGCAAGCCCGAGCAGTTCCCGTACGGCCCGTTCGAAGAGGCCGGGTACCACGTCGAGGTGCACGGGCTGAATCAGTGGAACGGCGTCGCCATCGCGAGCCGGCTGCCGGTCACCGACGTGCGCACGGCGTTCGACGGGATGCCGGGCTTCGCGAAGGGCCATGAGGGTCCGGATGCTCCGCTCGAGGCGCGCGCGCTCGGCCTGATGGTCGGTGGGGTACGGGTGTGGAGCCTGTACGTGCCGAACGGCCGCTCGCTCGACGACCCGCACCTCGTCTACAAGCTGCACTGGCTGGAGGAGCTGCGGCGATCGACGGCGGCCGAGCTGTCGGCGAACCCCGAACTGCCGCTCGCCCTGGTCGGCGACTTCAACATCATCCCGTTCGATCACGACAACGGCGACCCCGACATCGTGGTCGGCCGCTCGACCCACGTGTCCCCAGCCGAGCGCGACGCGTTCTTCGCCTTCGCCGATGCCGGCGTGACGGATGTGGTGCGACCCCTGCTGCCCGAGGGATTCACCTACTGGGACTACCAGCGGCTGAAGTTCCCGCGCAACGAGGGCATCCGCATCGACTTCGTGCTCGGCTCGCGCACGTTCGCCGACGCCGTGACCGGCGCGTCGATCCACCGCAACGAGCGAAAGGGCGAGCAGCCCAGCGACCACGTGCCCGTGGTTGTCGAGCTCGACGACCAGCGTCTCGGAGCGGGCGGCGTGGAAGAAGACGACGACCTTCCGATGATCTTCTCCTGACCCTTCGACAGGCTCAGGGACCCATCCGATGCGGCTGATCGCGACCGATCTCGACGGGACGCTGCTCGACTCCTCCTCCCACGTCTCGCCTCGTACGCGGCGCGCGCTGGATGCGGCTCGGGAACGCGGCATCCACGTCGTCCCGGTCACCGCACGGCAGCCGATCGGGCTGCGGGTGATCGCCGCCGACGCCGCCTTCGACGGTTGGGCGCTGTGCAGCAACGGCGCGTACGCCGTGCATCTGACGGATAAGCGGATGCTGTTCGCCGAGGAACTGCCGGCGGAGACGATCCGCACGCTGGCAGAGGCGCTGCGCGCCAGCATCCCAGGACTGCTGTTCGCCAGCGTGCGCGACGGCGGTGAGACGTTCGTGGCGCAGGAGGGGTACTCCGCCTTCGCTCGGCCGTCGGATCACAGTCGCGACCCCGCACTGATGGGCGGCGTCGACTTCGACGACGTGGTCTCGGCTCCGAGCCTGAAGTTCATCGTCCGGCACGCGGAGCTCGCCCCCGCCGCCCTCTTCGACACGCTCCGTTCGCTCGGCCTCACCGGGTTCGAGGCGACGCTGTCCGGGGCGCCGTTCGTCGAGGTGATGGCCGAGGGGGTCACGAAGGCCACGGGTCTCGCGCGGCTGTGCGCGCACCTCGACATCGACCGAGCCGATGTGGTCGCGTTCGGCGACGCGCTCAACGACGTCGAGATGCTGCGCTGGGCAGGGCACGGGGTCGCGATGGCCGACGCCGCGACCGTCGTGCAGGATGCCGCCGATGAGACGACCACCTCGAACGACGATCACGGCGTGGCACGCGTGATCGAGCGGATGCTGGGCTGAGTCAGCTCTCGACGCGGCGGCGCCGTGCGCAGGATCCTCTTCCTCACTCGTACGTTCCGACCTCCGGCGTCTTGTCCGTGCGCCCGTACCGGAGCAGCGTGACCCCGCCGTCGTCGGCGATCGGGGGCTCGAGCAGCGTCAGCACCGACGGCAGTGCGCCGTCGTCGAAGACCTTCTTGCCGACGCCGAGCAGGATCGGGTAGACCCAGAGGTTCAGCTCGTCGAACAGCCCCTCGGCGAGCAGCGTGTGCACGAAGTCGACGCTGCCGATCACGTGCACCTCGCGATGGTTCGCACGCAGCGTGGCGATCTCGGCGGCGAGGTCCTCGCCGATGCGGGAAGAGGCCTCCCAGTCGAGCGCCAGGTCGGCATCCTTCGTCGCCACGTACTTCGGCACGCGGTTGAAGAGCTTGCCGATGTCGCCGGACTCGCCCTCAGTGTGATGCGGCCAGTACGACGCGAAGATGTCGTAGGTGCGGCGGCCGAGCAGCAGCGCATCGAGACCTTGCATGCCCTTCTCGACCTCCGGCCCGACGCCGGACGAGGGATGCCCGGCCTGCCAGCCACTGAAGCGGAAACCGCCCGACGGATCCTCGTCGGTGCCGCCCGGTCCCTGTGCGACGCCGTCGAGCGTCATGAAGAGGTCGATCAGGATGCGACCGGATGCTGCATTGCTCATGTCGTGCTCCCTACAGTCAGTTCGTTCTGGTCAGTCGATGCGTTCAGTGGTGCGATGTGGAAGGTCTCCGCGAAGGAGTCCAGCCAGCGCTCCTCGCCGCGGACGACGGCGAGCACGTCCTGGGCGATCGCCTCGGCGGGCGTGATCTCACCGCCGATCAGGCGACGGATGCCGGGGCCGGCGACGATCACGGCATCCGCTTCTCCGTCGGGGAGACGACCTCCGACCGGCGGGGCCGGTGGCGCGAGCTGTGCCACCCGGAGGACGCCGTCGCGCACCGAAGCGCGCAGGGCGATCTCGCCGACGTGCAGTTCGTACTCGGCGTCGGTCGCGGCATCCGCTCGGAAGGCCGTGCGCAGCGCCATGGTGAGCGAGTCGGGGGTGACGACGTCGCCCTCCTCGGGGTCGCCCATCGTCTGGAAGCCCCAGCGGCCGAGCTCGAGCATGATCGGCTCGAGCGCCTGGCCGTAGGGCGTGAGCTCGTAGGCGAGACCGCGGAGCAGCGGGACTCGTCGGATGACCCCGCCCTCCTGCAGCTCCTTCAGACGCGTGGACAGGATGTTGGTCGGAATGCGCGGCAGGCCCTGCTTGAGGTCGGTGTACCGGCGGGGTCCGACGAGCAGATCGCGCACGATGAGCATCGCCCACCGCTCTCCGATCAACTCGACGGCCGTCGTGACACCGCAGTACTGGCCGTAGCTGCGCGCCGCCATGTCAGGCCGACGCGGCGTGGTCCGCCACGTGGTCGGGTCCGTTCTCGGCGGCCTCCGGGGTCATGTACAGGAAGCCGAGCGAGTTGCCGTCGGGGTCGTCGAGGTCGCGCGAGTACATGAAGCCGTAGTCCTGCGCCGGCTTCGGCTCCGCGCCGCCGGCGGCGAGGCCCTTCTCGATGATCGCGTCGACGTCCTCGCGCGAGTCGCGGCTGAAGGTGACCGAGACCTGGACGACATCGTTCGGTTCGGCGATCGGCTTGTCGGTGAAGGTGGCGAAGAACTCGCGCTTCAGGACCATGAAGTAGATGTCGTCCGACCAGACCACGCAGGCGGCGTTCTCATCGGTGAAGGCCGGGTTGATGGCGCAGCCGAGCGCGGTGTAGAACGCCTTGGCACGCTCGAGGTCGGTGGTGGGCAGGTTGACGAAGACCTTGGTCATGATGACTCCTTTGTCGGTGATGTGAGCAAGCTTGCTTTAAACAAGCGAACTTGTCAATAGCAAGTGGAGTCCGCCGCCAGGGGGATGCAGCTCGCATCCGCTCCCCCGTACGGTGGGAGGATGCCCGCCGTAGAGTTCCGCCGCACGCCGACCGCCCGGGAGCGCCGCGGTGACGTGATCCTCGCGGTCGTCATGTTCGTCGGCGCCATCCTCAGTGCCGCGCTGTCGTCGATCTCGGAGATCTACGGCGACGAGCAGGCCGAGCTCTGGACGGCCCTCGTCTACGCGTTCGTCGTCACCGCTCCCCTGGCTTTCCGCCGTCGCTGGCCCGGCACCGTGGCTGTCGTCATCGCGCTCGCGTACTTCGCCGCCGTCACCATCCGCGTGCCGGAGATCTACGTCGGCAACATCGCGATGTTCATCGGCCTGTACACGGTCGGCGCGTGGATGGCCGAGCGCCGCCGCGCCATGCTCGTGCGCGTCGGGATCATCGTCGGCATGTTCGCCTGGCTCCTCATCACCATGTACCGCGACGCGATCAGCGAGGCCGACAAAGCCGACGTCGTCGCGGGAGCCATGTCGCCGTACGTGGCGTTCATGCTCATCCAGATCCTGCTGAACCTGCTCTACTTCGGCGGGGCGTACTACTTCGGCGAGCGCTCCTGGATCGAGGCGTCCCAGGCGGGCGGTGCTCGAACAGCGCACCGCCGACCTGGAGCGCGAACGCGAGGTCACCGCGGCGCAGGCCGTCGCCCTCGACCGGGTGCGCATCGCCCGCGAACTCCACGACGTGGTCGCCCATCACGTCTCGGTGATGGGGGTGCAGGCCGGCGCTGCGCGCCTGGTGATCGATCAGGATCCCGCAGAGTCCCGCCGCATCCTCGCCGGCATCGAAGGCTCGGCGCGCGACGCGATCCACGAACTGCGGCAGCTGCTCGAGACCCTGCGCACGCCGGGCGGAGAAACGACGGATGCCGCATCGACGCTGGCCCTCGACGACATCGAGGAGCTCGCCCAGTCCTCGACCGAGGCCGGCCTTCCCACGGATTACGCCGTGATCGGCGATCCGGTCCCGGTGCCCTCGCTCGTCGCCGTGAACCTGTACCGCATCGCCCAGGAGTCGCTCACCAACGCCCGGCGTCATGCCGGTGTCGGCGCGACCGCCGACGTGCGCGTGCGCTACGACGACGACGGCGTCGAGGTCGAGATCGTGAACACCGGTCGCTCGGTCGCGCAGCTGCGGCCGGGACTCGGCCAGCTCGGCATGCGCGAGCGCGCCGCGGCCTCCGGAGGAACGCTCGAGGTCACGCCGCGGGCGCCCGGCGGACTCCGGGTGCGAGCCCGCGTTCCCCTCCCCGCCGGTTCCCGGCGCCCGCCCGCAGAGCCCAGGAGCCCCCGATGACCGACCAGCCGATCCGCGTGCTCCTCGTCGACGACCACTCGCTGCTGCGCGCGGGCTTCCGCACGATCCTCGACACCCAACCCGACATCACCGTCGTCGGTGAGGCCGCCACCGGAGCGGATGCCGTGGCGCAGGCATCCGCTCTCCGTCCGGACGTGATCACCATGGACGTGCAGATGCCCGATATGGACGGCATCGAGGCGACCAGGCGTATCGTCGCCGATCCCGGCATCGACGCGGCCATCGCGATCGTGACGACGTTCGACCGGGACGACTACCTGTATCAGGCGCTGGATGCCGGGGCGAGCGGCTTCCTGCTGAAGAACGCCGGGGCGGAAGACCTGATCGCCGCCGTCCGTGCGCTGGCCGTCGGCGACGGGATGCTGGCGCCGGAGGTCACCCGCCGCGTGCTGGCGCGGTTCGCGGCAGCGGCCCGTCCGGCCGTGGCAGCGCCGGACCCAGGCACCCTTCGTCTCGCTCCGCTCGCTCAGGAACCGGGTGGGCGTCTCGCTCCGGAACCCCGCGCCCTGATCGAGCCGCTCACCGATCGCGAGGCCGAGGTGCTGGCGCTGCTGGCCGATGCCCGCAGCAACGCCGAGATCGCCGGCGCGCTGTTCATCGGTGAGGCGACCGTGAAGACGCACGTGTCCCGCATCCTGCAGAAGCTCGGCGCCCGCGACCGCGTGCAGGCGGTCGTGCTGGCCCACCGGATGGGTCTCGCCTGACCCCGCCCCGCGATAGCCTCTGAGGATGCCCGGCGCCGCTCCCCTCTCCCGTCCGCATCCTGGCCGGGGTGGTGACGGCCCTCGTCGGCTTCACCAGCTCGTTCGCGGTGGTGCTGACCGGGCTCGACGCGGTCGGGGCGACTCCCGCACAGGCGGCCAGCGGGCTGCTCGCCGTCAGCCTCACCATGGGTCTCGCGTGCGTCGTGCTCGCCTGGCGCTATCGGATGCCGATCACCGTCGCGTGGTCGACGCCGGGAGCGGCTCTGCTCGTCGCGACCGGCACCGTCGACGGCGGATGGCCGGCGGCCGTCGGCGCCTTCCTCGTGACCGCGGCGCTGATCCTGCTCACCGCGCTGTGGCCGGCGCTCGGCGCTCTGATCGCCCGCATCCCGCCGTCGATCGCACAGGCGATGCTGGCCGGCGTGCTCCTCCCGCTCTGCCTGGCCCCGATCACCGGCATCGTCGCCAACCCCTGGGGCGTCATCCCGGTCGTGCTCACCTGGCTGCTCTTCGCCCGCCTCGCACCCCGGTGGGCGGTGCCGCTCGCGTTCGTCGCCGCGGCCGTGGTCGTGACCGTATCGCTCATCCGCGCCGGAGCGCCCGTCGACCCGGCGCTGCTCGTGCCGCGGATGGAGCTCACCGCGCCGACGTTCACGGTCGGCGCGCTGGTCGGGCTCGCCCTGCCGCTGTTCATCGTGACCATGGCGTCGCAGAACGTGCCAGGGATCGCGATCATGCGCAGCCTCGGCTACGAGGTGCCGTGGCGGCCGGCGATGCTCGTGACCGGACTCGGCACGGCACTCGGTGCGCCCGCCGGCGGGCATGCGATCAACCTCGCGGCGATCAGCGCGGCCCTCGCCGCCTCGCCGGATGCCGACCCTGACCCGCAGCGCCGCTGGGTCGCCGGCGTCTCGACGGGCGGGTCGTATCTGGTGCTCGGCGCGTTCTCGGCCGCTTTCGCCGCGCTGGTCGCCCTGGCCCCCGAAGCCGTGATCCCCGCGGTCGCCGGCCTCGCGCTGTTCGCGGCGTTCGGTTCCTCGGTGCAGCAGGCGATCGACGACCCGGGCGAGCGGATTCCCGCCGTGGTCACCTTCCTCGTGGCGGCATCCGGCATCTCGGTGCTCGGCGTCAGCGCCGCGTTCTGGGCGCTGGTCGCGGGACTGCTGGTACGCACCGTGCTGCACGCCGGTCGACGCTGAAAGGCCGACGACCTCAGAATCCGGCTCGCGGCATCCGGCTTCCGGCATCCGACCCTCGGAGTCCGCCGTACGGGGGATGCCGCGGCATCCGGCGCTCCGTAACGTGAAGGCATGCGATGCACGGCGCGAACCCCGCGCCGCTCAGAGGATCGGAGTGAGACGACGTGACCACAGGAAAGCTCGAACTCGCGGGCATCACCAAGAGCTACGGCTCGCGGCTGGTGCTCGACGATGTGTCCTTCACGGTCGAGCCGGGACGGCTGACGGGTTTCGTCGGCGGCAACGGCGCCGGCAAGACCACCACGATGCGGATCGTGCTCGGCCTGCTCTCGTCGGACGGCGGCCGGGTCGACCTCGACGGCACGCCGCTCACGACGGCGGATCGCCGGCGCTTCGGCTACATGCCGGAGGAGCGCGGCCTCTACCCGAAGATGAAGGTGCTCGAGCAGATCGTGTACCTCGCCCGTCTGCACGGCTTCAGCAAGACGGATGCCGCCGAGCGCGCCACCGCCCTCCTCACCGAGCTCGGTCTGGGCGAGCGTCTCGGCGACACCATCGAGTCGCTGTCGCTGGGCAACCAGCAGCGCGCGCAGATCGCGGCCGCCCTGGTCCATGACCCCGAGGTCCTGATCCTCGACGAGCCGTTCTCCGGTCTCGATCCGCTCGCGGTCGACGTGGTCGCGGGTGTGCTGCAGGCCAGTGCCGCGAAGGGCGCGTCGATCCTCTTCTCGTCCCACCAGCTCGATGTGGTCGAGCGTCTCTGCGACGACCTCGTCATCCTCGCGGGCGGCACGATCCGCGCATCCGGTTCCCGTGACGCGCTGCGCGCCGAACACGCCGGCAGCCGCTACGAGCTGGTCTCCGCCGGTGATGCCGGCTGGCTCCGCACCGAGCCGGGAGTCACGGTCGTCGACTTCGAGGGCGGGTACGCCCTCTTCGACGCCGACGACCCCGAGACCGCCCAGCGCGTGCTGCGCGCCGCCGTCGACCGCGGCGACGTCGCGAGCTTCGCCCCCAAGCATCCGTCCCTCGCGCAGATCTTCAAGGAGGTCATCCAGTGAGCCCTTCGACAAGCTCAGGAACCCAGTCGGCTCCTGCCCCCGTCCGCCCTTCGACGGGCTCCGCAGGCCAGGCTTCGCAGGTCTGGCTCGTCGCCGAGCGCGAGATCGGATCCAAGCTACGCAGCAAGGCCTTCCTGATCTCCACCGGCATCCTGCTGCTGCTCGCTCTGGCCGGCATCGTGATCGGCGGCTTCGCCAGCAAGAGCGCCGCCACCG
Source organism: Microbacterium sp. W4I20 (assembly GCF_030816505.1). Lineage (NCBI taxonomy): Bacteria > Bacillati > Actinomycetota > Actinomycetes > Micrococcales > Microbacteriaceae > Microbacterium > Microbacterium sp. W4I20. The sequence continues at coordinate 3,137,584 of NZ_JAUSYB010000001.1, read as the reverse complement.
AGAAGACGCCGGTGGCCGCGACCTCGGAGACCGCCTCCGTGGTGTCCGCCCTGCCGAACTTCACCGTGACCGAGGTCGCCGACAAGGCCGAGGCCGAGGCGCTGGTCCGGGACGAGAAGGTCGATGCGGCGATCGTCCCCGGCGGTGGCCCTTCCGGCATCACGATCATCGCGCTCAAGGATGCCCCGAGTTCCCTGGTGTCGGCGCTCTCGTCACCACCCGAGGTCACCATCCTCGAGCCCGCCACGACGACCTGGATCCTGCGCTACTTCATCGCGATCGGCTTCGGCCTGGTCTTCATGATGGCCGCCGCGACCTTCGGCGGCACGATCGCACAGAGCGTGGTGGAGGAGAAGCAGACCCGCGTCGTCGAAGTGCTGCTGTCGGCCATGCCGGCCCGCACGCTGCTCGCCGGAAAGGTCATCGGCAACACCGTCCTGGCGATGGGTCAGATCCTCGCACTGGCGGCGATCGCCACGATCGGGCTCATCGTCACGGGTCAACGGGATGTGCTCTCGATGCTCGGCGCGCCGATCATCTGGTTCGCGGTGTTCTTCCTGTTCGGCTTCGTCCTGCTGGCGTGCGCTGTTCGCCGCCGCGGCATCCATGGTCTCCCGTCAGGAGGACATCGGCTCGACCACGACGCCGATCACGATGCTGGTGATGGCCCCGTACTTCCTGGTCATCTTCTTCAACGACAACCCGGTGGTGCTGACGATCATGTCGTATGTGCCGTTCTCGGCTCCTGTCGGCATGCCGATGCGACTCTTCGTGGGCGAGGCGCAGTGGTGGGAGCCGCTGGTGAGCCTCGTGATCCTGGCCGCGAGCTGCGTGGCCGCGATCGCGATCGGCGCGAAGATCTACGAGAACTCGCTGCTGCGCATGGGCTCGCGGGTCAAGCTCGGCGAGGCGCTGCGCGCCTGAGCATCCGGCGTACGGAGAAGCCCCCGCCACCCGCTCGATCCGAGCAGGGTGACGGGGGCTTCTTCGTGCACGTGCTGCCCGAGCGCTGTTCAGCGGATGCGCGGGGCGGCCAGCAGCGGGCCGGGGTCGTTGGTCTTGTCGCGGACGATGAGGATCATCGCGACCGTGCCGAGCAGCAGGCCGCCGATGAAGATGATGTCCGGGAGAGCCGCGCCATCGACGAGGATCGCGATGGGACCACCGCCGGAGCTGTCCACGATGTTCTCGAACCCGTTGTTGAGCGTGTGGATCAGGATCGGGATGAAGAGGCCGCCGGTGACACGGCGGAGGGCGTAGGCGGAGAAGCCGAACAGGACGGCGTAGAACACCTGGTACAGCACCTCGGACGTCGCCAATCCGCTCCTGCCGAGGTTGGTGAGGTGCGTGAGCCCGAAGATCACGGAGGGGATGACGGCGACCCAGACCTCGGAGAGCCTCGCGCGGAGCGTGATGACGGCGACGCCACGGAAGGCCAGCTCTTCGCCGATGCCCGCGATCGCCGCGAACATGATCGCGACGAGTGCGCCCTCAATCGGAATGTTGTCCCACTTCGAGCTCACGATGCAGTAGACGATGTACAGCACCGGGCCGAAGGCGAGGACCGTCGGAAGGATGCCGCGCACGCGCCTCTGCTCGAAGAACACCGGCCGCAGCCAGCCGAGCAGGGCGAGGACCGGCAGGGTCACGGCGAGCACGAAGCCGATGATGATCAATCCGAAGGCCACGAAATCGCCCTTCGGGGCGATCGCCGAGGCAATCATCGGTCCGATCACGATGCTGAGGGCGAGGGTGACGACGACGGCCGGGATGGCCATCCACAATCGGGGGGTGACGCGCGGTGACATGGGACTCCTGAGAAATGCGCCAAGACGGCGGACAGACATGGGCGTGCCCCCGGCACCGGCATACGGCGCGGAGGGCAGCGTCATCCATTGTCGGCGGGGCATTCTTCCCGCACATCGTCCCGCGGACGGAACTCCGCGATATGCCTGTCGTACCGTGGTCCGACAGGCATATCGGTATACCGGAGAAGCGCCTCACAGGGCTGCCGAACAGCCCCTCAGATCAGCCCTCAGATCACGCCGTCGGTGAGCGTCGTCGGGTTGCCGAAACGGTGGTTCGTGATCGACACGGCCTGCTCGTGCAGGAACGGCAGCATCTCGACGCGGCCCGCGCCCGTGACGGCGTGCGACCACACCGCGACGTCCGGCGATCCGTCGAGAGCCTCGAACAGCGCCGAGGCGTCGCCGCCGACCAGACGCACACGCTGCCAGGAGCGCTGCGCCTTGGCGTAGCGCTTGGTCCACGCAGCATCCGACTCGTGTTTCACCGACACGCCCTGCGCGCGCAGGGCCTTCTCGACGCGCGACGGCAGCGCGGGTGCCGAAACCGTGAACGGGCTGCCGCTGCGGAGTGCGGCTGCCAGTACGCGGATGCCGTCGACGAGCGGTGCGTGCTCCGCAATGCGCACGTCGACCGCGACCGGGCGGTAGCGGAACAGGTTGCGCTCGACCCCGAGTCCCGACTTGTCGGTCACGGCGCCGAACTCGTCGACCCAGGCCCGCTCATCGGATGCGGCGGCGCGCTGCAGCCACGCCGACTCGACCGGGTCCAGCTCGGATGCGGCGGCGCCGATCAGGGCGTCGACTGCCGGCAGCACGGCCGCGTCGACGGCAGCGGCGGGCAGCTCTGCCGGCACCCACTCACCGAGGCCGAAGAGGTAGTTCGGGCCACCGGCCTTGGCGCCGGCGCCGACGGCGGAGCGCTTCCACCCGCCGAACGGCTGCCGCTGCACGATCGCCCCGGTGATGCCGCGGTTGACGTACAGGTTGCCGGCCTCGACCCGGTCGATCCAGGTGGCGACCTCGGTCGAGTCCAGCGAGTGCAGGCCTGCCGTGAGGCCGTAGTCCACCGCGTTCTGCAGGCGGATCGCCTCGTCGAGGTCCTTGGCGCGCATGATGCCGAGCACCGGCCCGAAGAACTCGGTCAGGTGCGTCGTGGATCCCTCGACGACACCGGTCTTCACGCCCGGGGTCCACTGCTTGCCCTCGGCATCGAGCTTCTTCGGCTCGACCAGCCAGCGCTCACCCCGATCCAGCGTGGTGAGCGCCTTCAGCAGCTTGCCGGACGCGGGCTCGATGATCGGGCCCATCTGCGTGGCCGGGTCCTCGGGCAGACCGACGCGCATCGACCGCACGGCGTCGACGAGTTGACGCTCGAACCGCTTCGAGGTGGCGACCGAGCCCACCAGGATCACGAGGGATGCGGCGGAGCACTTCTGCCCGGCGTGCCCGAACGCGCTCTTGGCGACGTCGGCTGCGGCGAGGTCGAGGTCGGCCGACGGCGTGACGATGATCGCGTTCTTGCCGCTGGTCTCGGCGAGCAGCGGCAGGTCGGGGCGGAACGATCGGAACAGCTGCGCCGTCTCGTACGCGCCCGTGAGGATCAGGCGGTCGACCGCGGGGTTCGCCACCAGGCGCGTGCCGAGGTCGCGCGAGGCGAGGTCGACGAGCGCCAGCAGGTCGCGCGGAACCCCGGCGGCCCAGAGAGCTTCGACCATGACCGCGCCGCAGCGCTGGGTCAGCTTGGCGGGCTTGATGATCACGCCGGAGCCGGAGGCGAGGCCGGCCAGCACTCCGCCGGCAGGGATCGCGACGGGGAAGTTCCACGGCGGGGTGACCACGGTCACCTTCGACGGCACGAACTCGGCGCCGGGGATCGTCTCCAGGTCCTTCGCCCGCTCGGCGTAGTAGTGCGCGAAGTCGATGGCCTCGCTGATCTCCGGGTCGGCCTCGGCGATGGTCTTGCCGGCTTCGTGGGCCATGATCTCGATCAGCTCGCCACGCCGACGGGCGAGCTCGTCGCCGGCGCGGTGCAGCACGGCGGCCCGCTCGGCGGCGGGCAGCGCGGCCCACGTCTCGGCGGCGGCGGTGGCTGCGGCGAAGACCGCGTCGAGTTCGGCATCCGTCTCGATGCGGGCGGCGGCGATCGCATCTTGACCGAGGTCGGTGCCGACGGAGCGTGCGAGGATCTCGCGCCCCCAGGTTCGGTTCGCGGCGAGCGCGGGATCGGTGTCGGGCTGGTTCTCGAACCCGGTGGTCTCGTGGACCGTCTCGTCCGCGCGGTTCTGCACGCGGTGGGATGCCGGAACCGAGCGATCGGCCTCGAGGCCGGCGAGCGAGCGCTCGAAACGCTCGCGCTCGCGCGTCAGGAGGGTCGGGTTCGAGGCGAGCTCGAACACCGCGGACATGAAGTTCTCCGGGCTGGCGTTCTCCTCGAGGCGACGCACGAGGTAGGCGATCGCGACGTCGAACTCGGCCGGGTTCACGACCGGTGTGTACAGCAGGAGCTGCCCGACGTCCTTGCGGACGGCGGCGGCCTGACCGGTCGCCATGCCGAGGAGCATCTCGTATTCGACGAGGTGGTCGGCGCCGTCGGTGACGCCGCGCGACTTCGCCAGCAGCCAGGTGTACGCGATGTCGAAGAGGTTGTGTCCTGCGACGCCGATGCGCACGGCATCCAGGCGCTCAGGGGTCATCGCCCAGTCGAGCACGCGCTTGTAGTTGGTGTCGGAGTCCTGCTTGGTGCCGTAGGTCGCGAGCGGCCAGTCGTGGATCGCGGCATCGACCTCTTCCATCGCGAGGTTGGCGCCCTTCACGACGCGCACCTTGATGGGTGCACCGCCCTTCGCCCGACGGGCGGCGGCCCACTCCTGCAGGTGCTGCATCGCACCGAGCGCGTCGGGGAGGTAGGCCTGCAGGACGATGCCGGCCTCGAGGTTCTCGAGTCCGGGCTGATCGAGGATGCTGGTGAACGCCGCGATCGTCAGGTCGAGGTCGCGGTACTCCTCCATGTCGAGGTTGATGAACTTCGCCTTGCCCGTGGCTTCCGCGCGCGCCGCGAGCTCGTACAGCGGGGTGAGCTTGGTGACGACGTCGGCCACGGCCTCGTCGAACGACCACATCGACAGCTGGCTGACGACGCTGGAGACCTTGATCGACACGTAGTCGACGTCGTTGCGGGCGAGGAAGTCGCTGGTGCCCTGAAGGCGGCGGCCGGCCTCGCGCTCGCCGAGCACGGCCTCGCCGAGCAGGTTGAGGTTGAGGCGGTTGCCGGTCTTGCGGAGCTTGGCGATCGCGGGACCGAGCTTCGACGGGGTGGCGTCGAGAACGAGGTGCCCGACCATGGCGCGCAGCACGCGGCGCGAGATCGGCACGACGATGCCCGGGAGCTTCGGCGCCCAGAAGCCGCCGGTCTTGATGGCGGCGCGCAGGTAGCCGGGAAGGAGGCTCGGGGTGATCTCGGAGATCTCGGCCAGCTTGCGACCGGCGACCCGCAGGTCTTCGGGGCGCATGACGCCGTCGACGAACCCGACCGTGAACGCGAGACCGTTCGGGTCCTTGAGCACCTCGGAGAGCCGCTGCGCAGCGGGCTCGACGGGGTACGACTCGCTCTCGGCGAGCCAGCGCTGCACGAGGGCGGCGACCTCCTCGGTGCGGGGGGTGTCGGTGCGCGGGGTGGTGTCGACGTCGACAGACATGGGCGGTGCCTTCCGGAGAGATCGCACACCGGGGTTCGCGTGCGGCTGGTTCATTGTCCGTCCGCTCGGTAGGCTCCGTCTATCAACCGATTCGAGTGAGTTCTGTTCACTCGCACTGAACGAACGGACGCGTCGTGCTCGACGTCAATCGCCTGCGGATGCTGGTGGAGCTGTCGCGCCGCGGAACCCTCTCCGCGGTCGCCGATGCCCTGTCGTACAGCAAGGCCTCCGTGTCGCAGCAGTTGAGCGCGCTGGAGCGCGATGTCGGTGTGCCACTACTGCGCCGCGTGGGCCGCGGCGTGCAGTTCACGCCGCAGGGGAACGTGCTGGTCGCGCAGGCCATCGGCATCCTCGACCAGCTGGAGCATGCCGAGGTCGCGGTCGCGGAATCGCTCACCGAGGTCACCGGCACGGTGCACATCGCGGTCTTCCAGTCCACCGCCCACTCGCTGCTGCCCGGCGCCCTCGACGCCCTGGCGCGACGGCATCCGGCCCTTCGCGTGCAGGTGACCGAGTCCGATCCGGAGACCGGACTCGTCGGCGTCTCGAGCCGCGACTTCGACCTGATCCTCGCCGAGCAGTATCCCGGACGCACGCGGCCGATCCACGCCGACCTCGACAGGGTGGTGCTCGCGCACGACGCGATCGCCCTGGCGCGGCGGCCGGGGACGCCGGGAGCAGCGGATGCCGTCGCCGCCCTGTGGTCCACCCGCGACGAGCCCTGGGTGCTCGAGCCGGCGGGCACGGCGTCCCGGGCCTGGGCCGAGCAGCTCTGCCGCACCGCGGGCTTCGAACCCGACGTGCGCTTCGAGATCGCCGACCTCACCGCGCACGTGCGGCTCATCCACGCGGGGCTCGCCGTCGGGCTGCTGCCGGAGCTCGTCTGGGCGGGCGACACCCCGACGGTCGATCTGACGCCGCTCCCCCTGGCGCCGCGGCGGGAGATCTTCTCCTCGGCGCGCCGAGTGTCGGCGGATGCCCCATCGATCAAGGCCGTCCGACGAGCGCTCGCCGATGCGGCATCCGTCAATCTGGCGGAGTGATCGCGCGGCGCGGAATATTCATGCGCATGCATCTGTTCTGATCCCTGTACGCCGGACGAAGGAGTCCGATCCACTCCCTCCGAAAGGCACTCCCGTGAGCACTCCCGTCATCGATCGCACCGCACCGACCGAGCACCCCGTCCTCGACATCCTCGCCGGCCGCTGGAGCCCCCGCGCCTACGACGCGCAGCACGCGATCGACGAGGCGAAGCTCGCCACCGCCCTCGAGGCCGCACGCTGGAGCCCGTCCGCGAACAACTCGCAGCCGTGGCGCTTCATCGTCGCCCGCCGCGGCACCGCACTGCACGCGCAGGTCGTAAACGCGCTGATGGGCTTCAACCAGGCGTGGGCGGGGAACGCCGCCGTGCTCGTCGTCGCGGTCGCCGAGACGGCGACGGCCGACGGCACGCCGATCACCCACGCGGCCTACGACCTCGGTCAGGCCGTCGCCCACTTCTCGGTGCAGGCCCACCACGACGGTCTCCTCGTGCACCAGATGAGCGGTTTCGACGCCGAGGTCGTGCGCGAGTTCGCCGACCTCGAGCCTCGCTTCGCTCCGATGACCGTCATCGCCGTCGGCGAGTTCGGCGACATCGAGAGCCTGCCCGAGGTCCTGCAGCAGCGCGAGGTCGCCCCGCGGGTTCGCCGTCCGATCGACGAGACGGTCATCCTCAGCGCCTGAGCGGCGCCGCCGCCGCGACGGCACAGCGGAGGAGATCGGCTCGCGACATCCTCAGCGCCTGAGCGCCCGCCGCCGCACGGCCTCGAGCAGTTCCAGGTCGATCTCGACGTGGTGCTGCGCGATGCGGCCGGCGTCGTCGACGCGCCCCTCGGAGATCGCGGCGACGAGTTCGGCGTGCTCACGGGCGGCGCGCTCCTCCATCGCCGGGCGGCTCGCCGCGTCGCCCCAGGGGTGGGCGGGGGCGATGATCGTGAACCGGCGCTCGTGCTCCAGCACGATCGCCGACAGGGTGTCGTTGTGCGCGGCTTCGATGATCGCCAGGTGCAGGATGCTGTCGGCATGCTGGCGGGCGGGCACCGCTCTCCGCCTGACGGAAGTCGTCGAGGCAGGTCTCGAGGCGCTCGACGTCGTCGTCGGTGCGATTGACAGCCGCGAGTCGGGCGACCGCGCCGTGCAGCTGCGTGCCCGCGATCGCCGCATCGACCAGCTGCGGCCACTGCTCCTCGAGCCAGCGGGCGACGGCGGCCACCTCGGACGTCGGCCACTCCTCCTTCACGAACGATCCGCCGGCGCGACCGCGCTGCTTCTCGAGGATGCCGCGACTCACCAGACGTTCGAGCGCGGCGCGCGCGGTGGTGCGGCCGACCCCGAGGGAACGGGCGAGATCCCGCTCGGCCGGCAGGCGCGTGCCGGGCAGGAATTCGCCGATCGCCACGGCGGTGACCAGCCGGTCCGTCGTGCGGTCGATGAGGGTGTCGTCGGTCTCGGCCATCGCCTCTCAGTCTTCCACCTCGCGTAACGTAACGAGAAAATGGTTTACACCGGACCATTTACCCGTCACCATGTCCTCATGCACGTCCATGAGTCCACCGCACCGTTCGATGACGGCTTCACCTGGTACCGGCGATCCGAGCCCGATCGCCCGCGCGACCTCGCGCCGCTCTTCGTGCTGCACGGCGGCCCCGGCATGGCGCACGACTACGTGCAGAATCTCGCCGCGCTCGCCGACCTGACCGGCCGCACGATCATCCACTACGACCAGATCGGCTGCGGCCGCAGCTCGCACCACCCCGATGCGCCCGTCGAGCGCTGGACCCCCGCGTACTTCGTCGAGGAGTTCCACTCCCTGCGCACGCACCTGGGCATCGACGAGTACCACGTGCTCGGGCAGTCCTGGGGCGGCATGCTCGGCGCCGAGATCGCGGTCCGGCAGCCCGAGGGCCTGCGCGGCCTGATGATCTGCAACTCCCCCGCGTCGATGCCGCTCTGGGTGGGCGAGGCCGCGAAACTGCGCGATGCGCTGCCGGATGCCGCGCGCGACGACCTCGCGGAACACGAGGCCGCCGGAACCCTCGACCACCCCGACTACCTGGACGCCACCCGGCTCTTCTACGAGCGGCACGTCTGCCGCACCGTGCCGACGCCACAGGACTTCGTCGACAGCGAGGCGCAGATGCTCGCCGACCCGACGGTCTATCACACGATGAACGGGCCGAACGAGTTCCACGTGATCGGTACTCTCCGCGACTGGTCGGTCATCGACCGCCTGCCCGCGACGAGAGTCCCCACGCTGGTCGTCGCCGGCGAGTACGACGAGGCCACGCCGGCGACCTGGCGCCCGTTCGTGGACCTCATCCCCGGCGCGACCGCACACGTCTTCCCGGGCGCCAGCCACTGCGTGCACCTGGAACAGCCGGAGGAGTTCCGGAGCGTCATCGCCGACTTCCTCGCGCAGCATCCCTGAACCGCAGCATCCCTGAGCATCCGCATTCCCGAACCTCCGCATCCCTGAACCCGAAACCAGGAGAACCATGACCACCACTGCCTCCGAGGGCCAGCCCCGCCTGGAGTCCTTCGGCTACAAGCAGGAGCTCAAGCGCTCCGTCTCGACCTTCGACCTCGTCGTGTACGGCCTGGTGTTCATGGTGCCGATCGCACCGTGGGCGATCTTCGGCGTCGTGTTCAACGAGTCGAAGGGCATGGTTCCGCTCGTCTACCTGGTCGGACTCGTCGCGATGATCTTCACCGCGCTCGGGTACGCCCAGATGGCGAAGTCGTTCCCCCTCGCCGGTTCCGTCTTCTCCTACGTGGGGCGCGGGACCCACCCGATCGCCGGGTTCTTCGCGGGCTGGGCGATCCTGCTGGACTACCTGCTGGTGCCGACGCTGCTCTACGTGTTCGCGGCATCCTCGATGCGGGGCATCTTCCCCGACTCGCCGGAATGGCTCTGGGCCATCCTGTGCGTCGCGATCAACACCGTCATCAACGTGCTCGGCATCGGCTCGATCACGGTCGCGAACCGCATCTTCCTCGCCATCGAGCTCGTCTTCGTCGCGATCTTCGTGATCATCGCGATCTCCGCACTCACGGGTCAGACCATCGAGGGGTCGTCGTTCTCGCTGGCGCAGCTCTGGGATCCCGCGAAGGTCGACCCGCCGCTGATCGCCGCCGCCCTGTCGATCGCGGTGCTGAGCTTCCTCGGCTTCGACGGCATCTCCACCCTGTCGGAGGAGACCACCGGCAAGAAGAACCCGGCCGGCCGCGCCATGATCATCGCGCTGTTCATCGTCGCGACGCTGTTCATCCTGCAGACCTGGCTCGCCAGCGCGCTCGCCGCCGGAACGATCTCCTTCGACGACGACGAGGTCAACAACGCGTTCTTCTCGATCGTCGCGCAGGCGGCCGGCAGCGGATGGGCCACCGCGTTCCTGGCCGTCAACGTCGTCGCCGTCGGCATCGCGAACGCGATCGCCGCGCAGGCAGCCACCTCCCGCCTGCTGTACTCGATGAGCCGCGACCGACAGCTGCCGGCGTTCTTCTCGAAGATCAATTCTCGCCAGGTGCCCGTGTACGCGATCCTCGTCGTCAGCGCGCTGAGCGTCGTGCTCGTGCTGTTCTTCGTGGGGCAGATCGGAGTCATCTCCTCGCTGGTGAACTTCGGCGCACTGTTCGGCTTCCTGCTGCTGCACATCGCCGTCTTCTGGCACTACATCGTCCGCAAGCGCTCGACGAACTGGCTGCTGCACCTGGTCGTGCCGCTGTGCGGTTTCCTCATCATCGGCTACGTCCTGTTCAACGCCTCGGCCGAGGCGAAGATCGGCGGCGTCATCTGGCTCGCACTCGGGGTCATCGTGTTCGTCATCTTCCGCATCCGCAACGGCGCGAACCCCGAGCTGCTGTCGGAGCACGCGGCGACGGGCGAGAGGAAGCCGGAATGACCGGGATCGATCACTTCCTCGGCAAGGACCTCGGTCGCCCCGGGTTCCGCGCCGATGTCGAGCCGGTGCTGCGGATCCGGCCCGGTACCGGCGAGCGCATCGGCTTCGAGACCGATGACGCGGTCTACCGCGAGCTGCACGAGCACGGCGACATGGCCGCGCTCTCCGCACCGATCAACCCCGTCACCGGTCCGGTGTGGGTCGAGGGCGCGAAGCCCGGCGACACGATCGCGGTGACGATCCATGAGATCCGCCTGAAGGACTGCGGCTGGTCGCAGAGCCTGCCCGGCATCGGCGCGCTGCGCCACCGGATGGGCGACGCGGTCGTCTCGAGACGCATCCCGATCGACGAGGCCGGCGTGCACCTCACCGACCGGCACGTGGTCGCTCCCCGGCCGATGATCGGATGCATCGGGACGGCGCCGGCCGCGGGCGTGCACTCGACCGTGATGCCGACGACGGCGCTCGGCGGCAACATGGACGTCACCGAGGCCGCGCCCGGCTCGATCGTCTACCTTCCGGTCGAGGTCGAGGGAGCGCTGCTGTCGATCGGCGACATCCACGCCATCATGAGCGAGGGCGAATCGTCGTTCGTCGCGATCGAGGCGGAGGGCATCGCGGTGGTCAGCATCGACATCGTCCCGGGTCTGGCCCTGCGCGCGCCCCGCATCGAGACACCGGATGAGTGGGTGTTCGTCGGGCTCGGCGATCCGGTGCAGGAAAGCATCACCCGCGGCTACGAGGACGCCTACGACTTCCTCGTGACCGACCGGGGCTGGAGCTCGATGGACGCGTTCGCCGTGATGAGCGCGCTCGTCGACTCCAAGCTCGGCGGACCGACCGGATCGGGCGAGCCCGACCCCCTGCATCCGTTCGCCGCCGTCGGGGCGGTGACCCTGCACCGCCTGCCGAAGTCGGTGCTGTAGCGAGACAGCCGTCCTTCTAGAATCGTCCGCATGGCGATTCAGCGAAGGATCAAGTCCGTCGAGCAGTCGATGGCCGAGACGCACGACGAGAAACGCTCGCTGAAGCGATCGCTCGGCGTCTGGGATCTGGCCGTGATGGGAGTCGCCGTCGCCGTCGGCGCCGGCATCTTCTCGGTCGGAGCCGAGGCGTCCGCGCGCCACGCCGGCCCCGCGGTGATCATCTCGTTCATCATCGCTGCCGCCGTCTGCGGTCTCGCCATCCTCTGCTACGCCGAGTTCGCCTCGTCGATCCCGGTCGCCGGCTCCGCCTACACGTTCACGTACTCGACGCTCGGCGAATTCCTCGCCTGGATCATCGGCTGGGACCTGATCCTCGAGATGCTGATGGCGTCGGCCGTGATCGCGAAGTACTGGGGTGTCTACCTCGGCGACGCCGTATCCCTGTTCGACCTCGACATCCCCATGACGATCGCGATCGGTCCGCTGTCGTTCGACTGGGGTCCGGTCGTCATCGTGGCGATCTTCACCACGCTGCTCGCGCTCGGCACCCAGCTGTCGAGCCGGGTGAACAGCGTCTTCACCGTGATCAAGGTCGCCATCGTGCTGTTCGTCATCGTCGTCGGGCTCTTCTTCATCAACGGCGCCAACTACACCCCGTTCGTTCCGCCGGAGGAGGCCGGGGCGGCGTCCGAGAGCGCCTGGACCCAGTCCCTGTTCTCGCTGATGACCGGAGCCGACCCGACGGTGTACGGCGTCTTCGGCATCCTCAGCGGTGCGGCGCTCGTGTTCTTCGCGTTCATCGGCTTCGACGTCGTCGCCACGAGCGCCGAGGAGACGAAGGACCCGAAGCGCACGGTGCCCCGCGGCATCATCCTCGGACTCATCATCGTGACCGTGCTCTACGTGCTGGTCGCCGTCGTCATCACCGGGATGGTGTCGTACACCGAGCTCGCGAAGCTCGAGGAACCGTCGCTCGCGAGCGCCTTCGAACTCGTCGGGGCGACCTGGGCCGCCCAGGTCATCGCGATCGGCAGCCTCGTCGGACTCACCACGGTCGTGATGGTGCTGCTGATGGGCCTCGCCCGCGTCGTCTTCGCGATGAGTCGTGACGGCCTGCTCCCCCGTGCCCTGAGCGTGACGGATGCCAAGCGCGGCACCCCGATCCGCATCCAGCTCATCGTCGGTGTCGTCATCGCGATCATCGCCGGGTTCACCGACGTGCAGGTGCTGGGCGACATGATCAACATCGGCACGCTCTCGGCGTTCGTGCTCGTCAGCACCGGGGTGCCGATCCTGCGCAAGAGCCGGCCCGACCTCGAGCGTCCCTTCACGGTGCCGTTCTCGCCGTGGCTGCCGTGGATCTCGGCGATCGCCTGCTTCTGGCTGATGCTGAACCTCAGCTCCGAGACGTGGGTCCGGTTCGCGGTCTGGCTGGCGCTCGGCCTGGTGATCTACTTCGCCTATTCACGGCGGCACTCGATCATCGGGCAGGAGCTCGCGGCCGACACGATCGTCGGTCGCGGCACCCGCCCGAGTTAGCGGCTCAGTGGTCGGGGCGCTCGACCTCGACCTCTTTGCCGTCACGATCGACGATCTTGCCGTCGATGATCGAGTCGCCGTCTTCGAAGGCGTCGAGGTAGGCGATCGGGATGCTGCGGGTCGGAGCGGCGGCGAGCACCGAAGCATCCTTGCCGGAGGGCTTGCCCAGGTGGTTGAACAGCAGGTTGAGCAGGATGGCCGCGACCGCCGCCGAGCTGATGCCGGAGTGGAAGATCGTGATGAACCAGGCGGGCATCTGGTCGTAGATCGTGGGCGCCGCGATCGGCAGCATGCCGATGCCGATCGACGACGCCACGATGACGAGGTTCATGTTGCCGCGGTAGTCGACCTTCGCGAGGGTGCGGATGCCACTGGCCGCGACGCTGCCGAACAGCACGATGCCCGCGCCGCCCAGCACCGGCGTCGGCACCGCGGCGACGACCCGTCCGAGCACGGGCAGCAGTCCGAGAATGACGAGCACGGCACCGCCCGCGGTCACCACGAATCGGCTCTTGACGCCGGTGATCGCGACGAGGCCGACGTTCTGCGCGAAGGCCGACTGCGTGAACGAGCCGAAGACGGGCGAGACCGCGCTCGACAGCATGTCGGCACGGAGTCCCGCGGCGATCCGCTTCGAGTCGACCTTGGTGCCGACGATCTCACCGACGGCCAGGATGTCTGCCGTGGTCTCGGTGAGAGTCACCAGGATCACGATGAACATCGAGATGATGCCGGCGATCTCGAACGTGGGCATCCCGAAGCCGAACACGCTCGGGAGGGCGAAGATGGGCCCGTCGCCGACGGCGGCGAAGTCGACGCGGCCGAGGATGGCCGCGAGGATCGTGCCGAGCACGATGGCGAGCAGGATGGCGAGGCGGGAGATCGCGCCGATCCGCACCTTGCTGAGCACCAGCACGATGACGAAGGTGATCGCCGCGAGCAGCAGGTTCTGCGGGTCTCCGAAGTCGTCGGCCTGACTGTTGCCGCCCATCGCCCAGCCCGCGGCCACCGGCAGCAGGGTGAGGCCGATGATCGTGATGACCACTCCGGTCACGACCGGCGGGAAGAACCGGATGATCGTGGCGAACACCGGGGCTATCAGCAGACCGATGATCGAGGCGACGATGACCGCGCCGAACACCGCAGGCAGACCGCCGCCGCTCGTCACGATCGCGCCCATCGTCGCGACACCGGCGAACGAGACGCCCTGCACGAGCGGCAGCTGAGACCCGAAGAACGGGATGCCGACCGTCTGCAGGATGGTGGCGAGGCCGCCCATGAACAGGCAGGCGGTGATCAGCACCCCGACCTCGGCGCCGCTCAGCCCGGCCATCGAGCCGATGATGAGCGGAGGGGCGATGATGCCGCCGTACATCGTGAGCACATGCTGGATGCCGTACGCGATCGTGCTGCCGAGCGGCATCCGCTCGTCTTCGGGTCGCGTCGCGACCGTCTTCGTCTTGTTCATGTCGACCTCTTCGTCGGTTATACGGGGATTCGGGGATGCTGCGGTTCGGGGCTGTGGTGTCTCAGGAGTGTCGGGCGAGGAGGCTTCGGGCCGCCTCGCTGTGGTGGGCGATGAGCTGGGGGACGTCGAGTCCCACGATCTGTCCGTCGAGTACGCGCCAACGTCCGCCGACCATGACGCGGTCGGCGCGCTCGGCGCCGCAGAGCAGCAGCGCCGCGACCGGGTCGTGGCTTCCGGAGAAGCGCAGCTCGTCGAGGGTGAACATGGCCAGGTCCGCCTGCTTTCCCGGGGCGAGGGTGCCGACGTCGGCACGGCCGAGTGCTCTCGCTGATCCGGCCGTCGCCCAGCCCAGGGCGCGCTCCGGGGTGACGGCTGCGGCGCCGTAGCGCAGGCGCTGCAGGTAGAGCGCCTGGCGGACCTCCTGGATCATGTTCGAGCCATCATTGGATGCCGAGCCGTCGACGCCGAGCCCGACGGGGGCGCCGGCATCCTCGAGTTCGATGGCGCGGGCGATGCCGGAGGCGAGGCGCATGTTCGAGGTCGCGCAGTGCGAGACGGCGGTGCCGGCGGCTCCCAGCCGGGTGATCTCGGCGTCGTCGAAGTGGATGCCGTGCGCGAGCCAGGTGCGGTCCGACAGCCAGCCGACGCTCTCGAGGTAGTCGACCGTGCGCAGGCCGAACATCTCGCGGCAGAAGTCCTCCTCGTCGAGGGTCTCGGCGAGATGGGTGTGCAGTCTCACGTCGAGGCGCTCGGCGAGGGCGGCGGTGTCGCGCATGACGCCGGTCGTGACCGAGAACGGCGAGCACGGCGCGAGCCCGATCTGCACGAAGGCGCCGTCGCCGCGCTCGTGATACGCCCCGATGAGCCGCTCGCTGTCGGCGAGGATCGTGTCGGCATCCTGCACCGTCGACTGAGGGGGAAGACCGCCGTCCTCCTCGCCGAGCGACATCGAGCCGCGGGTCAGCGTCGCCCGCATCCCGAGCTTCTTCACGACGTCGACCTGCACGTCGATGCCGTCTTCGAGCCCGTTCGGGAAGAGGTAGTGGTGGTCGGCCGCGGTGGTGCAGCCCGAGAGCAGCAGCTCGGCGAGCGCCGCGGTCGTCGCCAGCTCGAGATCGCGCGGCGTGAGCCCGGCCCATACCCCGTACAGTCCCTTGAGCCACGGGAACAGCTCGGCGCTGACGACGGGCCGCCAGGCACGGGTGAGCGTCTGGTAGAAGTGGTGGTGCGTGTTGATGAGACCCGGGATCACGACGTGACGCGAGGCGTCGAGCACCTCGTCGACGGGAGCCGAGGGCGTCCCGCCCGCGGGGATGACCTCGCGGACGCGGGAGCCTTCGACGACGATCCCGCCCGAGTCGTCGGCATCCGTGCCGGTGAAGATGCCGAGCGGGTTCTTGATCCACACGCTGCCGGTCTGCTGAGACATGAGGAGACTCCATCCGTATGAGTGGAGTCGAGCGGCCGACCCCACAGGGGGTCAGCTCAGTTTTTCCCTGTCTGCTGATCCAGGTGCTCCTCCGTCGGAACTCTCCAGATGTATCACGGGCGCGAGAGCCCGGTCAAGGATTTTTCCGAATCTCGGAGGTGGAATTCCGTAGTGTGGAAGTTATACGGTGAGCGCGAGTCCCGTCCCATCGGCCGCGACATCGACCCGCACGGTGTCACCGTCGTGCACGTTGCCTGACAGCAGCGCCGTCGCCAGCTTGTTCTGCACCTCCGACTGGATGAGCCGGCGCAGCGGTCGCGCACCGAACATCGGGTCGTAGCCGCGCTCGGCCAGCCAGGATCGCGCGTCGGGCGTGACGGCGAGCGTGAGCCGGCGATCGTGCAGCCGCTTCTGCAGCTGATCGACCGAGAGCTCGACGATCTGCGCAAGGTCGTCTTCGGTGAGCGACTGGAACATCACGATGTCGTCGAGGCGGTTCAGGAACTCGGGCCGGAACGCCTGTCGTACCAGCGCCATGACCTGCTCGCGCTTCTCGTCGGGCGAGAGGATCGGGTCGATCAGCACCGGCGAGCCGAGGTTCGAGGTGAGGATCAGGATCACGTTCGTGAAGTCGACCGTGCGGCCCTGGCCGTCGGTGAGCCGCCCGTCGTCGAGCACCTGCAGCAGCACGTCGAACACCTCGGGGTGTGCCTTCTCGACCTCGTCGAGCAGGATCACGCTGTACGGGCGTCGGCGCACGGCCTCGGTGAGCTGACCGCCCTGCTCGTAGCCGATGTATCCGGGAGGGGCGCCGACGAGCCGCGAGACGGAGTGCTTCTCGCCGTACTCCGACATGTCGATGCGCACCATCGCGTGCTCGTCGTCGAAGAGGAACTCCGCGAGAGCCTTCGCCAGCTCGGTCTTGCCGACACCGGTCGGGCCGAGGAACAGGAACGAGCCGGTCGGACGACCGGGGTCGCTGATACCCGCGCGCGAGCGGCGCACGGCATCCGACACCGCCTTCACGGCATCCTTCTGCCCGATCAGGCGCTTGCCGAGTTCGTTCTCGAGGTGCAGCAGCTTCTCGCTCTCGCCCTGCAGCAGTCGGCCGACGGGGATGCCGGTCCAGGCGGCGATCACGCCGGCGATGTCTTCGTCGGTGACCTGCTCATTGACCATCCGTCCCTCGGACGAGACGGCGGCCTCGGCCTGCTCGGCTTCGGCGATGTCGCGCTCGAGGCGCTTGATGGTCTCGTACTCGAGCTTGGAGGCACGGGTGTAGTCGGCTTCGCGCATCGCGAGGTCGCGCTGGGTGATGGCGTCGTCGAGCTGCTTCTTCAGGTCGCCGACGCGGTTGAGGCCCTGTCGCTCGCGCGCCCAGCGCTCCTCCAGTTCGGCGAGCTCCTTCTCGAGCCCGCCGAGCTGTTCGCGGAGCGTACCGAGGCGCTCCTTCGACGCGGCATCCTTCTCCTTCTTCAGCGCCAGCTCTTCGAGCTTCATCCGGTCGACCTGGCGCTTGAGCTGGTCGATCTCGACGGGCGAGGAGTCGATCTCCATCTTGAGCCGTGACATCGCCTCGTCGATGAGGTCGATCGCCTTGTCGGGCAGCTGGCGGGAGGGGAGGTAGCGGTTCGAGAGCGCAGCCGCCGCGACGAGGGCGCTGTCGGCGATCGTGACCCCGTGGTGGGCCTCGTACCGGCCCTTGAGGCCGCGGAGGATCGCGATGGTGTCTTCGACCGTGGGCTCGCCGACGTACACCTGCTGGAAGCGCCGCTCCAGCGCGGCATCCTTCTCGATGAACTCCCGGTACTCGTTGAGTGTGGTGGCGCCGATCAGACGCAGCTCGCCCCGGGCCAGCATCGGCTTGAGCATGTTGGAGGCCGCCACGGAACCCTCGCCCCCGCCCGCGCCCATCAGCACATGCAACTCGTCGATGAACGTGATGACCTGGCCGTCGGACTCGGTGATCTCCTTGAGCACCTGCTTCAGACGCTCTTCGAACTGCCCGCGGTACATGGCTCCGGCGACCAGCGCCGAGATGTCGAGCGTGATCAGCTCCTTGTCCTTCAGCGACTCCGCGACGTCGCCCGCGACGATGCGCTGGGCCAGACCCTCGACGACGGCGGTCTTGCCGACGCCGGGCTCGCCGATCAGCACCGGGTTGTTCTTGGTGCGACGGGTGAGCACCTGGCTGACACGGCGGATCTCGCTGTCGCGTCCGATCACCGGGTCGAGCTTTCCCTGTCGAGCGCGGTCGGTCAGGTTGATGCCGAACTGCTCGAGGGCGGACTGCTGATCTTGGTTCTGAGAGCCGGTCTGCGGGTTGCTCATGTGTCCCTCCTGGGGAGACTCCTTAAAGTTGAGTGGGCTTGACTCAACTTTAGCAAACACCGCCGACAAAGGCGAGGGCGGGCCCGAGCATGATGCTCGAACCCGCCCTGTAGAGCGACGCTGTGCAGGAAGGATGCTGCCGATCAGTCGGTCATGCCGCGGCGCAGCAGGCGTCCGCGCGGGGTCTCGAAGTCGATGACCTCGCCGTGCAGCCAGGTCTTGCGCACCACACCGGCCAACGGCTTGCCGTGGTACGGGGTGAGCTGGTTCTTGTGGTGCAGCTTCGTGACGTCGACCACGTACGCGTCGTCGGCGGCGAACACCGAGAAGTCCGCGTCGTAGCCGGGTGCGATGCGCCCCTTGCCGGTGAGCCCAGCGAAGTTCGCGGGCCGCTCGCTCATCCACGACACCACGGTCTCGAGCGAGAGTCCACGCTGTCGCGCCTCGGTCCAGATCAGCGACAGCCCGAGCTGCAGCGAGGCGACGCCGCCCCAGGCGACCGCGAAGTCGCCGTTGTCGAGATCCTTCAGGTCGAGCGTCGAGGGCGAGTGGTCCGACACGATGAAGTCGATCGTGCCGTCCTCCAGCCCCTCCCACAGCAGCTCGCGGTTGCCGGCCTCGCGGATCGGCGGGCAGCACTTGAACTGGGTGGCCCCGAGCGGGATCTCCTCGGCGGTGAGGGTGAGGTAGTGCGGGCACGTCTCGACCGTCAGCTTGAGCCCGTCCTGCTTGGCGCTGCGGATCATCGCGAGGGCGTCCGACGACGACAGGTGCAGGATGTGCGCGCGCCCGCCGGTCCAGCGCGTGCGCTCGATCACCTCGGCGATGGCGAGGTTCTCGGCACCGCGGGGGCGCGAGGCCAGGAACTTGCCGTAGTCGTCGCCCTCGGGTGAGGGCGCACGGTCGATGGCACGGGAATCCTCGGCGTGCACGATCATCACGGAGTCGAACGATGCGAGCTCGCGCATGTCCTTCTCCATCTCGTCGGCGTCGAGCGGAGGGAACTCGTCGACGCCGGAGTGCAGCAGGAAGCACTTGAAACCGAAGACGCCGGCGTCGTGCAGCGCGCGCAGCTCACCGGTGTTTCCCGGCACCGCCCCGCCCCAGAAGCCGACGTCGATGTGCACCTGGTCGCGGGCGACGTCGCGCTTGATGTTCAGCGCCTCGACGTCGATGGTCGGCGGGATGCTGTTCAGCGGCATGTCGACGATCGTCGTCACGCCACCGGCGGCTGCGGCCTTGGTCGCCGACGCGAAGCCCTCCCACTCGGTGCGGCCCGGCTCGTTGACGTGCACGTGGGTGTCGACGAGCCCGGGGATGAGCGTCTCGTCGTCGGCGAGCTCGATGATCTCGTCGCCGTCGAGGTTGTTGCCCAGCGGCTGCATCGCGACGATGACACCGCCCCGCACGCCGACCTCACGGGCGCTGATGCCCGCCGACGTCAGCACACGCTGCCCTCGGATCACGAGGTCGTAGTGCTCGCCGGTCGGGTCCAGCGACGATCCGGCATCCTGCTTGTCCTGCTCCTGCGACATGTCGCCTCACCCATCTGCCGGCGTCGCGCCGACGTTCACTGCTGTCTTCGATTCTCTGCCCTGATCCGCTCGCGCGCACTCAGCGTGCGGCGAACGGGAACCCCGTGATCCGCTTCGGGCGCGGCGGGGCGTAGGTGCGCACCTTCGAGGTCTGGAGTCCGAGGCGCACCAGGCCCTCGGCGACGGCGACCGCCGCCTGCACGCCGTCGACCACGGGCACGCCGCACAGCTCGACCACGCGGTCCTTCAACTCGGCCATGCCCCCGCAACCGAGCACGATGACCTCGGCCCTGTCGTGCTCCACGGCGCGCTTCGCCTCGGCGGCGATGGCCTCGATGGCCCGCTCGGGGTCGGATTCCAGCTCGAGCACCCCGAGTCCCGACGACCGCACCGAGGCGCAGCGGTCATGGAGACCGGCCAGGATCAGCCGGTCCTCGATGAGCGGCACCGTGCGGTCGAGCGTCGTGACCACCGAGTACGAGCGTCCGAGATACATCGCCGTGGATGCCGCGGCCTCGGTGATGTCGACGATCGGCACCGTGAGCAGCTCCTGCAGACCCTCCCGGCCGTGCTCGCCGTATCCGGCCTGGATGACGGCGTCGTATTCGCCCTCGTACCGCATCACCTTGTCCATGACGGCGATCGCGGCGAGATAGCTCTCGAAGTTGCCCTCGCAAGAGTCGGCGCCGAAGTCGGGCGTGAGACCGATGATCTCGGTGCCGTCGGAGGCCACCGCACGGGCCGCCTCGGCGATGCCGTCGGTCATCGTCTGCGTGGTGTTCACGTTCGCGACGAGGATGCGCATGATCGATCCTCCGCTCAGTGGGTCGGGACGACGGCGATGTCGCCGGCCGGGACGTCGTGGAACGCGCGGCGACGGTCGGCGAGCGCGGCGTAGACGAGCGCGCCGAGTCCCGCGGCGAGGAACCAGGAGAACTGGCTCACGACCTGGAACAGCGGCACGAAGGTGAGCAGCAGCGCGATCGCGCCCGAGATGATGAGCGAGATGATCGCCCGGGGGTTGAATCCGCTGCGGTAGTAGTACTCGCCCGTGACATGCTCGGAGTAGAGGTCGGGGATGTTGATCCGCTGCTTCCGGAGCAGCCAGTAGTCGACCATGATGATGCCGAACAGCGGGCCGAGCAGTGCGCCGAGGCCGTTCAGGAAGATGCCGATGACGACCGGGGAGTTGTAGAGGTTCCACGGCAGGATGACGAGTCCGATCACTGCCGAGAGCAGCGCGGCCCTCCGGAAGTTCAGCCGCTTCGGGAAGAGGTTCGTCAGCGCGTAGGTCGGCGCCACGAAGTTCGCCATCAGGTTGACCGCGATCGTGAGGATGATCAGGGCGAGGGATGCCAGCACCAGGAGCAGGGTGTTCGGGATGGCGGCGACGACGTCGGCGGGCGGAGGTGATGGCCGCGCCGTTGATCGTGAAGGAGCCGCCGGCGAGCACCACCACGATGCAGCCGAAGAACAGCATGTTGATCGGGATACCCCAGAAGTTGCCCTTGACGATCGCCTTCTTCGACTGGGCTCCGCGGGTGAAGTCGCAGAAGTTCAGGACGAACGTGCCGTAGATCGCGACCCACGCGGAGGCCCCGCCGAGCATCTGGAGCCAGAGCGCACCGCCGCTGAGCGGCTCGTCGTTCGACCAGGAGATCTGGAAGTCGGCCTGCACCAGCACCCACACGGCGAGGCCGACGAAGGTGGCGAGGATGACGGGACCGGCGAAGGCCTCGTACTTGCGGATCATCTCCATGCCGTAGCTGACGATGATCGACTGCACGACCCACAGGATGAGGAAGGTGATCCAGCCGAGCGCCGACAGCCCGAGGAAGGCGCCGTCCTGCAGAGCAGTGGCACCCGGGATGAGGGCGATCACGACGACCTGCAGCACCTGCGAGGCGAGGTAGGTCTGGATGCCGAACCAGGCGATCGCGACGCCACCACGGAGGAGAGCGGGGATCTGGGCACCGTGGATGCCGAAGCTGATGCGGCTCATCACCGGGAAGGGCACGCCGGTCTTCTCGCCCATGAACCCGGAGAGGGTGAGCAGGAGGAACAGGAAGAGGGCGCCGAAGGCGAGGGAGCCGAGGATCGCCCCGCCGCTCATGCCGAGCGAGAACAGGCCGATCGCCCAGACGTAGTTGCCGAGGCTGTGCACGTCGTTCGCCCAGAGCGCGAAGATGCTGTACGAGCTCCACTTCCGGCCCTCGCGGGTCGTGGGAGCGAGGTCGCTGTTGTACAGGCGCGGGCTGATGCCGGCCTGAACCGCGAAGACGGCCGACGGTGCTTCGTCCAGCCCCTCGGATGCGCGGCTCGGGACGTGGACATACTCTTCGGTGGCCATCGGTGCCTTTCCTGGACTGCTTTGTCCGTTGGTAGGTAATTCCGCTGAGTGGAAATTTACTTCCGTATGTGGAGATCTCACCACAGTCAGGAGGGAGTTGTCAATGGATGAGCGGCGAGTTGAGCCGCGATATTCCGGCCCACCGACTCGAGCAGCGTGCGCGCCTGGGCCATGCTCACCACAGGATCGGGTTCGATCGCGCTCAGCGCGTAGACCTCTTGGAATCCCGCCGCGGCGATCTCCCGGTCATCGAGGGTCGAACGACCGCACACGGCGATCACCGGCACTCCCGCGTGATGCGCCGCCGCAGCGACGCCGAGCGGCGTCTTGCCGCCGAGACTTTGATCGTCGAGGCTGCCCTCGCCGGTGATGACGAGATCGGCGCCGGCGATGCGATCCGCGAGGCCCGTGAGCCGCTGCACGACGTCGATGCCCGGCGACCTGCGCGCCCCGAGCGCGGCGAGGGCCGCGAAGCCCACTCCCCCGGCGGCGCCCGCACCCGGCAGCTCAGCCGACGGACGCACCCCGGGCTGCGCTTCGAGGAGTTCAGCGAAACGGGAGAGGCCCGCCTCGAGGGCGGCGACATCGTCGGCGCTCGCCCCCTTCTGCGGCGCGAACACCACAGCGGCCCCCCGGTCTCCCAGAAGAGGATTGTCGACGTCGCTGGCGAGAACGACGGTCGCTTGGGCGATGCGCGGGTCGAGCCCGGACACATCGACCGCGGTCAGGTCGGCGAGCGCCGCTCCGCCGGGCGAGACCTCCCTGTCCGCCCGGCGGAGTGAGACACCGAGTGCCTGCAGCATCCCGGCGCCGCCGTCGGTGGTGGCACTGCCGCCGACCCCGATCACGATCGTCGTGCAGCCGCGGGCCAGCGCGGCCACGATGAGCTCGCCCGTCCCGCGCGTGGTGGCCGTCAGCGCCGCCTTCTCTCCACCCGGCAGCACGTCGAGTCCGCTCGCGGCAGCCATCTCGATGACAGCCTCCGCGCCGCGCACCGCGAACCGGGCCGTGACGGGTTCACCGGTCGGCCCGGTCACCCGCGCGCTGACCGCCTCGAACCCGCTCGCGAGCGCGGCATCGACCGTGCCCTCCCCGCCGTCGGCCACGGGCACCGCCTCGATCTCGGCATCCGGGATGACCTCCCGGATGCCGAGGGCGAGAGCATCCGCCACCTCCGCGCCCGTCGCCGAGCCCTTGAACTTGTCCGACGCGATGACGATGCGCATGCGACGGAGTCAGTCGAGCAGCGCGTAGACGGCCTCGGGGGCGTCGGCGGGCGACGTCGCGAGGTCTTCGAACTCGTTCATGGTGTCGAGGTCGGCACCCATTGCGATGTTCGTGACGCGCTCGAGGATGACCTCGACGACCACCGGCACCTGGTACTCCGCCTTGAGACGCTCGGCCTCGGCGAATCCGGCCGCGAGGTCTTCGGGACGCTCGACGCGGATCGCCTTGCAGCCCAGCCCCTCGGCCACCTTGACGTGATCGACGCCGTAGCCGACCGCCACGCTCGACGAGTCCTGCGGGGTGTTGATGTTGTCGAACGCGAGCGAGACCTCGTAGTCCATCTCGAACGGACGCTGCGACTGGCGGATCAGGCCGAGGTAGCTGTTGTTCACCACGACGTGGATGTACGGCAGCTTGTGCTGCGCGCCGACCGCGAGCTCCTCGATCATGAACTGGAAGTCGTAGTCGCCGCTCAACGCGACGACCGGCTGGCCCGGCTTGCCGCGCACGACGCCGAGGGCAGCGGGCAGGGTCCAGCCGAGGGGACCGGCCTGGCCCGCGTTGATCCACTGGCGCGGACCGTACACGTGCAGCAGCTGCGCGCCGGCGATCTGCGACAGGCCGATCGTCGTGACGTAGGTGGTGTCGTGCCCGAAGGCGGAGAGCATCTCCTGGTACACGCGGTGCGGCTTCATCGGCACGTTGTCGAAGTTGGTCTTGCGCTGCAGCTTCGCCTTGCGGCCGCGGCATTCCTCGGCCCAGCCGAGATAGTCCGGCAGCGACGTGACGCGCTCGCGCGCCACCTCGAGCAGCGCGTCGATGAAGGCACCGGCGTCGGAGACCACGCCGTAGTCGGGCGCGAACACGCGGCCGATCTGCGTGGGCTCGATGTCGACGTGCACGAACGTGCGCCCCTTGCGGTACGTGTCGAGGCCGCCCGTGTGGCGGTTCGCCCAGCGGTTGCCGATGCCGAGCACGAAGTCCGACTCGAGGAAGCTCGCGTTGCCGTAGCGCTGCGAGGTCTGGATGCCGACCAGGCCGGCCGCCAGCGGGTGGTCGTCGGGGATCGCACCCCAGCCCATCAGCGTCGGCACCACGGGCACGCCCAGGGTCTCGGCCAGTTCGACGAGCTTGTTCGAGGCGCCCGAGTTCATGATGCCGCCACCGGCGACGATCAGCGGGTGAGCGGATGCCGTCAGCAGGTCGAGCACCTTCTCGGCCTGCGCGCGGGTCGCCGCGGGCTTCGCCACGGGCAGCGGCTCGTAGGTGTCGATGTCGAACTCGATCTCGCCCATCTGCACGTCGAACGGCAGGTCGATGAGCACGGGTCCGGGACGACCGGAGCGCATGATCTGGAACGCGATCTGGAAGGTGCCGGGCACCTGCGCCGCCTCGAGCACGGTCTTGGTGAACTTCGTGACCGGCTTCGCGATGGACGCGATGTCGATGGCCTGGAAGTCCTCCTTGTCGAGCTTCGCGACGGGCGCCTGACCGGTGATGCACAGCATCGGGATGGAGTCGGCGATCGCGGCGTAGAGCCCCGTGATCATGTCGGTGCCGGCGGGGCCGGACGTGCCGACGCAGATGCCGATGCGGCCGTCGCCGGTGCGGCTGTAGCCGTCGGCCATGTGCGAGGCGCCCTCGACGTGACGGGCGAGGGTGTGCCGGATGCCGCCGTTGGCGCGCATCGCGGCGTAGAAGGGGTTGATGGCCGCACCGGGAAGGCCGAACGCCTCGGTGGCGCCCTCCTTCACGAGGATCTGGCAGATCGCGTCTACTGCACGCATTCGGGTCATGAGATGTCCTTTGAGTGGGGTCGCGGTCGCGGGTCAGGCGCGGCCGGAGAGTTCGTTGGTGAGCGTGAAGAGCCCGGAGTGGTCGAGTCCGCCGTCGCCGCGGGCGACGAGGGCGTTCACGAGCTGTGCGACGGCGGCGCCGAGGGGGACGGTGACCCCGACCGAGCGCGCTGCGGCGGTGACGATGCCCAGATCCTTGTTGTGGAGGGCGAGACGGAATCCGGGGGTGAAGTCGCGGTCGAGCATCTTCTGCCCCTTCTGGTCGAGGACCTTGGAGCCGGCGAGTCCGCCGCCGAGCACCTTGAGTGCGGCCTCGGTGTCGACGCCGAAGGCCTCGAGGAAGACCACGGCCTCGCTGAGCGCCTGGATGTTCACGGCGACGATGAGCTGGTTGGCGGCCTTGACGGTCTGGCCGGCGCCGGCGGGACCGACGTGCACGATGGTCTTGCCGATCGCGTTCAGGACCGGTTCCGCGGCGGCGAAGTGCTCGGGTGATCCGCCGACCATGATCGACAGCGCGCCGTCGATCGCCCCCTGCTCGCCACCGGAGACCGGGGCGTCGACCGCGCCGAAGCCGGCGGCGACCGCCTCTTCGGCGAGAGTCTTGGCGACGTCGGGGCGGATCGAGGAGTTGTCGATCCACAGGGCGCCCGCCTTGGCGTGGGCGAAGACGCCCTCCTCGCCGCGGACGACACCCTCGACGTCAGGCGAGTCAGGGACCATGGTGAGGATGACGTCGGCATCCTTCACGGCATCCGCGATGCTGGTCGCTCCCGTGCCGCCGGCCTCGACGAGGGCGTCGATCGGTTCCTGGCTGCGGTTGAATCCGGTCACCTCGTAGCCGGCCTTGACGAGGTTCTTGGCCATGGGCAGGCCCATGATGCCGAGGCCGATGATGGCGATGCTGGTCATGAGTTCGCTCCTTCAGTCGTTGCGGGCGCCGAGTGGTTGAGCCAGGCGAACGCGTCTGGCTGGGTGGCCTTGTACTCGAGGCCGATGACTCCGGTGTATCCGCCGGCACGGGCGGCATCGAGCCACTCGGTCAGCGGCAGGTCGCCGGTGCCGGGCTCGCCGCGGCCGGGGGCGTCGGCGATCTGGATGTGCCCGAACTCGCCGGCGTGGTCGGCGATGACCGCCGCGACGTCGTCGCCGTTCACGGCCAGGTGGTAGAAGTCGGCGAGCAGACGGATGTTGTCGACGCCGTGCTCGTCACGGACCCGGCCGATGATGGCCAGCGCGTCGGCGGCGGTCTTCAGCGGGTAGGCCTCCATGCCCGAGACCGGCTCGAGCAGCACGATGCCGCCGATCTTCGCCACGGCCGCTCCGGCGATCGCGAGGTTCTGCACGGCCAAGTCGTCCTGCGCCTGAGCATCCGCCCCCTCGATGCGGTTGCCGTAGAGGGCATTGAAGGCCTTGGTGCCGAGACGCTCGCCGATGCCGACGACCACGTCGACGTTCGCGCGGAACTCGTCCTCACGGCCGATCCAGGAGACGAGGCCCCGGTCGCCCGCAGGCATGTCGCCGGCGAAGAAGTTGAGGCCGGTGAGCTGAACGCCGGCGTCCTGGATCGCGGAGACGAACGCGTCGACCTCCTGCTGCGCCGGGACGGCGGAGGCGAACGGCCACCAGAACTCGACGGCGTCGAAGCCGGCTGCCTTGACCGCGGCTGGACGCTCGAGCGTCGGCAGGTCGGTCAGCAGGATCGAGGCGTTCACGGTGTAGCTCATTGTTCATCCTTGATTTCGGATTGTGGAAGAAAAGTTTCTACTAGTGAAAGAATACGGAAGCTCCAGCTGTCTGTCAACGGCTCTCGGCGCCGGCCCACTCAACACGAGGAGGTGATGGATCAGAAACGCACCTCCCCGGGCTCGGGAAGGTGCGTTTCTGATCCACGATCGCGCGCGGAGGACCTCAGGTGAGCCGGATCTGCCGGTTCATGTCCTTGTAGAGCAGGTAGCGGAAGTCCTCGGGACCGCCCGCGTAGCAGGCCTGCGGGCAGAAGGCGCGCAGCAGCATGTAGTCGCCGGCCTCGACCTCGACCCAGTCGTCGTTGAGGCGGTAGACGGCCTTGCCCTGCAGCACGAAGAGGCCGTGTTCCATGACATGCGTCTCGGCGAACGGGATCGTGCCGCCGGGCTTGAAGGTGACGATGTTCACCTGCATGTCGTGCGCCAGATCGCTCCCGTCCGAGAAGCGGGTGGTCGCCCATACGTCGTCGGTGTCGGGCATGGAGACCGGTTCGACATCCTTGTCGCTGGTGATGAAGGATGCCGGTGCGTCGACGCCGTCGATCCACTCGTACGCCTTGCGGATCCAGTGGAAGCTGGTGAGCGCGTCGCCCTCGTTGGCGAGCGACCAGTCAGCGCCCGGGGCGAGGAAGGCGTAGCCGCCCTCCTCGAGCACATGCCGCTGCCCGTCGAGGGTCAGCGTGAGAGAACCGGTCGTGACGAACACGACGCCCTCGACCCCGGCCTCGACCTCGGGCTTCGCGGCCCCTCCACCGGGTGCGATCTCGACGATCAGCTGCGAGAAGGTCGTCGCCGAGCTCGGCGTCGGCCGGGCGATGATCCACGCGCGGGTGTTCGTGAAGCCGGGCAGGCTGCTGGTGACGATGTCGCGCAGCACGCCCTTCGGGATCACGGTGTAGGCGAGCTTCACCACGGCCCGATCGGTGAGCAGGGCGGACTGTCCGGGAAGCCCGCCGGCCGGCGTGTAATAGGTGCGTGCGGGGGTGCTCATGAGGTCTCCTCCTCGGATACGACGAGCTTCGGATGCGCGAGCCGGATCAGCTCGGCGGGTGCGGCCGATGCGGCATCTCGCACCTCCGCCTCGGTGATCGCGCCGCACTCCAGGCCGCGCACGAAGAAGCGCGCGAGGGCCCGCGCGGTGGCCGGCTCATCCATGATGGTCGCGTCACTGCCGTGCAGATAGTTGTCGAGGCGGCGCGCGGCGGCGGCGAACCCCTCGCGGTAGAACGCGTAGGTGGCGAGGTACCGGGTCGGCAGCTGGGCCGCATGCAGATCCCAGCCCTGGTAGTAGCCGCGCTCGAGCGAGCGCTGCACCAGCCGCGCGTGCAGCTGCCACGCGTGTCGGACGTGGTCGGGCTCGCCGACCGGGATGACGTTCGTCGATCCGTCGGAGAGCCGCACGCCGGTCTCGGCGACGGCGACCTGCATCACCTGCTTGGCGTAGTCGGCGGCCGGATGCTCCATCGACTGGTGCGCCGCGGCGATCTGCAGCGAGGCGCTGTAGTCGTAGGTGCCGTAGTGCAGCGCCGACACGCGCCCCTTCGCCCGGTGCAGCAGCGTCGCGACCGGGACGGATCCGTCCGCGGCGATGATCAGCTGCGGCGTCTCCATCTGCACCTCGAAGCGCAGGCGGCCGGGCGCGAGACCCAGTCGCTCCTCGAAGCGCTCGCACAGCGCGACCATCGCCTCGACCTGGGCGACATCCGTCACCTTCGGAAGGGTCAGGACCAGCCCGTCCGGCAGCGGACCCGCGGCGGCGAGCGTGGTCAGGAATCGATCGAGCGTACGGATGCCGCGGCGCCGAGTCGGCGCCTCGAAGCACTTGAAGCGGATGCCGATGAACGGCGGAGCAGCGCCCGCGGCAACCGCCTCGGCCACGCGCTCGGCGGCGAGGATCGCATCCGCGTCCTCCTCGTCGTCGGGCCGTGCGCCGTAGCCGTCCTCGAAGTCCAGCCGGAGGTCCTCGATCGGCTCGCGCTGCAGCTTGGCCTCGACGAGCGGCGCGAGCTCCGCGGCGAGGTCGCCGAGCCCCACGGCATCCGCCAGCGCCGCCATGCCGCCGAACGCGTCGACGGCCGCAGCCGCATCCGCGCCGAATCGTGCCGGCAGGTCGGGGGTGAAGCGGTCGGCCGGTACGTAGAGGGTGTGCACCGGCTGCCGACTGCCGTCGTCGCCGGGATACGACGAGGCGAGCAGCGCATCGGCATCCGCGAGCCGCGCGTCGATGTCGGCGAAGTCGTCGTCGCGCAGGCTCGTGCTGCTCCGGTCGACGCTGGCGGCCACGCTGCTCACTCCTTGCTCGAGGCGGACGAAGCGGATGAAGCGACGCGGACGATCGCCTCGGCCACCGCGCCAGCCACCAGCGGGTCGAACACGCTGGGGATGATGAAGCTCGCGTTGAGCTCGTCGTCTCCCACGCGCGAAGCGATCGCCTCGGCGGCTGCGACCAGCATAGGCGCGGTGATGTCGGACACGCCCGCGTCGAGCAGACCGCGGAAGACGCCGGGGAACGCGAGCACGTTGTTGATCTGATTCGGGAAGTCGCTGCGGCCGGTGGCCACCACGGCGGCGTGCTTCGCCGCGACGATCGGGTCGATCTCGGGGGTCGGGTTCGCCATCGCGAACACGATCGCGTCGTCGGCCATCGCGGCGATGTCCTCTTCGCCGAGGATGTTCGGGGCGCTCACGCCGATGAACACGTCGGCATCGACCAGGGCCTCCTTCAGCGTGCCCTGGAATCCGCGGGGGTTGGTGGTCGCGGCGATCTCGGTGCGGTGCGCGTCGGTGTACTCCGCTCCGGAGTGGATCGCGCCGTCGCGCCCGCAGGCGACGATGTCGTGCGCACCCTCGGCGAGCAGCAGCTGCACGATGGCGTTGCCGGCGGCGCCGACGCCGGAGACGACGATGCGGACGTCTCCGATGGTCTTGCCCACCACCTTGAGCGCATTGCCGAGGGCGGCAAGGGTCACGATCGCGGTGCCGTGCTGGTCGTCGTGGAAGACCGGGATGTCGAGTTCCTCACGCAGACGCGCCTCGATCTCGAAGCAGCGCGGTGCCGCGATGTCCTCGAGGTTCACACCGCCGTAGACCGGGGCGATCGCCTTGACGATCATGATGATCTCTTCGGTGTCCTTGGTGTCGAGGCAGACCGGCCAGGCGTCGACGTTCGCGAACTGCTTGAACAGCGCGGCTTTGCCCTCCATGACCGGGAGCGCGGCCTCGGGGCCGATGTCGCCGAGGCCGAGCACGGCGGTGCCGTCGGTGACGACCGCGATCGTGTTGCGCTTGACGGTGAGCTGGCGGGCCTTGCTCTTGTCCTCGGCGATCGCCATGCAGACGCGGGCGACTCCAGGCGTGTAGGCGCGGGACAGGTCGTCGCGGTTGCGGAGCGGCACGCGGGGAACGACCTCGAGTTTTCCACCGAGGTGCATCAGGAACGTGCGGTCGCTGACGAGGCGCACTGTGACGCCGTCGAGTGCGTCGATCGAGGCGCGCACGCGCTCGGCGTGCTCCTCGCCCTCGGTGTTGCAGGTCAGGTCGACGACGATCGTCGCGGGGTGCGACTCGACGACGTCGAGGGCGGTGACCGCCGCTCCCGCCTCGGCCGCCGCTGCGGCGAGCTCACTGGTGACGCTGAAGTTCGACGGCGCATCGATCCGCAGCGTGATGGAGTTCCCGGGTCCCGGACTCGCCATGATTCCTCCTAGATGTTTTCGTATCGTGGACTCTATTATCTACTTTATGGAAGTTCGGGGCAAGCGGCGAAAGTTCGAGCGCGTGGGTTTCGACGAAGCTCTCTCGCATGATGGAATGATCGCAAGACGATGGAGGATCCGATGAGTGAGATCAAGACCCCGAAGAGCGCCGGTTCCGGTGTGCAGTCGGTCGAGCGAGTCTTCGAGCTCATCGAACTGGTGACCGACGCCGGCGGCGACGTGACGCTGAGCGAGCTGGCGGCATCCACCGACCTCCCCCTGCCCACGATCCACCGCCTGCTGCGCACGCTGGTCTCGCTCGGCTACGCGCGGCAGCTGCCCAACCGCCGCTACGCGCTCGGCCCGAAGCTGATCCGCATCGGCGAGGGAGCCTCCCGGCAGTTCGGGGCGCTGGCGCGTCCGCAGCTCAAGCGCCTCGTCGACGAGCTCGGCGAGAGCGCCAACATGGCAGTGCTCGACGGCGACATGGTCGTCTACGTCGCGCAGGTGCCGTCGCTGCACTCGATGCGCATGTTCACCGAGGTCGGCCGCCGTGCGCACCTGCACGACACCGGCGTCGGCAAGGCGATCCTCGCCCAGCTCCCCGACGAGACCGTGCGCGGCATCGTCGCGCGCGCCGGCATGCCGACCCCCACCGAATTCAGCCTCGGCACGGTCGACGACCTGCTGGCCGAACTCGACCGCATCCGCGAACGCGGCTACTCGATCGATGACCAGGAGCAGGAGATCGGCGTCCGCTGCTTCTCGATGGCCGTGCCCGACGCGCCCACCCCGACGGCCGTCTCGGTGTCGGGTCCGGTCTCGCGGGTCGACGAGGCCTTCGGCGGCCGCGCCGTGCCGCTGCTCCGCCGGGCGGCCGAGGCGATCAGCTCCGACCTCACGGCCTGAGCCCTCCACTACTCCGCATCCGACCCGCTCGTGCCGGCGTTCACGTCGAGCAGCCGATACCGCTCCGCCGCCTGCGCGGGCGCTGCGGCATCCACCTCTCCTCGTGCGGCGAGCAGCTGCAGCGCCCGCACGACGATCGAGGCGCCGTCGATCTTGAAGAACCGACGCGCGGCGGCCCGGGTGTCGGAGAATCCGAACCCGTCGGCGCCGAGCGTCGCCCAGTCGTTCGGCACGAACTGGCGGATCTGGTCGGGCAGATCCTTGGCGTAGTCGCTGACCGCGACGACGGGTCCGGCCGCTCCCGCGAGCTGGCTCACCACGAACGGCGTGCGGATGCCGCGCTCGGGGTGCAGGAACGCTTCCTCCTCCGCGGCGACGGCGTCGCGGCGCAGTTCGGTCCAGGAGGTGACCGACCATACGTCGGCGGCGACACCCCACTCGGCGGCCAGGAGCTCCTGCGCCTCGAGCGCCCAGGTCACCCCGATGCCCGAGGCCAGTAGCTGGGCGCGCGGGCCCTCGCCCGCGGCAGGCGAGATGCGATGGATGCCACCCAGGATGCCGGCGACGTCGACCCCGTCGGGCTCGGCCGGCTGCACGATCGGCTCGTTGTAGACCATGAGGTTGTAGATGCGGTTGCGGTCGGTGGAGTCCGGTCCGTACATCCGCTCGATGCCGGCGCGCATGATGTGGCCGATCTCGTATCCGAACGCGGGGTCGTAGGTCACGACGGCCGGGTTGGTCGCGGCGAGCAGCGGCGAGTGCCCGTCGGCGTGCTGCAGCCCCTCGCCGGTGAGCGTGGTCCGGCCGGCGGTCGCGGAGATCAGGAACCCACGCGTCATCTGGTCGGCTGCGGCCCACAGCGAGTCGCCGGTGCGCTGGAATCCGAACATCGAGTAGAAGACGTACACCGGGACGAGCGGCACGCCGTGGGTGGCATAGGCCGTGCCGGCGGCCGTGAACGCCGCGATGGATCCGGCCTCGTTGATGCCGGCGTGCACGATCTGCCCCGCGGTCGATTCCTTGTACGACAGCACGATGTCGCGGTCGACGGCCAGGTAGTTCTGCCCGTGCGGGTTGTAGATCTTCGCGGTCGGGAAGAACGCGTCCATGCCGAAGGTCCGCGCCTCGTCCGGGATGATCGGCACGATCCGCTTGCCGAACTCCGGGTCGCGCATCAGATCCTTCAGCACGCGCACGAACGCCATGGTCGTCGCCGCCTGCTGCTTCCCCGAGCCGCGGGCGGCGACCTCGTACGCCTTCGGATCCGGCAGTGCGATCGGCTCGTGGGCCGGGCGCCGCTCCGGCACGAAGCCGCCGAGCGCGCGACGGCGTTCCTGCAGGTACGCGATCTCCGGAGCATCCGTACCGGGGTGGTAGTACGGCGGCAGATACGGGTCGGCGTCGAGCTGCTCGTCGGTGATCGGCACGTGCAGGTGGTCGCGGAAGTCCTTGAGGTCCTGCAGCGTGAGCTTCTTCATCTGGTGCGTGGCGTTCCGCGCCTCGAAGCGCGGGCCGAGGCCGTAGCCCTTCACGGTCTTCACGAGGATGACCGTGGGCTTGCCGTTGCGGGCGAGCGACTGCTGATACGCCGCGAACACCTTGCGGTAGTCGTGGCCTCCGCGCCTCAGGCGCCAGATCTGATCGTCGGTCAGGTGGTCGACCAGCGCGCGGACTCGCGGGTCGCGGCCGAAGAAGTTCTCGCGGATGAAGGCGCCGGACTCCGCCTTGTAGGTCTGGTAGTCGCCGTCGAGCGTGGTGTTCATGATGTCGACGAGGGCGCCGTCGTCGTCGTGGGCGAGCAGGTCGTCCCACTCGCGCCCCCAGATCACCTTGATGACGTTCCAGCCGGCGCCGCGGAAGAAGCCCTCGAGCTCCTGGATGATCTTGCCGTTGCCGCGCACAGGGCCGTCGAGCCGCTGCAGGTTGCAGTTGACGACGAAGGTGAGGTTGTCGAGCCCGTCGTTGGCGGCGAGCTGCAGCAGCCCGCGCGACTCCGGTTCGTCCATCTCGCCGTCGCCGAGGAACGCCCAGACATGCTGGTCGGAGGTGTCCTTCAGACCGCGGCCGTGCAGGTAGCGGTTGGACTGCGCCTGGTAGATCGCGTTCATCGGGCCGATGCCCATCGACACCGTCGGGAACTCCCAGAACTCCGGCATCAGCCGCGGGTGCGGGTACGACGAGAGCGCGTGCCCCTCACGGGACTTCTCCTGGCGGAAGCCGTCGAGATCGTCCTCGCCGAGGCGTCCTTCCAGGAAGGCGCGGGCGTACATGCCCGGGGACGCGTGGCCCTGGAAGTAGATCTGGTCGCCGCCGCCCGGGTGGTCCTTGCCGCGGAAGAAGTGGTTGAAACCGACCTCGTACAGGGTCGCGGCCCCGGCGTAGGTCGAGATGTGCCCACCGACCCCGACACCGGGGCGCTGCGCGCGGTGCACCATGACCGCGGCGTTCCAGCGCATCCAGGCGCGATAGCGCCGCTCGAGCTCCTCATCGCCCGGGTACTCGGGCTCGTCGGCCGTGGCGATCGTGTTGACGTAGTCGGTGGTCACCGTCGGCTCGGAGCGGAGTCCGGCGTGATCGACGAGGGTGCGCAGGATGTGTCCGCCGCGCTCGGCGCCGCGCTCGCTGATCAGCGCGTCGAGGGACTCGAGCCACTCCGCGGTCTCCTCGGGATCGAGATCGGTGTCGAGGCCGGCAGTATCGAGGTCGGCGGCATCGAGGTCGGCGGATGTGACGGCGGAGGCGCGATTGTCGGTCACGGTACGGCCTTTCTTGTTAGATGGAGGGGTCTGCCTCGTCGGCAGCGAAGTGGGCATCGGATGAGATCGGAGAGGTGTCGGCATGAGCGCACGCACGGCCGTCGTGACGGGAGCAAGTTCGGGCATCGGCCGCGCGGTCGCCCGCGCACTGCTCGAGGCGGGCTTCCGGGTGGTGCTCGCCGGCCGCCGCGAGGACGCCCTGCACGAGACCGCCGACGGCCACCCCGACGCCCTCGTGGTGCCGACCGATGTGACCGTCGAGGCCGAGGTCGAAGCACTGTTCGCGCGCACCGTGGCCGAGTGGGGCCGGGTGGACGTGCTGTTCAACAACGCCGGAGTGTTCGGGCCGACGGCATCCGCGGCGGAGATCTCGCTCGCCGACTGGCAGCAGACGCTCGACGTCAACGTCACCGGTTCGCTGCTGTGCGCCGGCGCCGCGATGCGGACGATGATCGCGCAGCAGCCGCCGGGCGGCCGCATCATCAACAACGGATCCATCTCGGCGCACGTGCCGCGACCGCTCTCGGTGGCGTACACGGTGACCAAGCACGCGATCAGTGGACTGACGAAGTCGATCGACCTCGACGGCCGCGCGCACGGGATCACCTGCGGTCAGATCGACATCGGCAACGCGCGGACGTCGATCATGGCCGACATCGGCGTCGGATCCGGAGCGCTGCAGCCCGACGGCTCGCGCCGCGTGGAGCCGACCTTCGATGTGACGGATGCCGCGCGCGCGGTCGTGTTCATGGCGCAGCTGCCGCCCGACGCGAACGTCGGGACCCTGACGATCGCGGCATCCGGCATGCCGTTCGGCGGCCGAGGCTGACACGGCGGTCAGCGCCCTGACCTCGCTCGCAGCGTTCGGATGACGTCGGTCCTCACCGCCCGCACGGGGCTCGCGGCGAACACCGACGGGTCTTCCGGGGTGCCCTTCGAGAAGTGGTTGAACACGAGGTTCAGCACGATCGCCATGATCGCGGCCGAGCTGATGCCCGATCCGAAGATCACCTGGAACCAGGTCGGGAAGTTCATGTAGATGTCGTGGTTCACCTCGGGCAGCACCCCGAACGACAGCGAGGCGGCGACGATGATGAGGTTCATGTTGCCGTCGTACTTCACCTTCGAGAGCGTACGGATGCCGCTCGCGGTGACGGTGCCGAACAGCACGAGTCCCGCGCCGCCGAGCACGGCGGTGGGCACGGCGGCCACGACGCGGCCGAGGATCGGCGTCAGGCCGAGGATGATGAGGATCACGCCTCCGGCCGCCACGGCGTAACGGCTCTTGATCTTGGTCACCGCGACCAGGCCGACGTTCTGCGCGAACGCGCTCTGGGTGAACGAGTTGAAGATCGGCGAGACGGCGCTCGACACCATGTCGGCGCGAAGGCCGGCGGCGATGCGCTTGCGGTCGACCTTCGAACCGGTGATCTCGGCGACGGCGATGATGTCGGCCGTCGTCTCGGTGAGGATGACCAGCACGACGATGGTCATCGAGACGATGGCAGCGAGGTCGAAGGTCGGCACCCCGAACGCGAACGGCGACGGGAACGCGAAGATCGGCCCCTCGAGCACCTTCGAGAAGTCGGCCCGACCGATGACCGCGGCGAAGACCGTGCCGACGACCATGGCGATCAGGATCGACAGGCGCGAGATGGTGGCGTTGCCGAGCTTGCTCAGCAGCATGATGACGAACAGCGTGAAGCCGGCGATGCCGACGAACACCGGATCGGCGTAGGTCGGCGACTCGGGGTCGGCGCCGGTGATCCAGCGCGCCGCCACCGGCACGAGCGACAGGCCGATCATCGTGATGACCGTGCCCGTGACGACCGGCGGGAAGAAGCGCACGATGTGCGCGAAGAACGGCGCGACCACGAGACCGATCAGCGAGGCGACGATCACGGCGCCGAACACCGCCGGCAGGCCACTCCCCTGATTCACGATCGCGAGCATGGTCGCGACGCCGGCGAACGAGACGCCCTGCACGAGCGGCAGCTGCGAGCCGAAGAACGGGATGCCGAGGGTCTGCAGGAGCGTCGCGAGACCGCCCATGAAGAGGCAGGCGGCGACGAGCACACCGACCTCGGCCGACGTCAGACCGGCGGCCGCGCCGATGATGAGCGGCGGCGCGATGATGCCGCCGTACATCGTCAGGACGTGCTGGAGCCCGAACGTGAAGGCGGTGCCGAGGCCGAGGCGCTCGTCCTCCGGTCGGTCACTGGTCGTGTTCTTCGGGTTCGTGTTCTTCGGGGTCTTGCGTACTGCTGACATCGGAGGACCTCCTTGTCCGGGACCCGCTCTTCGGGGTGGGCGTATCGGGCGATGGGCATGACGAACGCCGGGTACGACGAACGTCGGTATGACGTACAGCGGGGTGAGTCCGGTGCGTCGGTGACGGACTCACCCCGGGTCTGGATCGATCAGGATCGATCGGGTCTGTGGCTCAGCAGAAGCCGGCGACGCCGTCCCACGCGCGGTGGTCGGCATCCGCACCCTCGCGGAGGAACGACGCCTCGATCAGTCCGTACGGACGGTCGGCGGCGTAGAACACCTCGTTCGGGTTCTCCAGGCCGAACGGCGACAGATCGACGACGAAGTGGTGGCTGTTCGGCGTCGAGAAGCGGATCTCGTCGATCTCGGGGTGCGCCTCGAGCACGGCCTCGGCCATGTCGTGCAGGGTGTTCTGCAGCGCGTAGGAGTAGTTGGCCGCGAAGCCCGCAAGCAGGAGTCGCCGCACATCGGCGAACACCTCGTTGAAGTCGACGTCGTTGCGGTTGTACCGCCACTTGGCGGTGACCGAGGTCGCGAGGATGCGGTCGGTCGTCTCCTTCAGGGTCGTGTACCGATCCTTCGGGTATCCGACGAAGCCGCTCTCAGTGGACTTGAGGACCTTGAGGTCGGTCAGGCCCGCGATGATCGTGGTCTGCTCTCCGTCGATCTCGACGAGAGCGGTCCGGGTCTCGGTGCCGCCGGCGACGAACGAGTGGTCGTGGCCCTGCCCGTCGACGTCGATCCGCTGCCAGGTGTACTGCTCGGCCTCCCAGCGTCCGCCGCTGACCCAGTCGAACTCGCCGGTGAAGTGACGGCCGAGGCGCAGCAGGTACTCCTCGGGGCTGCCGATGCCGTCCTTGGCGAAGGCGTACACGGTGTTCTTCTGGGTGTCGGTCGCCACGACATTGGCGTTGTCGCCGTTGAAGTGGGCGTCGGCGAAGTCGCCGCGCAGCTGCGAGGTGACGTTGAGATCCTCGATCTCATGGCGGGCGGTGTCGCGCGTGACCCGCACGACGCGGACCTCTGCCTTGCCGTACTGGTTCTTGCCCAGGGTGATCGTCGTCATGTTCTTCTCAGCTTCCTC
The DNA here is from genome assembly GCF_030816505.1 of Microbacterium sp. W4I20. NCBI lineage: Bacteria > Bacillati > Actinomycetota > Actinomycetes > Micrococcales > Microbacteriaceae > Microbacterium > Microbacterium sp. W4I20. The sequence continues at coordinate 3,100,074 of NZ_JAUSYB010000001.1, read as the reverse complement.
GGTAAGTGGAATAGGCGAACGGGCTGAGCAGCAACGGCACGTGATAGTGCCCCTGCTCGCTGTCGACCAGGAAGGTCAGCACCACCTCCGGGAAGAAGGTGTCCGTTTCGATGCCGGCGAAGTAGGCCCCCGTGTCGAACCGGAGGCGGTAGGCACCGCTCTCCAGCCGCTCGGGGCCCAGGTCTTTCACCCGTCCGTCGGCATCGGTGAGGCCCGTACCGATCCCCGACCATCCGTCGCCGACTCGGGCCTCGAGTACGACGGCGACGCCGGGCGCAGGGCGCCCGATCGATGTGTCCAGGATGTGGGTGGTCACGTGAGAGACGCTCATGCGCGTGCTCCTTCAGTCTCGATGGCACCGGCGAGGCGTAGCGCCGCGATCTCGCGCAGCTGCTGGTCGATCACCGCCAGTTCCTGTTCGGAAGTGTTGCCGAGCCGCTCCTGCAGCAGGGCGAGGATGTCATCGGCCGACCGACCGGCCGCGCGGACGAGGAAGACGCGGTCGAACCGCTCCTCGTAGGCACGGTTGCCGGCGGCCAGCGCGTCGGCGGCCGCAGCGTCGACGCCGGACTGCTCGCGGCGGGCATGCGCGGCCTCGGCGGTCTGACCCACGGCGCGTTCACCGATACGCGGGTGGTGCGACAGCGCCCCGTCGATCTCGTCCTCGGTGAGCGGCGATGCGACCTCGAAGGCCGCTTCCGTCAGCGCCTCGACCGAGGCGTACGGCCGGCCGTCGACGATCGCGTCGTACCAGCGGCGAATGTCCAGGGCGGGCTTCACGACGCCGACAGCGGCTTCGCGAGTGCGGGAGTTGAACTCCGTGAGCAACATCTTCGATCCTCAGCACATGCTGGCATCCGGCGCGTAGGACTATACGGATTCTTCTTGCGAAGTCTTACTTTCCGTATGCCGGAACTGTTATTTCAGCATGCGTAACAAGTGTGCGCACAGATCAGACGGATGTCAACCCTCTTCATACACCGAGTTCGGCGCGGAGGCGAGCGACGTGACCGCTCGGGTCGACGCCGTACTCGGCGCGCTGCACGATGCCGTCGCCGTCGAGCACGAAGGTCGAGCGGATGACACCGTCGAAGGTGCGATCCCCGACGGCCTTCTCGCCCCAAGCTCCCCAGGCGCGCGCCGTGGCGGCATCCGTGTCGGCCAGGAGCGGGAAGGTCAGGCCCTCGGCGTCCGCGAACGCACGGATGTCGGCGGTGTCGTCCGGCGAGATGCCGAGCACCGCATATCCGGCGGCCGCCAACGACGAGAGGTTGTCGCGGAAGTCGCAGGCCTCGGTCGTGCAGCCGGGCGTCGCGGCCTTCGGGTAGAAGTAGACCACGACGTTCTTGCCGCGGTAGTCGGCGAGCGCGGTCGGGGCTCCGTCGGCGTCGGCGAGCGTGAAGTCGGGGGCGGCGTCGCCGGCGACGAGCTGTTCGGTCATGAGGACTCCATTCGGTGCTTCCGCTATGCGGAAATCAGATTCTGTCTGACGAAAGTGTAGCGCGCACGGCATCCCACACCGCAGCCGCGACCTCCCGCTTGGAACCGGCGGCGATGGCGGGCGGCATCCCCTCGTCTCCGAAGATGTGCACGGCGTTGTCCGCGCTCTCGAAGCCGCGGTCCCAGCCGACCTCGTTCACCACGAGCAGGTCGACGCCCTTGCGCTGCTGCTTCCGCCGCGCACGGTCGATCAGTTCCTGCTCGTCCTCCGGCGTCTCGGCGGCGAAGCCGACGATGACCTGCCCCGGTGCGCGGGAGGCGACCAGGCCCGCGACGATGTCGGCGTTCTCGACGAGTTCGATCGACGGAATGCCCCCGGTCTCCTTGGTGAGCTTGCGGTCCGACACCGCGACCGGACGGTAGTCGGCGACGGCCGCCGCCATCACCACGACGTCGGCCTCAGGCGCGGCATCCGCCATGGCCGCTTGGAGTTCGTCGGCGGAGCCCGCGGTCACGACCCGGATAGACGGATGCTGCGCTGCCGCGAGCACGTCGCCGGAGATGTTCGCGGCGATGAGCACCACGGCGGCCCCGCGCGCTGCGGCCTCGGCGGCCAGCGCCACTCCCTGCCGTCCGCTCGACCGATTGCCGAGGAAGCGCACCGGATCGATCGGCTCCCGCGTGCCGCCGGCCGAGATCACCACGCGCACCCCGTCGAAGTCGCGCGGCGCGAACAGGGCCTGCGCTGCGGCGAAGATCTCCTCGGGCTCCGACATCCGCCCCGGTCCGCTGTCGCCGCCGGCGAGCTCGCCGTCGGCGGGACCGACGATGTGCACGCCGCGGCCGCGGAGGGTCTCGATGTTCGCCCGGGTCGCCGGGTGCCGCCACATCTCGGCGTGCATCGCAGGCGCTATCAGCACGGGGGCCTCGGTCGCGAGCAGCGTCGTGCCGAACAGGTCGTCGGCGAGCCCGGCGGTCATCTTGGCGATCGAGTTCGCGGTCGCCGGCGCCACGATCACGAGGTCGGCCGCCTGCCCGAGGGCGACGTGGCGCACCTTCGCGACATCGTCGTGCACGCTGGTCGTCACCGGATGCCGACTGATGGCCTCCCACGTGGGAGTGCCCACGAAGCGCAGCGCGTCTTCCGTGGGGACCACCGTCACGTCGTGACCGGCCTTGATGAGCAGGCGCACGAGATGCACCGTCTTGTACGCGGCGATGCCGCCCGTTACCGCCACGACGATGTTCACCCTCCGATTCTGCCTCAGCATCCGTCCCGCGGGGTCACGACCTAGACTGGCGACCGTGTGCACGGTCGTGATCGATGTGGCGGAGGCCGGGAACGCGCGACTGCTCGCGGTGCGCGACGAAGACCCGGAGCGGGACTGGGATGCGCTGGGTCCGTGGTGGCCCGAGCGGTACCCGGGCGTGATCGGCATCCGCGATCGTCGGGCGGGCGGCGCCTGGCTCGCGGTCCATCCCGAGGAGCGCCGACTCGCGGTGCTGCTGAACCGCGAGGACGTGGGCGGGCTGGCCGAGGATCGTGCCGTGTCTCGCGGCACGCTCGCCTTGGAATCGGTGGCGGGGCGCTCCCCCGAGGGCCCACTGCCGATGCACGGGTTCAACCTGCTCGAGGTGCGCCCGGAGGGCGCGCGGGTGCTGAGCTGGGACGGAGAGGTACTGCGGGAGACGGCGATCGACCCGGGCACGCACATGATCGCGCACGACGACCTCGACGACCCCTCCACCCCGCGCATCGCGGCCTGGCTGCCGGAGTTCCGCGCGCTCGGTCCGGCTGCGGCCGACGCGGACTGGGTCGATTCGTGGATCGCGCTGCTCGCGGCATCCGCTCGGCTCTCTCCGGAGGACGACCGCGCGATCATCCGCGACAATCGGCCGCACGGCTATCCGACGCAGTCGCTGCTGTACTGCACCGCGGAGGTCACGCCGGCGGGCGTCGAGGTGCACGACCGCACACTCCCCCGCCCCGGGCACTGGTCGGCCTGACGTCGCCGAGTCGATCCGCGCCTCTTGACGGCGCGGGTGGCTCATCGTACTCTTTTCATAGAGCAGAACAATGTTTCCGTATTATGAAATAGCTACGGCAAGGCAGAGAAGGATCGAGGTGACCATCATGCTGAACCCCTCCGACATCGCAGAGGTTCCCGCGGCGCAGCGCGCCGTCTCCGAGCGGTCGATCGTCAACATCGACCCCGACTTCCACATGCCCGCCCGCGGCGAGGTCGGCGCCCGCTACCTCCGCGCGATGCGCATCCTCTTCCCCAAGGCGTCCTGACCTCAGGCGCCGGGGCCCTCCTCGAGCGCACCTTCGTCGGCTGTACCTTCGTCGGCCGTACCTTCGTCGGCCGCTGCCTCGTCGATCAGCTGCAGCAGCCGCGCGGCGACGCTCACAGCGATCACGGCCGGCTGCTTGCCGGCGACCTCGGGGATGCCGATCGGCGTCACGACTCGGGCGAGATCGCTCTCGTCCTGACCGAGCTCACGGAGCTTCTTCGCGAAGCGCGCCCACTTCGATGACGAGCCGATCAGTCCGATCGAGGCCAGACCCTCCGTGCGCAACGACATGTCGACCACGGCGAGATCCTCGACGTGGTCGTGCGTCATCACGAGCACGTGCGAACCGGCCGGCAGCCCCGCCAGCGCGGACTCCGGTACCGGGGCGAGAGTCGTGTGGATGCGCGCGACGCTGTCGGCGAAGACACCCGATTCGCCGGGCACCCCGATGCGCTCCGCCGCCAGCATCTCGGCCCGGGAGTCGATCAGGTGCAGGTCGACCTCGTGCCGCGCGAGGATGCGCGCGAGTTCCAGTCCGACGTGCCCCATCCCGAAGATCGCGATGCTGGGGGTGACCCGCACAGGCTCGAGCATGATCGTGACCTCTCCTCCGCAGCACTGCACGCCGTATTCGGTGACGGCCTTGTCGCTGAGCGTGAGCACCAGCAGCTCGGGCTCCGCCGATCCCGCGCTGAGCATCGCTCGCGCCCGGTCGACCGCCGTGGCCTCCAGGTTCCCGCCGCCGACCGTGCCGAACACCGCATCGGGCGACACCACCATCTTCGCGCCGCCGTTGCGGGGCGCATGCCCGCGCACCAGGGCGAGCGTCACGATCACCGCGGGCGTGCGCGAGGAGCGCAGCGCCTGCAGCGCATCGATCCAGTCCATGTCGGGTCCGATCAGCGGACGACCAGGAGTTCCCGGTCGGGCACTCCTGCGGCATCCGACGCCTGCTGTGCCGCACGCACGGCCCAGAAGACCGCCTCGGGGGTCGCCGGCGACCGCAGCTCGACCATGTGTCCTGCCGGACCGAACTCGCCGACGGCCTGGCGCAGCGCCTCGCGGGCACTGAACGCCAGCATGAACGGCGGCTCTCCGACGGCCTTCGAGCCGTAGACCGCGCCGTCCTCCCGGGCGTTCTCGAACAGGCGCACGTGGAACTGCTCGGGCATCTCCGAGAAGCTGGGCAGCTTGTACGTCGACGCCGACTGGGTCTGCAGCCGGCCGCGGTTCGGGCCGTCGCTCTCGTCCCAGCGCAGCTCCTCGAGCGTCAACCATCCGACGCCCTGCACGTACGCGCCCTCGATCTGCCCGATGTCGAGCATCGGCGACAGCGAGTCGCCGACATCGTGGATGATGTCCACCCGCCGCACGCTGTAGAGGCCGGTGAACTCGTCGACCTCGACCTCGGTCGCCGCTGCCCCGTAGGAGAAGTACTTGAAGGGCGAGCCCTGCATGATCTCCGGGTTCCAGTGCAGCCCCTCGGTGCGGTAGTACCCCGCGGCGAACAGCTGTACGCGCTGCAGGTACGCGGCATTCGCGACCTCACCGAAGGTGAGGCGCTGCGTCGTGTTGCCGAAGGCGGTGACGTACCCGCCCTCGAAGACGACGTCGCGCGCATCGGCGTTCAGCAGGCGTCCGGCGACGTCGGCCATCCGCTCGCGGATCTGCTCGCAGGCGTTCTTGACCGCGCCGCCGTTGAGGTCGGTGCCCGACGAGGCCGCCGTGGCGGAGGTGTTCGGTACCTTGTCGGTGCGGGTGGGTGCGAGCCGCACCTGGTGCAGCTCCAGCCCGAGTGCGGTGGCGGCGACCTGCATCATCTTCGTGTGCAGACCCTGCCCCATCTCGGTGCCGCCGTGGTTGATGAGCACCGAGCCGTCCTTGTACACGTGCACGAGGGCACCGGCCTGATTGAAGGCCGCGAAGTTGAACGAGATGCCGAACTTGATGGGCGTGAGTGCCAGCCCGCGCTTGATGTGCGGGCTGCGTGCGTTGAACTCGGCGATCTCCGTGCGACGCGCGTCGATCTCAGCCTCGTCGCGGAGCTCGCTCCAGATGGCGCCCATACGCGGCGCGTCTTTCACGAGCTGACCGTACGGGGTGGTGTGACCCGCCTGGTAGAAGTTCTTCTCGCGGAGCTCGAGCGGATCGATGCCGAGCGCGGGCGCGACCCGACCGAGGATGTCCTCGATCAGGAAGACACCCTGCGGTCCGCCGAAGCCGCGGAACGCGGTGTTCGAGGCCTTGTTGGTCTTCGCGATGCGGCCGTAGGCGTGCACGTTCGGAATCCAGTACGCGTTGTCCAGGTGGCACAGTGCGCGGCCGAGCACGGGCTCCGACAGGTCGAGGCTCCAGCCGCCGTCGCAGGTGAGCACGGCGTCCAGGCCCTGCAGCATCCCGTCGGCATCGAAGCCGACCTTCCACGAGATGTGGAACGGATGCCGCTTGCCCGTCATCGTGATGTCCTGGGTGCGGTTGAGGCGCAGTCGCACCGGGCGTCCGGTGAGCTTGGCGCCGAGGGCGGCGATCGCGGCGAGGCCGTGCGGCTGCATCTCCTTGCCGCCGAACGCGCCGCCCATGCGCAGCGACTGCACCGTCACCTGGCTCGACGTGATGCCGAGCACGTGCGCGATGATCTCCTGCGTCTCGGACGGATGCTGCGTCGAGCACTGCACGAAGTACTGGCCCTCGGAGTCCAGGATGGCGAGCGAGGCGTGCGTCTCGAGGTAGAAGTGCTCCTGCCCGCCGAACTCGGTGACGCCCTCGAAGACGTGCGCTGCGGAGGAGAGGGCGGATGCCGCGTCGCCGCGCTGCACGGTGCGGGCTATGCCCTGGTAGGACTCGGCGTCGATCGCCTCGCGCACGGTGATCAGCGACGGCAGCGGCTCGTACTCGACCGTGACCCGCTCGGCGCCGAGGCGCGCGGCCTCCTGGGTCTCGCCGAGCACCCAGACGAGCGCGTGCCCGTAGAACATCGACTCGCTGGGGAACAGTGGCTCGTCGTGCTTGATCCCCGCGTCGTTGACGCCGGGCACGTCGTCGGCCGTGAGCACGCGGACGACACCGGGCACCTCGTAGGCGCCCGAGACGTCGACGGTGACCTTCGCGTGCGCGTTCGTGGACTGCACCGGCCAGGCCGTCAGCACTCCGGCAGTGTGAGCGGCGAGGTCGTCGGTGTACATGGCGGCGCCGGTGACGTGCAGAGCGGCGCTCTCGTGCGCGGCGCGGTGCCCGACCACGGGGTTCGCTGGCCTGTCGGCGAGAGCACTCATGCCGATACCTCCTTCGAGCTGATGACCGTCGAGCTGTACAGCTTCAGCAGGGCGGTGTTGAGCATGAGCGAGCGGTAGTCCGCACTCGCGCGGTGGTCGGACATCGGGGTGCCCTCGGAGCCGAGGATCTCGGATGCCGCGCGCACGGTGGCGATGTTCCAGGGTCGGCCGATCAGGGCCGCCTCCGTGGCGTGGGCGCGGAGCGGCGTGGCGGCGACGCCGCCGAGGCCGATCCTCGCCGCGGTGACGACCCCGTCCTCGATGTCGAGGGCGAACGCGATCGCGACGCTGGAGATGTCGTCGAAGCGGCGCTTCGCGATCTTCTGGAACGCGGTCACCGGAGCGAGCGGCAGCGGGATGCGCACGGCGCGGATCAGCTCATCGGGGCGGCGGATCGTCTGCCGGTAGCCGGTGAAGTACTCCGACAGCTCGACCTCGCGCTCCCCCTCGGTGGATGCCAGGACGAGCTTGGCGCCGAGCGCGAGGAGCGCGGGCGGGCTGTCGCCGATCGGGGATCCGGTGCCGAGGTTCCCGCCGAACGTGGCGCGGTTGCGGATCAGCCGCGAGGCGAACTGCGGAAGCAGCTGAGCGAGCAGCGGCACCGCGCCGTCGAGGCGCTTCTCGATGTCGGAGAGCGGGAGCGCCGCGCCGATCTCGAGCACCTCATCGTCGTGATGCAGGGTGCGGAGCTCGTCGAGCTGCTCGATCGCGATGACGAGCGGCGCCCGGCGGCCGCGGATGTTCACCTCGACACCCCAGTCGGTGGAGCCGGCGACGAGGAGCGCGTCCGGCTCGTCGCGGAGCAGGCGCAGGGCCTCGTCGAGGGATGCCGGGCGGATGAAGCGCGACCCGTCCACCTGGGCGTCGGTCGCGACGGCGGCGGGCGCCGGTGCCGCGAGCCGTTGCTGCAGGGGGTCGGTCTCCTCCGGCGAGCCCAGCGTGTAGGCGGCATCCCGGATCGGGCGGTACCCGGTGCAGCGGCAGAGGTTGCCGCTGAGGGCATGCAGGTCGAACCCGTTGGGGCCGTGCTCCGCGTCGTGCGAGGGGAGGCCGTCATCGTGCCCGGTGCCGGCCAGAGCCGGCGTGCTCTCGACCGGGGTGCGGGCGGAGCGGTAGTACTCCCCCGCCATGCTGCAGGCGAAGCCGGGGGTGCAGTATCCGCACTGCGACCCGCCGGCCTCGGCCAGCTTCTCCTGCACCGGGTGCAGCGCATCGGGAGTGCCGAGCCCCTCGGCCGTGACGATCTCCTGGCCGTTCAGCGCGTAGACCGGCACCAGGCACGCGTTGACCGGGGTCCACTCCGTGCCGCCGTCGGGCGTGGGGGTGGCGAGCAGCATCGCGCATGCTCCGCACTCGCCCTCCGCGCATCCCTCCTTGCTGCCGGAGAGACCGGTGTCGCGCAGCCAGTCGAGTGCGGTCGCGTGTGCGGCCACACCGGCGAGCGGGCGGGTGCGCCCATTGACGTTGACGGCGATGTCATTCATGGTGGGTCTTCCTCAGTGTATTCCGGGGCGTCTCAGCCGGCGAGCAGCTGTTCGATCGGCCCGCGGACGAAGTACAGGGCGAATCCGGCGGCGACGATCCACATCAGCCAGTGCACCTTGCGAGCGCGGCCGGAGAGGGCGTTGACCAGGGCCCAGGCGATGAAGCCCACGCCGATCCCGTTGGCGATCGAGTACGTGAGCGGCATGGTCACGATCGTGAGGAACGCGGGGAGCGCCACGGCGAAGTTCGTGAACTTGATCTCCTTGATCTGCGACATCATCATCGCGCCGACCACGACCAGTGCGGCGGATCCGACCTCGATCGGCACCACGAGCGTGAGCGGGGTGAAGAACATCGAGAGCAGGAAGAGCGCACCGACGACCACCGAGGCGAGGCCGGTCCTGGCACCTTCGCCGATCCCGGACGCACTGTCGACGAACACGGTGTTCGACGAGGTCGAGGTCGCGCCGCCGGCGACGGCGCCGAGGCCCTCGACCACGAACGCGGAGCGCAGCCGCGGGAACGTGCCGTCCTTGTACGCGAGCCCGGCGTTCTTCGCGAGCCCGGTCATGGTGCCCATCGCGTCGAAGAAGTTGGAGAACACGAGCGTGAACACCAGCATCGTCGCCGCGAGTGCGCCGATCCGGCTGAACGAGCCGAACAGATCGAACTGTCCGATGAGCCCGAAGTCGGGGATCGTGACGAACGACGTCGGGATCTCGGGGATCGTCATGTGCCACCCGCCCGGCTCCTCGAAGCTCGGGCCGAGCTTCAGGAACGCCTGCGCGATGACCGCGATGACGGTCGCCGCGACGATGCCGATCAGGATGCCGCCCGGCACCTTGCGGGCGACCAGCACACCGATGATGAGCAGGCCGAGCAGGAAGATCAGGGTCGGGACCGAGGTGATCGATCCGCCGTCGCCGAGCTGCACCGGCGGGCCGCCGGGGGTGCGGTTGACGAAGCCCGAGTCGACGAAGCCGATGAAGGCGATGAACAGGCCGATGCCGACCGTGATCGCCGCCTTGAGCGGAGCGGGCACCGCGTTGAAGATCGCGGTTCGGATGCCGGTGGCCCCGAAGAGCACGATGAGGATGCCGTTGATGACGACGAGGCCCATCGCCTCCGGCCAGGTGACCTGGCCGACGACCGACACCGCGAGGAAGGAGTTGATGCCGAGGCCCGCGGCGAGCGCGAACGGGAGGCGGGCGATCAGTCCGAAGAGGATCGTCATGACCCCGGCGGTGAGACCTGTGGCCGCACCGATCTGCGCCGCCTGCAGCGCGTTGCCCTCGACGTCGTTCACGCCGCCGAGGATCAGCGGGTTGAGGATGACGATGTAGGCCATGGTCACGAAGGTGACGATGCCGCCTCGGATCTCACGACCGAAGGTGGAACCGCGCTGCGTGATCTCGAAGAAGCGGTCGAGGCGGTTACGGGGTTCGGCGTCGACGGTGGTCGTGGCGCCGGTGGGCAGCGGCGGGTGCTCGACCGCGGGGGTGGCCCCGGTCTCGGGCTCGCCGGGCAGGAATGCTGAGGTGGACATCTTCGTCTCCTGTCTTCCGCGCGGTCAGTAGTCGACTCGAGTGGCGGTGGTGCTCCACTCGGTGAAGGGAGCGATCCGCTCGGCGGGCGGCAGGGTCTCCTGCGCGACCGGCATCATCGCCCGGTCTTCCTCTCCACCCTCGAAGTAGCGGTAGAAGACGGCGTCGTCGAACCCGGCATCCGCGGCGTCGTCGCGATCGGCGGCGAAGTAGACGCGGTCGACGCGGGCCCAGAGCGAGGTGGCGAGGCACATCGGGCACGGCTCGCAGCTGCTGTAGAGCACGGCTCCGGTGAGGTCGAAGGTGCCGAGCTGCTGGCACGCGTTACGGATCGCGGTCACCTCGGCGTGCGCCGAGGGATCGAGGTTCGCGGTGACGCGGTTGACGCCTTCGAACACGCGTCCGTCGGCCGAGACGACGATGGCGCCGAACGGGCCGCCTTCGTTCCGGACGTTGTCGGTCGCGAGGGCGACGGCCCGAGCGAGATATTCGGCGGGGGTGGTCTGCTGCCCGATTTCGGGCATAGCGGTACTGTGCATGACGGAGAGCTTCCTTGCTGTCGTCGCAGTGATACGGCTTATCGGGTCGAGCCTGGATCAGGCCGTTCCGCGAGATATACGTCGAACCGCTAGGTTTTTCTGCTTCCGCCCGTAGGCCTCTGTTGAGGTCCGGACTGGGATCGACTGTAACACCGGATGCCGCGGGCGTCCACCCCTATGTGGAATTCCATTTCCACGATGCGGTATCGGTGTAGCGCCCGGCGAACGGATGCTCAGGCCGCCGGCATCCGCTCCGGCATCCTGCCCGACAGCCGTTCCGGCACACCCTCGGGCTCCGCGCAGGAGAACCGCGCGCGGTAGGCGGTCGGCGTGATCCCGAGCACGCGCGCGAAGTTCTGGCGCAACACCGCGGCGGAGCCGAACCCGCACTCGTCGGCGATCTGCTCGAGGGGAAGATCGGTGCGCTCCAGCATCCGCTGCGCGTGGATGATGCGCTGGCGCGCGAGCCACGCCGCCGGGGTCGCGCCGTACTCCGCCTTGAACCGACGGGCGAACGTGCGGGGCGACATCAGTGCGCGTGAGGCGAGCTGGTCGACCCCGAGCTCGTCGCGGAGGTGGTCCACGGCCCAGTCGGCGACGGCAGCGAGCGAGTCAGTGGGGACCACCGGGATCGGGCGGTCGATGAACTGCGCCTGCCCGCCGTCGCGCTGCGGCGGGACGACCATGCGGCGGGCGATGCGATTCGTGAGCTCGGCGCCCAGCTCCTGACGCAACAGGTGCAGGCAGGCGTCGATGCCGGCGGCGGTCCCGGCACTGGTGATGATCTTGCCATCCTGCACGAAGAGCACGTCCGGGTCGATGTCGATCTGCGGGTACATCTCCGCCATCACGTGCGCGTACATCCAGTGCGTGGTGGCACGGCGGTCGTCGAGCACGCCCGCGGCGGCGAGGATGAACGATCCGCTGCAGACGCTCATCACCCAGGCGTCACGGGCGACCGCGTCGCGGGCGAGGTCGAGCAGGAGCGGATCGATCTGCGGCCAGTGGGCCCGCGGCACCGGGCAGAAGACGACGAGGTCTGCCTCGTACGCGAACGAGAGGTCGTGCTCGACGTTGACCGAGAAGCCGATCTTCGAGGTCACGACTCCTGCCTTCGGTGCGACGATGCGGAAGTCGAAGTTCGGCACGCCGTCGTCGGCGCGGTCGAGGCCGAATGCCTCGCAGGCGACGCCGAACTCGAACGGGGCGAACCCGTCCTGGATGACGCAGGCGACCGTCTTCATGAGTTCTCCGGGTTGGCAGTTTTCATACGCCTGCAGTCTCATCTGCCACTCGTGGCCGTTCTGCTGCATGCGTAGCGTTTCTGCCATGATACTCATCATCGCCCTGATCGCACTGGTGCTCTGGGCCAGCATCGCCACCGTCGTCGAACTGCGCCGCGACGGCTTCCGCCCGACCCCGACCGATTGGAACCGCCTCGCCGGGCGCGACGTGTCGCAGCACGCGGAGTCCGGGCACGTCTACCGCTGAGATGCGGCGCCGGCACTCCCGGCATCCGCATTCCCGGGCTACGCTCGACCTCATGAGCGAGCCGCAGCAGCCCCCTGTCCCGCCGTCCGCACAGCCGAACCCCGCGTCCCCGCCCGCGCCGCCCGCCGCGCACCTCCCGGCAGCGCCCCAGTACCCGTCGCAGCCGCAGGGATTCCCCCCGGCCCAGCCGCAGGGGTACCCGGCGGCCCAGCCGCAGTCGCCCCAGCCGCAGTCCTACCAACCGCAGTATCCGGCTCAGCCGCAGTCCTCCGGACAGCCGCCGTACGGGCAGCAGCCCTACGGCCAGCAGCCGCACGGCCAGTCGCGCCCCTCGGGCACCGGCAACTCGCTGGCCCGCACGGCGTTCATCGTCGCGCTGGTCGTCGCCGCCGTCGGGGCGCTGCAGATCCTGTCACAGCCGTTCGTGCTCGCCTCGTTCGGATACGACGCCGGCAACTGGGGAGTCTTCAGCTTCGTCTTCGCGGTGATCCTCTTCCTCGGCAGGCGCCGCAGCCCTCGTCCTCGGCCTGATCGCCGCTCGACGACCCGGCGGGCATCTCCTCGCGGGCATCGCCATCGGTGTCGGCGGCATCCAGCTGATCGGCATCGTGCTCGGCTGGATCTCGTCGCTGTTCTACCGCTTCTTCTGACCGTGAGCGGCCGCGCGGGTCAGCGGCTCGCGAGCACCCGCTCGTAGACCTCGATCATCGCGGCGGTGCGCGACGACTGCCGGAACGCCTCGGAGACCTCCCGATCGGGAACCGGCGCAGAGCCGGCGGCGATGTCGGATGCTGCGCGTCGCAGCGTCTCGGCGAGCGCGGCCGTTCGCTGCGCCTCGCGCTCGCGCGGGTCCGCCGTGGCGTCGGCATCCGATACAGCCCAGAGTCCGCCGCCGAGTTCTGCGGCGATGTCGGGGTCGCAGATGATCGACGGGGTTCCGAGGGTCGCGGCCTCGAAGGGGGTCATCCCCTGGGTCTCGAAGCCGATCGACGTCTGCACGAGCGCGTCGGCCGCGGCGATGCGGGCCAGTGTCTGCGGGTAGGTGAGACGCCCGGCGAAGTGGACACCGGAGCGACCGGCGACGATCTTCTCCGCCGCGGGGCGCTGTGCCCCGCCGCCGATGATCTCGAGGTCGGCATCGATGCCCGACGAGACGAAGGCGTGCAGGAACGGCAGCAGCCGCTTCTCGGGACTCATCCGGCCGAGCCAGACGAACCGCGGGCGCCCTGGCTCGCGCTCAGTCGGGGCCGCGGCGAGTGTTGCGGCACGGAGGTCGTCGTCGATGCCGTTCCAGACGACGTCGACGGACGAGAACACCTTGTGTTCCTCCAGCCGGCGGGCGAAATGCGTCGAGGGCGCCGTGACCGCGGAGGCGCCGGCGGCGAGACCGCGCAGGAATGCCCAGCCGTCGCTGCCGCGGACCCGCTCGCCGATGCCGCGCATCGCGCCGCGGCGCCAGGCGTTGAGCACTGCGAGCACCGGCCGGTGCAACGGAGTGACCGCCGCGATACCCACGTCGACCCGGTTGTGCATGGTGTGCACCACGGGGATGCCGTGGCGCCGGGCGTAGCGGTGTCCGGCGAACGCACCCCAGAAGTCGGCCTGCACGTGCACCAGGTCGACCGCAGGCCGACGGGTCATCGCACGGTCGAGGAACCGGTCGGTCGCGCGGCCCGGCCAGCTCATCGAGTACTCCCGATCGAGCGTGATCGGCATCGACGGCAGGTCGACGTTGGCCGGATCCGCAGCGCCCTGGGGCGCCGAGCCCGACCTGGCGCCGTGCATCCTCGGGGCGACGACCGTCACGGTGTGACCGGCACGCTCGAGGAACTGCCGCTGCAGCCGCATCGACACCTGTGCGCCGCCGAGGGAGTCGAGGTGCTGATCGCCGAAGAAGACGATGTGCATGTCGGGGTGCCGCGCTACGCGGGCAGCGGCTCGTCGCGGTACAGCGCCTCGAACGTGTCGAGCGTGCGGTTGATGTCGTGGATCGCGACGCCGTCGAGCGAGGCGCGCTGCATCCGCTCGAACTCCGCCGGCGACGCCGTGAGCACATCCGTCAGGCGGGCGGCGAGCTCGTCGACGTTCCCCGGCTCGAACAGGTGGCCGTTCTCGCCGTCGTGCACCAGGTGCGGGAGGGCGACGGCATCCGCCGCGACGATCGGCAGGGCCGAGGCCATCGCCTCCATGGTCGCGATGGACTGCAGTTCAGCGATCGACGCGATCACGAACAGGCTCGCGCGCGACAGCAGGGCGCGCAGCTCCTCGTCGGTCGTGCGGCCGTGGAACGTGACACGGTCGGAGAGCCCGAGCTGTGCGGTGAGGTTCTCGAGCTGCTTGCGCTGGTCGCCGCCGCCGACGATGTCGAACGTGGTGTCGAGGGCGGGGTCGAGCTTCGTCATGGCCTGCAGGATGACCTCGACCTGCTTCTCGGCGGTGAGGCGGCCGACGAAGACGATGCGGTTCTTGTCGCGCGGGGCGATCACCGGGGTGTACTGCGTGCGGTCGATGCCGCAGCTGACCGGTATGACGCCCGTGACCTCGACCGTGCGCTCGAGGAAGTCGGCGGCACGACGGGTGGGGGTGGTGATGGCGCGTACGATGTCGAACGTGCGCTTGGCGTCGGCCCAGGCGAACTTCAGCACCAGGTCGTCGATGAACTTCGGCATGGTCGTGTGGTCGAGGATGTTCTCGGCCATGACGTGGTTGGTGGCGATGACCGGGATGCCGCGCTCATGCGCGACGTGGGCGAGACCACGACCGATGACGATGTGCGACTGGATGTGCACGACGTCGGGCTGCACGCGGTCGAGCACGATGCGCGCGTAGTGCTTGGAGCGCCACGGCCAGACGAATCGCAGCCAGTCGTGCGGGGGCCAGCGCAGCGACGGCAGCCGGTGCAGGGTCATCGGCTCGCCCTCGATGACCTCGGTGCGCGGCTGGGCGCGGCGGTAAGCCTGGTTGGGTGCCGACACGTGCACGTCATGGCCTCGCTGCACGAGACCCGCGGCGAGACGCTCGGCGAATCGGGCGGCACCGTTGATGTCGGGAGCGAAGGTGTCGCAGCCGATCAGGATCTTGAGCGGACGGGGCGGGGTGTCCGCGGCGTTCGTCGGATCGGAGGGAGAGGAAGACATTCTGCCTTACGGTACGGCGGCCAGGGGAGCCCGGTCGGGCGCTGGCCACTCTACCCGAGGGGCCTGATCGCGCCGCCGAGGCGTACCGGCATCCCCCAGGGTGAGCCGTTAGCGTGAAGGCATGCGATTGACTGCCGACGCCGATCCCCAGCTGTGGATTCCCGTGACGGACTCGCTGGGCTGGCGTGGACGACGACACCGCAAGGCGGCGATCCGGATGCTGCTGGGCCAGGTCAATGCGGCGGTCGGGGCGACCGAGCGTCCGGGTTCGCGGTTCGGTGCGTGGGCGATGAGCCAGGCGGCCCCGATGCTCATGAAGCGCGCGGACGGCCGCGTGCTGGTGTGGACATGGAAGGCCGAGCCCGAGCTGGTCGTGGCGATGGCGACCGCGCAGGAGCTGACGCCGGAGGTGCGCATCGCGCGGGCCTCGATGCCGATGGACTACGACGACACGCAGTCGTTCCCGACGCGTCTCGGTGCCGGCGAGAAGCTGCTCGTCCCGCTGCCGCCCTCCGAGGCTTCGCCACCGTTCGCGACCTACACGTGGGACACCGGGACGCACCTCGTGACCCTGACCGCCGTGTGCAGCGACCGGGAGCGCTTCGGCACACTGACCGGAGCGCTCGACGACCTGGCACGCAGCATCCGCATCGCCGATGATCTCACCGGCGGCGAGTCCCCCGAGGTGCTGCGGCTCGATCCGGCCTGACCCCGCTGCTCGTGCTGCTCCCGTGGCAGTTCGTGCGGGTTCACGGCCGCTGAACCCGCAGCAACTGCCACGGGAGCATCAAAAGTAGTGAAGTTGGGTAACCATGTAGTAGGTTCACTGTATGGAGACCGTGCTGCTCGACCGGTTGCTGCTGATCGGTGAACTGTTCCAGAGAGACATGGCCCGGGCTTTCGACGGCACCGGGCTCACCACCGCCCGCGTGCACCTGCTCTGGGTGCTGCAGCACGCCGGACCGTCGACGCAGCGCGACCTCGCCCGCCTCTGCGAGGTCACGCCGCGCAACATCACCGGACTGGTCGACGGCCTCGAGGAATCCGGCCACGTCCGCCGCACGCCGCATCCGACCGACCGTCGCTCGGTGATCGTCGAGCTGACGGCGACCGCTGCCGAGACGATGGCCCGGATGCAGCAGGAACACACCGAGCTCAACGACACGCTGCTCGCCGCCGTCGCCCCGAAGGATCGTGCCGCCGTCGAACGGGGCATCGCGGCCATCGCCACCCACCTGGAGACGCTCGTCGCAGCGGCGGCGGGCACCGAAGATCAGGCTGCGTCATGAGCACCGAGACCAGGTCGACAGCCCCACCCGCCCCGACTCGCACGGCGCGCGCACTGAACTTCCTGTACCGGGCCCTCATCGCGGAGCTGCGCGTCTACTCCAGCATCGGTCGCGCGATCGCGCGACGACCCGCGGTCCCGCGCGGCGGCACCGGCATCGCCTACCACCAGCCGGTGATGACCATCCTCATCATCTTCATCGTGCTGTCGGCCGTCGAGATCCCGATCCTCGACCTCATCGTGCACCCCTGGCCCGCCGTGCGCATCCCCATCCTGATCCTCGGCATCTGGGGTCTGACCTGGATGATCGGACTGCTCTGCGCGATGCTCATGCGTCCGCACGCGGTCGGGCCCGACGGCATCCGCATCCGCAGCGGGCTGGAGCTCGACGTCGCGGTGTCGTGGAACGACATCGCCTCGGTCGCCATCGCGAAGCGCGTCGACGAGCCGAAGCAGCCGCGGATCACCGCTACCGAAGAGGGTGCCGAGTACGCCGAGCGGATGCAGGACGAGACCAACATCGAGATCGAGCTGGAACGCCCCGTCACGATCCGCCTCCCCGGCCTTCAGCCGAAGGGCGGACACCACGAGGTCATCCGCATCCGCCTCTGGGCCGACGACCCGCGCGCGTTCCTCGCCGCCGCGCGGCCCTTTCTGATCGCGGCGGACTGAGCATCCCTCAGCCGAAAACCGGGAGCTTCAGCCGATCGCGCTCGGGGTCGAAAGCCTCGACGAGCGCGACCAGATCGTCGCGCGCGACATTCGCCCCGAAGGCTCCCGTACCCGGCTGCAGGCGGATGCCGTCGGCGAGCGTCCCCGCAGACACGGGGTCGAACCCCAGATCGTCGATCAGCCGTGCGACCTGCGTGAGGGCGCTTTCGTCGTCTCCGACGAGCGCGATCGCCTTGCGCTCCGGTGCACCGGACGGCCGCGACTCCGCCTCCATGTCGTGATAGCCCATGTGGTTGAAAGCCTTCACCACGAGCGAGTCCGGCAGGAACCGTTGCACGATCTCACTCGTCGAACCCGTGAACTCCTCGCGGATCCCATCCGTCTCCCACCAGTAGTTCATCGCGTCGACGACGACCTTTCCGCGCAGCAGCTCCGCCGACACCGAACGGTGCTTGCCGAGCGGCAGCGCCAGGATCACGATGTCGGCCTGCTGAGCCGCGGATGCCGCGGTCGTGGCGACCGCGCCGGGGGCGAGCACCTCCACGGTCAGCGCGATCTTCGCCGGGTCACCGGAAGCTGCGATGAGCACCCGGTACCCCGCGGCGACGGCGAGCCGGGCGATGACCGTGCCCACTTTGCCCGCCCCGAGGATGCCGAGCGTCAGCCCTTCGGCTCGAGGGTCACTCATGCCGCCACCTCGTTCTCCGCCTGCTGAGCCGCCAACAGCTCGCGCACCCGCGGGATCACGACCGATCCGTAGAGCTCGACGGCCCGCATCCGCGCCGCCGCAGGCAGGGTGCCCATCGTGTAGATGAGGTCGAAGCGGCCGACGTCGAGTGCGCCCAGGGTGCGGGCGATCTTCTGCGCCACCGTCTCGGGCGAGCCGACGTACATCGAGCCGCTCTCGATCTCCTGGTCGAACTCCTCCCGGCGGATCGGCGGCCAGCCTCGCAGTGCACCGATCCGGTCGCGGATCACCCGGTATCGCGGCCAGAGGAGCTCCCGCGCCTCTTCGTCGGTGTCGGCGATGAAGCCCGGCGAGTGCATGCCGACCGGGTGCGCCGTCGTGCCGAACTGCTCGGCTGCCCGCCGGTACAGATCGATGTAGCCGGCGAACCGTTCGGGGGCGCCGCCGATGATGGCGAGCATGAGGGGGAAGCCGTAGTGCGCCGTGCGGATGACGGACCGCGGGGAGCCGCCGACCCCCACCCAGGTGCTCAGCCCACCCTCGGTCTTCGGGAAGACGTCGGCATCGACGAGCGCCGGGCGCTGCGTGCCCGACCACGTGACCGGCGCCTCTTTCACGAGCTCGGCGAACAGGTCGATCTTCTCGTCGAAGAGCACCTCGTAGTCGGCGAGGTCGTATCCGAAGAGGGGGAAGGACTCGGTGAACGAGCCGCGCCCGAGGATAACCTCGGCGCGGCCGTTCGACAGGGCATCGACGGTGGCGAAGCGCTGGAAGACCCGCACGGGATCGTCGGAGCTGAGGACGGTCACGCCGGATCCCAGGCGGATGCGCGAGGTGCGGGTCGCGATGCCGGCGAGCACGGTCTCTGGACTCGAGATCGCGTACTCCGCGCGGTGGTGCTCGCCGACGAGGAACACGTCGACGCCGAGCTGATCGGCGAGCACCGCCTCGTCGACGGTCTGGCGGATGGCGTCGGCGTAGGTGGACAGCTCGCCGTTCTCGTCTTCGGTGAGGTCGCCGAAGGTGTCGAGGCCGAATTCGAGGTTGTCGACGGATGCTGAGTCGTTCATGGTTCTTTCTCTTCTCGGGTGTGAGGGGTTCAGGCGGCGCGCTCGACGGAGAGGAGCTCGCGCACGCGGGGTGCGACTTCCTGGCCGAGCAGCTCGATCGTGCGGGCGCGGGCCTCGGTCGGCAGGTGCATGATGTCGTACTTCAGGTCGAAGCGATCGAGGCTCAGGTCGCGCGCGGACTGCGCGATCTTGCGGGCGACCGTCTCGGGCGAACCGACGAACAGTGCGCCATCGGCGATCTCGTGCTCATACCGCGCGCGTGTCGGCGCGTAGAAACCGCGCTCGTTCGCGAGGTCGGTGACGACAGGCTCCCAGTAGCGCCACCAGGTCTCCTTCGCCTCTTCGTCGGTGTCGGCGACGAGGCCGAGCGAATGCATCCCGACAGGCTGGATGGCGTGACCGGCCTGCACGAGGGCGCGGTGATAGAGGTCGACGTGCCCGGCGAACCGCTGCGGGTCGCCGCCGATGATGGCGAGCATGAGAGGAAGCCCGTAGGTCGCGGCGCGGATCACCGAGGCGGGACTCCCACCCACGCCGATCCAGGTCGGGATGCCGCCGGGGCGCATCCGCGGCTGGGCGAGGTGCTCCCGCAGCGGCGCTCTCGTCGTGCCGGACCACGTGACGGCCTCCTCGCGCTGGAGTCGCATGAAGAGTTCGAGCTTCTCCTCGAACAGCTCCTCGTAGTCGGCCAGGTCGTAGCCGAAGAGCGGGAACGACTCGGTCGCCGAGGCGCGGCCGAGCACGAGTTGCGCGCGGCCGTTCGAGACGGCATCCAGCGTGGAGAACTCGTGATACAGCCGCACCGGGTCGTTGGTGCTGAGCACCGTGACGCTCGTTCCGAGTCCGATCCGCTCGGTCGCGGTCGCCATCGCGGCCAGCAGCACGGGTGCGGCGGAGTCGTTGTGTCCGGGGCGATAGTGCTCCCCGACGCTGAACACGTCGATCCCGACATCCTCGGCTCGCCGAGCCTCATCCACGAGCAGCCGCACCGTCTCGGCGCCGCTCAGGTCCCGCCCGCCCGATGACGCCGTGTCACCGAACGAGTTGAGGCCGATCTCGAATCCCTGCACGTCCACGACGCCTCCCGCTCTCTTCGACTATTGACACGTCAACCACTTGCCCCCTCTTTCTATTCCGATATGATGGACATGTCAACTTCAGGAGGACCCATGACCACGCGCCGCACGCCCACCGCGCCGCAGCTGCGCATTTGGCGAGACTTCATCGAGACCGTCGCCGATATCCAGGGCGAACTGGGGCGACGCCTGCAGGACGAGTCCGGTCTCTCGGCGGCGGACTACTCCGTGCTGCTCGCGCTGAGCGATCAGAGCGACCACGAGCTCCGGTCGAGCGAGCTCGCCGCAGCCATCGGGTGGGAACGCAGCCGACTGTCGCACCACCTCGGACGCATGGAGCGCCGCGGCCTGATCCGACGTGACGACTGCGCGACCGACAACCGCGGAGCCGTCGTCGTCCTGACCGAGGAAGGCGCCGGAGCCTTCCGGCGATCGAACGTGCCGCACCTTCGCGCGATCCGCGAGCTCTTCGTCGACCACCTCGACGACGAGCAGCTGCAGCAGGTCAGCGAGATCACCCGCGCGCTGAAGACGGGCGTCTAGCGCGGGGTCACTCCAGCCCGTGCTCCGCGAGCCACTCCTTCGCGACTCGCACGGGTGCGCGCGTGAGCCAGGCATCCGTGACGAGCTCGGCCAGGCGTTCCCGATCGATCACGTCGAGCCGAACGAGCAGCCCCGGATATCCGTCGAAATGCGGGATCGTGAAGAGTGCATCCGGCTCGGCCGCGAGCAGGGCTTCCTTCTCCTCGAGGCTCGCCGTCCGCACTCCGATCACGACGCCGGCCGGCCACTCCCGCCCGAGGTCCTCGAGCTGGCGGAGGTCGGTCTGTCGCGGACCACGAAGACCGGTGAACATCCCGCTCTTGACCCGCCACGCGGCATCACCGGTGTGCCCATCGATCACCTCGTGCACGCCGGGCAGCGCGAGCGCGATCTCGCGCAGATCGTCGATGGTGGCCATGAGGCCATGATCTCGCTGATCCCCGCCTCGCACCAGCACCACGGCCGGAGCGAGGCGGGCGATCACCTCAGCGGGTTCGAACCCCGCGGGCTCGAAGTCAGCGGATGATGCGGAGCGTACGCACCTCGAACGGCCGCAGCTTCAGTTCGCCGCCGAGACGCGGCTCGTCGAGCTCGTCCTCGATCAGGCTCACCTCCCGCACCTGGCGATGCGGGAAGTCGACCGTGAGCACGCCCGACGTCCGTCGCCCGAGAGCCTCGTACACGCGCACGATCACGTCACCGGATCCGTCGTCGGCGAGCTTGACCGCCGACACGATGATCCCCTCGCCCTCGACCGAGACCAGCGGCTCGACCTCGCGCTCCCCGCGCACGACCGTCGCCATCGCGTTCATCCGGATGCCCTCGGCCGTCGCGATCGCGGCATCCGCTCCGATCACGAAGCCGACCTCGATCTGGTGGGGCCCGTGGTCGGTGTCAGGGTCGGGGAAGCGCGGAGCGCGTAGCAGCGACAGCCGAACGGTCGTCGTCACGGCATCGCCGTCGACCTCCCGCGTGGTGTCGTAGCCGTAGATCGAGTCGTTCACCAGCGCGACCCCGAAGTCCTGCTCGCGCACCATCACGAACCGGTGCATCGAGGTCTCGAACTTCGCGGCCTCCCAGCTCGTGTTGGTGTGGGTCACGCGCGACTGGAAGCCGAACTGCGTCTCGGCGTCGGTGTGCGACGCCTGCACGTCGAGCGGGAAGGCGAGCTTGAGCAGTTTCTCGGTCTCGTTCCAGTCGATGTCGTTGCGCAGCAGCACCGTGCGCTCCCCCGGGCGGAGGGAGATGTTCTGCTCGATGGTCGACTCGGAGAACTCCCGGCGCACGGTGACGACCGCCGTGCCGCCGTGCACGGTCGCCTCGATCGACGACACCGCGGTGAGGTCGTCGACGCTGTTGCGGTAGTACTTGTCGATGTCCCACGCGTCCCACATGTTCGGGAAGTCCTGGTGGAGCTGGAAGAGGTTCGCCGCCTGACCCGCCGCGACGGCCTCGCGACCGGTGGCGCGGTCGACGGCCGAGACGATGAGTCCGTCCGCCGAGACGAGGACCGACACGAGGTCGTTCTCCATGGCGCCAGCCGCCGTCCTCTTCGGTGAGCGACACGCCCTTCGACAGGCTCAGGGACCCATCCTCGGCGGGGACGAAGGATGCTCCGAGGGCCTTCCCGCGCCCGACGGAGGTCGGCTCGAAGACCAGTTCACGCTCCCCTTCGCCGGCGAGCGAGCGGCGCGCGGATGCCGAGATCTCCTCGGCATCCGTCAGCACGTTCGTCAGCACCTCGACGGCCTCGCGGTGCACCCATGCGATCGACGTGCCGGGAAGGATGTCGTGGAACTCGTGCAGCAGCACGATCTTCCAGAGCCGGTCGAGTTCGTCCTGGGGGTACGCGGCTCCCGTGCGCACGGCATCCGTCGTCGCCCACAGCTCGGCCTCGATGAGCGCGTGCTCGGCCCAGCGGTGCAGCGCCTTGGTGGCGTGCTGGCTGGTCAGGGTTCCGCGGTGCAGTTCGAGGTAGAGCTCGCCGACCCAGACGGCGGGGTGCGGCAGCTCGGCCTTGGCGGCGTCGAAGAAGACGTCCGGATGCTCCCACACGACCTGCGCGCTGCCCTCGAGGTTCGCGAGGCGCTTCGCCTTGCCTGTCATCTCGCGGGTCGTGCCGCCGCCCCCGTCACCCCAGCCCACGGGTGCGATCGACCGGGAGCTGAGCCGGTTCTCCTTGAACTGACGCGAGGCCTTCGCGACCTCCATGCCGCTCAGCTGCGAGTTGTAGGTGTCCATCGACGGGAAGTGCGTGAACACCTGCGAGCCGTCGATGCCCTCCCACTGGAAGGAGTGGTGCGGGAACACGTTCTGCTGGTTCCACGAGATCTTCTGCGTGAAGAACCACTCGAAACCGGCACGGCGCATCAGCTGCGGCAGAGCCGGGGAATAGCCGAAGCTGTCGGGCAGCCAGACGCCCTTCGAGCGGATGCCGAACTCGCGCTCGAAGAACCGCTGGCCGTGCGAGAACTGGCGCACCAGCGATTCGCCGGTCGGCATCACGGTGTCGGACTCGACCCACATGCCACCCAGCGGCAGGAAGCGTCCTTCGGCGACCGCAGCCTTGACGCGCTCGTAGACCTCGGGACGGTGCTCCTTGAGCCAGACGTACTGCTGCGCGCTGGACATGCCGTACTGGAACTCGGGCTGCTCCTCGAGCAGGGTCGTCATCGACGAGGTGGTGCGGGCGACCTTGCGGATCGTCTCGCGCACCGGCCACAGCCAGGCGGAGTCGATGTGTGCGTGACCGATGGCCGAGATGCGGTGCGCACTGGCCTCGGCGGGGGCTGCGAGCACGTCGGCGAGGCGGGCGCGGGCATCCGGGGCGGTCGCGGCGATGCGCTGCAGGTCGAGGGCGTCGAGGGCGTCGTCCATCGCCTGCAGGATGCGCATGCGGCGCGGCGAGGTCGGTGCGAGCTCGGCCTGCAGCTCGAACAGCACCTCGAGATCGAGCGAGAGCTCGAACACATCCTGCTCGAACACGGCGAGGTCCATCCGCCGCGAGCGGTAGAGCGGCTCGCGCGAGGAGGTCTGGATGTCACCCTCCTGCGTCGGCAGGAAGGGGTGGTAGTCGAGCAGCACGGGGTTGGCTGCGGCCTCGAGGTACAGCTCGACGGGCTCGTCGCCGTCGGCGGTCTCGGTGATCGGCAGCCACTGGTTGCGCGGGTTGATGCTCTTCACCGGGCTGCCGTCCGGGCGGTACACGAGTGCCTCGCACTGGAAGCCGGGCATGTTGATGTCGAACCCGAGGTCGATGACGGCTTCGACGCGGCGGCCGGCCCACTCGGCGGGGACGGATCCGGTGAGCCGGAACCAGGTGGTCCCCCAGGCGGGACCCCACGGCTCTCCGACGGCGCCGGGCGCGAAGTCGAGGGCGAGGCCTTCCGCGGGACTGATCGGCTCTCCGGGCAGCTCGTGGAGTTCGACGGTCAACGGCACGGATGCCGAGTGGATCGCCGGGCGGATGCGCTCCTCGAGGACCCGCTTGACGCGGCCGACGGTGAGCGAGGTGTCGTCATGCATGTGGGGGAATCTCCGGCTCGACGGTGAGGGTTACTAAAACGATCTAGTGTCCAAGTCTAGGACACCGTATCCGTGCTTCTCGAGACTAAACCGATCAAGTATGGTGAGGGACTATGAGTCCGGCGAAACGCGTCACCATCGCCGATATCGCGCGGATGGCCGGGGTCTCCCCCGGAGCCGTTTCCTTCGCTCTGAACGGCCGTCCCGGCGTGAGCGACGAGACCCGGCAGCGGATCCTCTCGATCGTCGAGCAGAACGGCTGGCAGCCGAGCTCGGCGGCGCGCGCGCTCGTCGGGGCGAAGGCGAACACGGTCGGCTTCGCGCTCGCCCGCCCTGCGCGATCCCTCGGTGCGGAGGCGTTCTTCACCGACCTGATCGCCGGCATCGAGTCGCGGCTCTCGGAGAGCAAGGTCAGCCTGCAGCTGCGTCTCGTGAGCGACGTCGCCGAGGAGATGGAGGTGCACCGGCAGTGGCGCTCCTCGAATCAGGTCGACGGCTTCATCTTCATCGATCCGCGCGACGACGACCCCCGTGCTGCACGGATCGAGGCGCTCGACGCCCGTGCCGTGATGATCGGCTCCAAGCCCTCTCCAGACGGTTCGGTGCCGAGCGTCTGGATCGGCGACGATGCGGTGGCCGAGACGCTGTTCTCCTATCTCGCGGCCCTCGGGCACACCCGGATCGCCTACGTCGCCGGCCCTGCCGACCTCGAGCACACGCACCTGCGCGCCGAGGTGCTCGAGCGTATGGCTTCCGACGGTGTCGAAGGCGAGGTGATCACGACGGACTTCTCGCCCGCGCGCGCCTCCGCGGTCACCCGCTCACTGCTCTCCGGACGCCAGCGTCCGACCGCGATCGTCTACGACAACGACGTGATGGCCGTCGCCGGACTCCGCGTCTCGCAGGAGATGGGGCGGGCCGTGCCGCGGGATGTGTCGCTCGCGTCGTTCGACGACTCCGTCATCGCCGGCCTGATCAACCCCTCGATCACCGCGATGACCCGCGACACCTTCGAGCTCGGCGAGCGCGCGGCCACCCTGCTGCTGCAGCAGATCGAGGCGGGCGCGAACCTGCCGAGCGTCGAGGGGCCGACGCCGGTGCTCACGGCGCGCGAGAGCACGGCTCCGCCGGCGCGGCTCGACTGACGTCGTCACGTCACGGGCGCAGTCCGCGCTCGCGCATCCGTGCCGTGGATGTGATCGCGTCGGTGACGAACCGCTCGGTGAGGGTCGTGTACCGCCGCACATCGCCGAGCGACCACCCCTCGAGCACTTCGGCGATCATCCGATCTCCGAGCGCATAGACCCCACGCGCCGCTTCCTCGCCCAGCGGTGTGAGTGAGATGACGGTGACACGTCCGTCGTCATCATCGGCGCCGCGTTCGACCAGGCCGTCCTGGTCGAGGCGCCCGATGATCTTGCTCACGTTCGAAGCGCCGGTCCCGATGACCTCGGCAAGCACGCTCGGCCTGGTCGGTCCCCATGCCAGCAGATGGCGCAGAGCCTGGTGAGCCGGCTGGTCGATGGCCTCCCCCGACTTCGCGAGGATCTCGCCCTGCAGGACGGGCGAATCCCACATCAGGATCAGCGCGCTCAGACTCGACAGCAGCTTCGACCGGTAGGGAAAGCCGCGAGCGTCCGGAAGGTCGGTACCGCCGACGTCCGCCCGGCCCTTCGCATCGCGTTCGCCTTTCATGTCACCCCTGCTGGGGGCCCGCGTCGCCCTCGAGCGCGAAGTCAGCCGATGGGGAAACCTTGCCGTTGACCTGCACGGTCACGGAGTGCCTGCCGGGATAGTAGGTGCGCGTCGTGATGGGGCGGAACGAGTGCGTCTTGCTCACCACGACACTCTCTCCCGGAGCGAGCCGGCGTGACGCGAGCTTGAAGGTCTTCGGACTCACCGAGCCGTTGGCGCGCAGGAATCCGATGGAGTAGTCGATCGCCACGGCCGCGTCGATGCTGCCGTCGTTGGTCACCACCGCCGAGAACTCGAGCGCGCCGCCCTGCGGGACGCTCGGGCTGGAGAGGCGCGGGAGTCCCACGCTGAGGCCATCGCCCTTATACCCCAGCAGCGATAGCGACTCCGGGTCGCCCTTCTTGACGAGGGTGCGCAGGCCGTGCCGGAGCACCCACGGCGTGTTCACGTCGGGCTGCCCGTGCCAGCCGCGACCGATCTCGGCCACGAGGGCAGGGTCGACGCGGCTCAGGTCGTTGAGGTGGTTGGCGACCGAACGACGCACATACTCCGCAGGGTCGCGGTAGATCGCGTCGAGGATTCCCCGCGTGGCGTCGGGGTGTGCAATGAGCCAGGGGACCCGCTTGGCCCACGGCAGATACGAACGTGACCCTTCGGTCGCGAGGCGGCGCACATGCTCGTTCTCGTGACCGGTCCAGCTGCGCATGACGCCGAGGGCGCGCTCCGGTCGAGCGATCAGAAGGTCGCGAACCGCGAACTCGCTGCTGAGGCCGATCGTGAGCTGCGCCAGCACCTCCATCGCCGCATCGAAGTCGGTCGTCGAGCCAGTCTCGAGTGCGCGGGCTGTCACGAATTCGCTCGTGGGCCAGATGCTCCAGCCCCCGAACTGCGGGACCTTCAGGAGGTCCAGTACCATCCTCCGAGCGGCGGGGAACCCCGCCGGCACGTCGGTCAGGAGGGCATCACGAACGATGTCCACTCGGTCCCGCAACCGCTTCCCGGGGATCGCACGCCCGGCTTCCGTGAGCGCCGGCAGCGGCAGCCCCGGCGCGACCGCTGTCAGCGAATCCCGCAAGCGGGCAACGACGCCCGGGTCGATCAGCTCGTCCATGGTTCCCATGGCGTTCCCTCTCCGTCGTCGCGCCTCGTCCTCGGCAGGTGAGGTTATTGTCCTACAGGACAGGATAGCGGACATCTGATCCGGTGGGAGTCGTCACCGAGAAACTGTCTCAGGGAGCATTGTCTGTAGAGTCGCGTTGTGGAGAACAGCAGAACGGGCGACGGCTCACGATCGCTGCGCGCCAGCGACTTCCCCTACCGGTCAGAGCTACTCGCCAACCTCAGTGCCCTGATCCTTCTCTGGGATTCGCCCGCCCTCCAGGGCGACATCCTCGCCAAGAGCGGCGAGACGATCGACCAGCCGTCCCACCAGACGCTCAGGCATCTTCTCGCGTGGGGGCCGATGCGGCCGACCGCACTCTCGGAGGTGCTGGCGACCGGCGCCTCGTACGTCAGCAAGATCGTGCGACGGCTCGAAAGCGATGGACTCGTCGAGCGCAAGACGGATCCGACCGACCGCCGCGCGACTCTGATCAGCCTCACCGAGGCGGGAGAAGAGGCGGCCCGAGGCGTCTACGCGCTCGGCGACCGGATGATCGCCGAGGTGCTCGAGGGGTGGTCTCCCGCCGACGTGCGTCGGTACACAGCCCTCACCGAGCGATTCGTGAAGGATGCGATCGCATCGGCCGATCGGATGCTCGAACGAGGCCTCCTCCCCGACGAGTCCTGAGGCTCGGCGGCAGCGAAGCGAGCGTCCGGCATCCCTGCTGGCCAGCCTTGGCAGCGACGAGTTTCGTCGTGCGCCGATGATTTTAGTGTCCTGTGGGACGGTACATGATAGTGTCCTGGGAGACAGGATCTCGTGCGCGACGACTCGGTCGCGCTCGAAGACCTCACCGAGCGATGGGAAGCAGACACATGTCACAGACAGATCGCGACCGCCTGGACGGTCGCCGAACGCTGGTCACCGGAGGAACGAAGGGCGCGGGCGCCGCGGTGGTCGACAGGCTGCGAGAACTCGGCGCGGACGTCTACGTGACCGCCCGATCGATGCCCGCAGGCTACGAGCACCCCGACCGTTTCATCGCGGCTGACACCTCCACCAAGGAGGGCACGGACCTCGTCGCCGCAGAGTTGTCGAAAGCTGGCGGCGCCGACATCATCGTGCACGTCGTGGGTGGCAGCTCGACTCCGGCGGGCGGGTTCGAGGCCGTTCCCGAGGAGCAGTGGATCACCGAACTTCAGCTCAACTTCCTCGGCGCCGTGCGCCTCGACCACGCGCTGATCCCCGGAATGATCGCCAAGGGATCAGGAGTCGTGCTGCACTTCACCTCGATCCAGCATGTGCAACCGCAGTGGGAATCGACACTCCCCTACGCGGCGGCGAAGGCGGCACTGCGCACCTACAGCAAGGGATTGGCGACCGAGCTCGCGCCGAAGGGCGTGCGCGTGAACGCCCTCAGTCCCGGCGGCATCAACACAGAGGCCACCGCGGTGTTCTACGACCGACTCGCCGAAGCCAACGGGATCAGTCGCGAAGCCGCCGCACAGCGGGTCATGGACTCTCTCGGAGGCGTACCCCTGGGCCGGTTCGCCGAGACGGAGGAGATCGCGGACCTCGTAGGGTTCCTGGTCTCCGACCGAGCATCGGCCATCGTCAGCACGGAGGTCGTCATCGACGGAGGAACAGTCCGTACGGTCTGAAGACACGGTTCATGCGCCGGTCAGCCACACCATGGCTGGCCGGCGCTTCTTGCACTCGCAGCACGCAGCAGAAGAGGCTGCCTCCGGGTGGGGAGGCAGCCTCTTCTGCTGCGCGCTGGTCTGTCAGGCTGCCGACTCGGCGAAGTCCAGCTCGACGATCTGGCCCTCCTCATCGAGGTGGAACTGGTACTCCAGTGCCACGACTCCGCCCGGGAAGTCGCCCTCGAGGCGGTACGACGCTCCCACCATCCCGCCGACCTCGCGTCCCCCGAGGAACGTGAGGGTGGTGGTGAAGAGGTGGATCGTGTTGCGGATCCAGGTGCGGATCTCGTCCTTGCCGCGATGCGTGTGGCCTTCGTCGGTGACGACCGCGTTCTCGGTGAACAGCGCCTCGACCTTGTCCGCATCACCCGACTGCCACCCGTCGACGAAACCGTGCACGGCCGCCGGCAGTTCTTCATTCTTCAGTTCCTTGCTCATTGCGTGTCCTTTCTTCGACGAGATGTCTCGTGCTTTCGATGAGACGGACGCTGATTGCGACCGCCAGGAAATGCCAGAACGGACACCACGAGTGACACCGATACAGCCAGGCAGCGAGCCAGAAATCTTGGGACTCCACCGCGGGCCGTCGTAGATACCGTCCTCTGGGACAGTATCATATTACTGTCGTGGAGGACACTATTTTTGCGATTCAGTCTCCGACCAAACCGGACGGCTCCATACTGAGGTGATGGTGGAAACGACTCGACCGGTGCCCCCGTCCGCACGGATAACCGGAGCGTTCGGCTGCGTAGGAGTGCCGGAGCTGCTGCCCGGCGGGCGGGGTCTGACGTGGCGGGTCGGCGACGTGGTTCTGCGGCCGACGGGGGACGCGCTCGAGGCGACCTGGAAGTCAGAAGTCCTTTCCGGATTGCAGGGGTCCAGCGAATTCCGTGTCCCCCGACCCCTCTTGGACGCCGAGGGAAGCTGGGTGCGAGACGGGTGGCATGCGATGGAGTGGGTGCCCGGTGCCGCGGACGAGACCCGCGTCGAAGACGTCGTGCGCGCGGGGTTGGCGTTTCATGAGGCAATCGCCTCGGAGCCTCGCCCGCCGTTCATCGAGGCATCCTCAGACCCCTGGAGTCGAGCCGACCGGATCGCGTGGGGCGAGGCGACTCTCCCGACCGATGGTTTCCTCGAGCGTCTCGCGAACGAGCGTCGGCCGATCGCAGCATCCGACCAGGTGATCCACGGCGACCTGTTGGGCAATGTCATGTTCGCCGAGGGTCACCCTCCCTGCGTCATCGACTGGGCACCGTATTGGCGGCCTTCGGGCCTTGGTGCGGCGATTGCGGTGGTCGACGCCGCCTGCTGGCACGACCACCCCGTTCAGGAGCTGAGCCGCGACTTCGGCATCGAACACTGGTGTCAGTTGCTGCTGCGCGCGTTGCTGTTCCGGACCGTGACGCTGCACCTCCTCGGGCATTGGGACGACGAGCAGCAACACCGACATACCCCCCTAGCCGAGGCCATCCTCGCTTTACGCGATTAGGCGACAAATGGGCCGCTCTGCCCGCCGAAAACGATGAGTATCGGCACACTCACTCGAGCAGCCAGCGACTTCAATGATTGACTCGAACTCATGATTTCCCAGCCTGAGTTGCAGATGTTATGGGAGTCCGTCGAGCCGACAACGGCACTGGCTGAACGCTTCGGGTTCGCCGGCGTCGATGCCGCTGCCGTGTGGCTCAGCGAAACCCTTCGCGATGCGTGGGCGCTCGACGTTGAGAGCTGCGACCGCCTGGTGATGAGTGCGAGCAAGCTCCTTGCATGGGTGACGATCGACGGCGAGTCGTTCGTCGCCAAGTGCGCTGTGGACCCGTCGTTGTTCCCAGGACTAGCGGAAATCGACACACTTATCGCGTGGCTCGACGCCGAAGGCGTGCCCGTGGCCGCACCGGTTCGAAGCCGGGATGGCGGCTTGCGAGTCGAACGCGATCGCATCTCTGTCGGCCTTTATCCAGCGATCATGGGGGATCCGCTCGACGTTGAGGATGGCCACCAGCTGGTGGCCGCCGGTCGGACGCTGGCGCTGCTGCACAAGGCGCTGGCCGCGTACCCGCCGCGCCTTACCGCCGTGCCAGGCGAGACGGGGCAGCTCGTGCATGGGGACTTCCGGTCTGCGAACGTCCTCCAGCGACACGGCGAAATCGCCGCGATCCTCGACTTCGACGAAGCCTGTTACCAGGACAGGGCGTGGGAAGTAGGACGGTCCGCGGTTCTGCTCGGTACCCAGTACCACGACTGGCGCCCGATGAGCCTGGCCAATCGCGCGACATTCATCGCCGCGTACAGCGAGGTCGCTCCTCTGACCGATAGCCAGAGAGACAGCATCGACGGCGTCGCCAACGCTGTCTTGCGGCACTTCGGGTGGTCGTAGCGACTCTGGCACTGACACCCGACCCCGCGTCAGGCTCCGACGACCGTGTTCACCGAGCCATAGGGGTCGACCTCGTTCGCCGACACGTCGGGGCGGATCAGATGACGGATGCCGCGGGCCTCGAGCGCCGCAGAATCCTGGGCCGTCCGTGAAGTGACGAACGCCGGGTCGAGTCCTGCCGCGCAGGCATCCACCCACGCCTGGAACACCACTCCTCCGGGGCTCAGGGCCGCACGGCTCACGGGCACCTCGCGCTCATCGACGTCGACCACGATCGCGGTCTCCCGCGCCGGCGGCGTCTGACGCACGCGAAGCTCGGGGATGAGCTCGGCCAGCCGGCGTCCGAGGGGCTTCGCCTCCCCGTCCTGCCCGACCAGACCGAGCGAGTACTCCAGCTCGGGGAAGTCGCCGAGGTCGCGGCTCACGTCGTGCGAGCACCACCAGGTGATACCCCAGAGATTCTCGGTGCGCGCGGCCGAGCGCACCGTCGCCTCCAGGAACCCGGGCATCTCGTCCTCTTCGAGGCAGTTCGAGGGCGCACCGACCTCCTGCAGCCAGACCACCCGGTCGGGGTCGGTCGCGAAGGCGCGGGACAGCTCGATCAGGTACTCGGCGTGCCGGTCTGACGCGACCGAGCGCCCGCCGTAGCGCTGCGCGGTGCCGTTGAAGATCCAGGAGTGGATCGTGGTCATCGCGCCGAGGCGCGAGGCATGCGCGGGCGTGAACCCGTGGCCGTCCATGAACCAGACCGCGTCGTACTCGCTGTGCACGTTCGTGTGGCCGGGCGCCGCAGCATCCGCCGCCGCGAGCAGCGCCGAGATCCACTCGCCCGCCTCGTCCTGCGTGACCGGCCACGGCGAGGGGTGGGTGTGCGCCGAGAACTGGTTGGTCTCGTTGCCGAGGGTCAGGCCGAGGAAGTTCGGCGCCTCGCGCAGCGCCTGTCCGAGCCGGTCGACGAGCGCGACCTGCCCCTCCAGCGCCTTCGGATCGGTGAACATGTTCTTGTCGTGCCAGGTGTACAGCCAGGACGGGACGAAGTCGAAGCTCGACAGGTGCCCCTGGATCACGTCGACGCTGGCGTCGAGCCCGAACTCGCTGGCGATGTCGACCATGGTGCGCACGTCGTCGACGGCCTTCGCGCGGATGAGCGTGCGGTTCGGCTGGAGCACGTTCCACAGGGGGAAGACACGCACATGGTCGAGGCCCAGCTCGGCGAGCGCGGCGAAATCGCGGCGCACGTCGTCGGGCGTGAAGTCGAGCCAGGAGTGCATCCAGTCCTTCGACGGCGTGTAGTTCGCCCCGAATCTCAGGGAAGCATCGAGAGCGCCACGCTGCGTCATGTGTCCGGACCTTTCCGACGGCGCCCTCCGGCGAGGGCATGTCGCATCACTATAACGCTTGAGCAACGAACAACCCACCACCAGAACCGGATTCCCGTGAGACCCTCCGCCAGCACCTTGACAGGCGCAGCATCCGGTGGTTTCATCTGCTAAAGCGTTGCAGTCCATTCATCCGTGGGCGCCACGCGGAATCGCCCGCCTCGAGGAAGAAGCACGATGAGAGTTCCGACACGCATTGCCGCTCTGGCCGCATTCAGCATCGGCGTCCTGGCGCTGACGAGTTGCACCGGGGGCGGCGGAGGCTCCGGCGACAGCGGCCCCATCGACACCTCCGGCGAGCTGAGCGGATCGATCCAGTTCCAGACCTGGTCGCTCAAGAACGAGAAGTTCACGCCCTACTTCGAGGACCTGATCGACGCGTTCGAGAAGGAGAACCCCGACGTCACGGTCGAGTGGCTCGACCAGCCGGGCGACGGCTACCAGGAGAAGATCCTGAGCCAGGCGAACGCCGACACCCTCCCCGACGTGCTGAACCTGCCGCCGGACATCGCCTACCCGCTCGTCGCGGCCGGCAAGCTCGTCGACATCGACACGGCCGACCCCGATCTGAAGTCGGTCTACAACGCCGGCGCCTGGGAGTCCTACAGCCAGTACCCCGAGGTCGAGGGCACCTACGGGCTCCCCTGGTACCTCTCCAGCGACGCCTCGTGGTGGAACCTCGCGCAGCTCGCCCCGTTCGGCGTCACCGAGGAAAACCTGCCGACCACTGTCGACGAACTCCTCACCCTCGCGAAGAAGGTCGCCACCGAGTCCGACGGCAAGGTGCAGCTGCTCTCGTCGATCCCCGCGCTCGACACCTTCACGGCCGCCGGCATGGAGGTCATCAACGACAAGGGCGAGTTCGACTTCAACACCGACGAGGCCGCCGAGATCATCCAGGCCTACGCCGACGCCTACGCCGCGGGTGCGATGCCCGCCGAGGCGCTGACCGGCGACTACGGCGGGAACGCCGAGGCCTACATCCAGGAGAAGGTCGCGTTCACGACCGGAGGCACCGGCTTCACCACCGACCTGCAGAAGGATGCGCCGGCTCTGCTGGAGAACACCGTCGCGACGCAGCGCCTGGGCGTGCCGCCGCTCTACGTGCAGGGACTCAACGTCTCGGCCGACTCCGACAACAAGGAGGCCGCGCTCGCCTTCGCCGAGTTCGTGACCAACGAGGAGAACCAGGTCGCGTTCTCGTCGCTCGCCGTCGGCACCGCTCCTGGCACCGCTGCCGGAGGTGACAAGGTCGTGGAGAACATCTCCTCGTCGATCACCGACGAGAAGCAGCTCGCCGCGATCGACACCGTCTTCACTGCGATGGAAGGCGCGAAGGCGCTGCCGTTCCAGTGGACCTCCGACATGGCCACCTACATGACGCAGCAGATCGCCCTGGCGATCAACGGCGAGGCGGATGCTGCGACGCAGCTCGACAAGATCGTCGAGTACGCCAACGCGAACCGCGTGGACCAGTAAGCATGAGCGCGGACACCGGCATCCGGAGCAGGGTGAGATCGATGAGATCCCACCGATGGTTCACGCCCTGGCTTCTCCTCGGCCCCGCCGTCATCTGGGTGCTGGTGTTCGCGCTCTGGCCGTTCCTCAACACGGTCTTCCTCAGCTTCACCGACGCGCGTCCGCTGCGCACACCCGAGTTCATCGGCGCGGCAAACTACGACCGCATGTTCGGCGACGAGATGTTCTGGAACGCCCTGACGACCTGCATCATCTACGTCGTCGTGTGCGTGCCGCTGCTCACGATCCTGCCGCTCCTGCTGGCCCTTCTCGTGCAGAAGAAGCTGCCGGGCATCGCGTTCTTCCGCACCACCTTCTACTTCCCCGTGATCGCGTCGGTCGTCGTGGTGGCGCTCATCTGGACCTGGCTGTTCGACAGCCGCGGCATCATCAACCAGACGCTCGAGTTCCTCGGACTCGTCGACAAGCCGATGGCGTTCCTCGTGGATCGCTGGCTGCTGCTGGGTTGCGCCATCCTGCTCACGGTGTGGAAGGGGCTCGGCTACTACATGGTCGTGTACCTCGCCGCCCTCGGCAACGTCGGCAAGGAGCTGCACGAGGCCGCGATGCTCGACGGTGCCGGCGCCTTCCGCCGCTTCCTCTCCGTCACGATCCCATCGGTGCGCGGGGCGATGCTCCTGATCGCCGTGCTCATCGCCGTCTCCGCGATGAGGGTGTTCGCCGAGCTCGACGTACTTTCCAAGAGCACCGGAGGACCCGGCGGCTACGACATGTCGCTGGTGATGCTGATCCGCCAGGTCGGCTCCGGCCTGAACGGCAACATCGGGTACGCGTCCGCGATCAGCGTGGCGCTGTTCCTCCTCACCCTCATCCCGCTCGCCGCGATCGCCTTCATGAATCGCGAGAAGAAGGCGAAGGTCCCCGCATGAGCATCCTCACCCCGCCCCGCACCCACGACGATCGTGCGACGGATGCTGCGGCGAAGCCCGAGCGCGAGCGCGTCTTCCGCCGCCGGGGTTCCGGCGACTTCAGCAAGCCGACCCTCGGCGGACTGATCGGCCGCTACGCGCTGCTGCTGTTCGTGCTCGTGCTCGTCATCGGCCCGTTCCTCTGGCAGCTGTCGACGTCGTTCAAGGGCCCGCAGGAGAACATCTACTCGTTCCCGCCGAACCTCATCCCGCGCGAGCCGACGCTGGGCAACTACTCCACCGTCGCCGACATCGTGCCGGTCTACCTCTACGCCTGGCACTCGCTCCTCGTCTCGGTGGGCACGGTCGTCAGCAACGTCGTGCTGGCCACGTTCGCCGGCTACGCGCTCGGCTGCATGCGGTTCCGCGGCAAGTGGATCGTGATGGCGATCCTGCTCTCGACCCTGCTGTTCCCCGGCGAGGTCACGGTGACGAGCAACTTCCTCACGATCCGCGCACTGGGACTCGCCGACACCCTGTGGGGCGTCTTCCTGCCCGGTGCGATCAGCGCGATGAACGTGCTCCTGATCGCCACGGCCTGCCGCATGATCCCGAAGGACGTGCTGGATGCCGCGACCGTCGACGGCGCGACGACCTGGCAGCGCATCCGCCACATCGTCTGGCCGAACATCCGCGGCATGGTCTCGGTGGTCGCGATCTTCGCGTTCATCGGCGCCTGGGACGACTACCTGTGGCCGCTCATCGTGCTCTCCGACCCCGGAAAGTACACGCTGACGGTCGGCATGGCCTACCTCAACAGCAGCTTCTCGGTCGACCCGCGACTGATCGCCGCCGGGACCATGATCGCGCTCGTGCCGATCGTGATCATGTTCTCGTTCACGCAGCGATTCTTCTTCAAGGGCGTGCAGGAGGGCGCGATCAAGGGGTGAGCACCGTGCACCTCTCTCCGGCCGACGGTCCGGCGGATCCTCCCTCTTCGCGTCCCCGCGCGGGCGTGCTGGCCGGCCCTGTGTTCTCGTTCGCGTTCGACCCGGCGGCGGGTGAGCAGCGGATCGATGTGCCGGGGCTCGCGGATCTCACGTTCTCGCGGGAGACCGTGCTGCACTGGGCGTTCTACGCCGACGGGCCTGCGGCGACGCTGGCCCCGCATGCGGCGCTTGCGGTGGCGGTCGATGTGCGATTCGCCGACGGCAGCCGACTGAGCGAGATCGCGGCGGTCCGCGATCGGTACGACTTCCCGATCACCGCAGAGGAGCAGTTCGGCGCGCGCTGGAGTATGCCGGAACAGTGGAATGCCGACACCGTCTCGCTCGCGCCGGTGGCAGATCGCCGCGGAACGGTCGAGGTCGTGCTCGGCGCTGGCTCGCTGGCGGGAGCCGAGGCTCTCCCTGGCGAGGTCTCGGGATACGTGCAGGTCACGGTCGAGCAGCCCGCGGCATCCGCACCCCTCACTCCCGTCGAACAGGTCGA
Organism: Microbacterium sp. W4I20; assembly: GCF_030816505.1. NCBI lineage: Bacteria > Bacillati > Actinomycetota > Actinomycetes > Micrococcales > Microbacteriaceae > Microbacterium > Microbacterium sp. W4I20. Next base: position 3,063,875 of record NZ_JAUSYB010000001.1, on the reverse strand, counting down.
CACCAGGCGCGGCTCGCACTCGGGTCCGCGGTTCTCGCGCGGAAACACGATCCCGGCGGTGGCCGTGCCGCACGGCTTCACCTTCGTGACTCCGGCGACGGATGCTGCCGACTCGCGCTGGCCGTACCGCCCCTTCGTGCACGACGACCCGCAGGGCCGCCGCCTCGAGGCGCTCCAGTTCTCGCATCAGCCCAGCCCGTGGATCGGCGATCGCTCGGTACTGCAGCTGATGCCGTTCGTCGGCCGACCGGTGTCGCAGCGCGCGGGTCGCCGCCGTTGGATCGTCCCCGGCAGCGAGCGCGCGCGTCCGCACGAGTATGCGGCCGACCTCGGCGACGGGCTGCACGTCGAGATGACGGCGACCTCGCACGCCGCGGCCTTCCGCGTGCAGAGTGCGGACTCCGACGCCCGGATCGGCTTCGTGATCGATCAGCTCAACGCTGACGGACGCCTCGAATGGGCGGATGTCGGAGGGTTCGAGGGCTGGATCCCGGAAGGGCCGGAGGACTGGGGCAACGCACCCCGCTGCTTCTTCGCCGGCGTCGTACTGCCTGGTGGCGGGGGCGATTGCGGCCGTCTCGATGACGACGGCCGGAGCGAGGTCGCCGGCTTCGTGAGCGGACACGGGTCGCTCGAGGTGCGGATCGCGGTCTCGTTCCTGTCGGTCGCGCAGGCCAGGCGCAGCCTCGCGATCGAGGCACCCTCGGAGGTGTCCTTCGGGCAGCTGCGTGAGACATCGGCGGCATCCTGGAATCGCCTGCTGGGGCGCGTCACGATCCCGCCGCTGCCGGAGGAAGAAGCCCCGTACCGCTCGCTCGCCGACGAGGAGCACCGGGCGCGAATCGCTGCCGCCCTCCACCGGATGCACCTGTATCCGAACACCGCGGGCGAGAACACCGGCACGCGCGATGCGCCGGTCTGGCGATTCGCCGACGTGTTCGCCGACGCCACCGGCGCCGAGGGAGACCCTGTCGCCGACGGAGAACTCGTCGTCAACAACGGCTACTGGGACACCTATCGCACCGAGTGGCCGGCGCTCGCCCTTCTCGATCCCGCACTCGCCGGACGGCTGCTCGACGGCCAGCTCGAGCAGCACCGCCGCGGAGGATGGATGGCGCGGTGGAGCGCCCCGGGGTACGTCGACAGCATGGTCGGCACCTCCAGCGATCAGATCTTCGCCGACGCCGCGCGCTGGGACGTGGGGTTCGACCGCGTCGCCGCGTTCGAGAGCGGATGGCGCAACGCCTGCGAGCCGGGGCCCGACGCCCGCCGCGGCCGCAAAGGCATCGCCCGAGGTCGCTTCACCGGATACATCTCCTCGGGCGTCCCCGAAGGGATGAGCTGGAGCATCGAGAACGCGGTGAGCGACGCCGCGCTCGGTCGGTTCGCCTCGCGGCTCGCTGCCGACACGGAGTCTGTGGCGGATGCCGCGCGCTACCGGTCCTTCTCCCGGTACTTCGCCAACCGGGCGCGGTCGTACCGCACGCTGTTCGACAACGAGACCGGGTTCTTCCGCGGCAGAGACGACCGAGGAGCCTTCGCCGCCGCAGACGGCTTCGACCCGCGGACCTGGGGCGGAGACAACGTCGAGACGAACGCCTGGGGCATGTCGGTCGGGGCCGTGCACGACGGCGTCGGTCTGGCCGCCCTCTACGGCGGTCCCGCCGGTCTCCGTCGACACCTCGACGCCCTGTTCGCCGAACCGGAGACCGCGGACGAGCGGTTCGGCGGCGCCTACGGCACGGTCATCCACGAGCAGCGGGAGGCGCGCGCGCTGCGCTCCGGCATGTGCGCGATCTCGAATCAGCCGGCGCACCACATCCCGTTCATGTACGCGTTCAGTGACCAGCCGTGGCGGACCGGCGCCCTCGTGCACGACCTCGCCGGGCGCCTGTTCGCCGGCGCGCACATCGGCCAGGGGTTCCCCGGCGACGAGGACAACGGCGAGATGAGTGCGTGGTGGCTGTGGGCCGCGCTCGGGCTGTACCCGCTGGAGCTCGCCTCGGGCATGCTGCGGATCGGGTCGCCGCTGTTCGACGACATCCGGGTCGATCGCGGCGACGGCTCCTCGCTGCGCGTCGTGTCTCGGCGCAGCGAGCCCTTGGCTCACATCCTGCAGGAGGCGCGGCTCGACGGCATCCTTCTGTCGAACGCGGAGCTGCCGATCGACGCGCTCGTAGGAGACGCCGTGCTCGAACTGGAGTTCGGCGTCGACCCGGCGGCGGCGCTCGAGACCGGCGCCCCGTCATCGGCCCGAGCCATGGATGGGTGGCACTCCGACCTGACGTCCGGCGATGGCCAGGTGATCTCCTCCCCCGGACTTTCCCACCCCGAGCGGGTGTTCGACGACGGCGCACTCTCGGGTGATGCCGGCACCGCGCTGCACGCCGGGGAGTGGGTGGGCTGGCGGTTCCCCGCACCCCGCGCCATCAGCGACCTGACCGTGACGACCGTGGGCGCAGCATCCGCTTCCGCCCTCCGTTGGGAAGTTCTCGGGGCGGATGACGAGTGGGTTCCTGTCCACACGACCCATCAGGCGGCGCTGCTACCGAACCGGACGACGCCGTTCACTCTGGCCGAGCGCATCGAGACCTCGGCGCTCCGCGTGCGAGCGGAGGCCGAGGTCACGATCCGTCAGCTCGAGCTCTTCGACCTGGACTGAAGAGTTCGGGTCGAGATCAGCCCGCCAGCACGAACGACACCTGGGTGCGGTTGCCCGCGACGTCGAGCACCTCAAGCGTGTTCGACCCGGCGACCGCGCCGAACGCTCCGGGCTTCACGAAGTTGAGGTCGCTCCAGGTGTTGTCGGTGAGGTCCTTCACGACGCCGTTGACGCTGAGCCGATCGATCTTGCCCGCGTCGTAGAGCTTGAAGCTGACCTTCGAGTACGCCTCGGCGGATCCGCTCGTGAACCCCGCTCCCTGCTTCACCGTCACGGTCGGAGCGGTGCGGTCCTTCGGCGCCGCGCGGTACTCGGTCGCCTCGCCCTTGAGCGCCTGGGTGATTCCGGAGAGGTAGGCCGACTGATCCGTCGCGGTGAGGTCGTACGCCACGTAGACGCCGTATCCGTCGGCGATCGTGCGGTTCGCGAAGTCCGCCGCTGTCGCCGCGCTGGTGTTCGCGAGGTCGATCGCCGCGGCGCCGATGCGCGTGCGGTCCTCGAGCCCGGGCACCGTCGGGGCGTCGTAGGTCGGGTAGTACGGGTTCCAGGCGTAGTCGAGCACACCCTCGGCATCGAAGGAGGTGAAGTCCGTCGTCGTGTACGAGGGGCCGATCGCGTAGAGGCTGATGATCTTGTCGTCACCGATCCGCTCGCGGAGCGCCGTGGCCAGCCAGCCGAACGACTGCGCGTTGGGCTGCGGGGTGCCGTTCGCGCCGTACTCGGTCCACTCGTCGTCGAAGTCGATCCCGTCGAGCCCGTAGGTGGTCACCGCGTCGGCGAGCTGTGCGGCGAAAGCATCCGCCTGCTCGTAGGAGGTGAAGTTCGCGAACCCGGCGCCCTGGTGATTGCCGAGCACGGACAGCAGCACCTTCGTGCCCTGCTCCTGCACGGGTCGGATCTGGTTCTCGGCGTCGTTCAGCGTCTCGGTGACGCGCTCGTTGAAGTGCAGGTACGCCTTCTCGCCGTCGTAGTTGATGTTGGCGGCGAAGATCATCGCCATGTCGATGGCGGCCTCCCCCGAATCGGCGAGCGTGTAGTCGGCGACGTTCGCTAAATCGTTCGAGTTCACCTCGACGTAGACCGCGAGCTGCGGGTCGACGTCGGGCGTCTCGTCCGCGGCGGCCGGGCCGGCAGCGACAGCACCGGCTGCGGCGACGGCAAGTCCCGCCACGGCCGCGAGGCCCTTTCGGAACCGGTGACTCCTGATGCGTGACTGACTCATGACAGATCGTCTCCTTCATCATCGATGTCGAGATCTGGCCGCATCGGCGCGACCTGCCGCCGACTATATCGCTTAAGTCACGCGAGCTGAAGGGTCATGAGAAGACGGTGGATCAGAAATGCCGCCCCCGGCCAGGCGGGAGCGGCATTTCTGATCCAGACCAGTCCAGGTCAGAGGTTCACGTCTCCCACGAGGTTGACCTTGATGCCCATGCCGGCGAACATCGCGGCCTTCGCGATGAGAGCCTTGTCGGCGGTCTCGGCATCCGGCGCGTAGACGGTCTGCGCGTGGTTCGCCTTGTGCCGGGCCATGAACTGGTCGCGCGAGATGCCGTGCAGCACCACGTGCGCGATGGGCCACTCCGGGTTCGTGGCGTCCTTGCGGCGCTTCGTCTCCTCGGCCGGCAGCTCGACGACCGACGCGCGGAAGATGTCGGCCTGCAGGATGCCGTCGGCGATGAACACCCGCGACAGCACGATCTCGCCCGGCTTCGAGACGCCGTTGATCGTCGCGCCACCCGCCGGGAAGAACACGTGGCCCTGGCGCCAGCCCTCGGCGTTCTGCCAGCCGCCGAGGTGCGAGGCCGGCACCGAGCCCGAGATCTCGTAGACCCAGACGAACTGGCCGTCGAAGTCCTCACCCCAGCGCACGTCGTGCAGGGTGTTGTCGGGCACGAGTCCCATCGCGCGCCAGACCCGGTCGGTGACCAGCGCGTCGACCGCGACACCCTCGTCGGCCTCGTTGAAGTGCGGGAACGCACGGCCCTCGTGCAGCACGCGCGAGCCGTCGCGCGAGGTCACCGGCGGACGCTCGGTCGAGTTCAGCATGCCCTCGGCCAGGTCGGATGCCGGGACGAGGTCCTTGAGACCCTGCTGGTACTGGATGCCGACCGCGTCGAGGCCGAAGTCGTCCGCGATGCGGAGGGCGGCGATGTACATCTTCATCTGCCACTGCACCTGCTCGCGGGTGAGTTCGGTGGCGGCATCCTCGCCGTAGACGAAGGTCATGCCCTTGTCGGTCAGCCAGGTGTAGGCGGCATCCGCCTCGTCCTCCGACACGTTCAGCATCTCGGCGTACAGCGCCGACTGCGACAGGCGCTCCTTGTAGATGCCGGTCTTGTTCAGCAGCTCGTCGTCGAAGATGGCGTTGTACATGCCCATGCAGCCCTCGTCGAAGACGCCGATGATGGCCTTCTCCGCCAACAGTTCTGCGGCGAGCGCCTCGCCCAGCTGCTTCTCCGGGCTGTCGGGCAGCTCGGGCAGGGCGCGCACGTGCGAGCCGTCGTGCGTGATCGAGCCGGTCTCGGTCCACTCCTTGATACCGGCCTTGAACCAGTCGTCGGTGAAATCGACCGACCAGATCGAGGCGTACGGCTTGTCCATCTTCGTGAGCCCCGCGTTGAGCCCGAGCAGCCCGACGAGCCCCGGCCAGTCGCCGGCGAAGTTCGCGACCGTGAGGATCGGCCCCCGGTGCGTGCGGAGTCCGGCGAGCACGTGGTGCGAGTACTGCCACACGGCCTCGGCCACGATGAGCGGAGCATCCGTCGGGATGTTCTTGAAGACCTCGAGGCCCATGCGCTGGCTCGAGATGAACCCGTGGCCGGTGGTGGGATCGACCTCATTGGCGCGGATGACCGTCCACCCGAGGCCCTCGAACACGCCGGTGACGCCCGCCTCGAGCTCGACCTGCACCGGCCAGCCGCCCGTGTTGGCCGCTTCGCGCAGGTCACCGGAGGCGATCAGGTACGCGGTCTGGGGCGCGGATGCCGGGCGGGATGCCGGTGTCGGCAGGGTGTAGGTGGTCATGATGCCTCCGGTGTCGTGGTCGTGCTGAGGGGGAAACGCTGGGTGGTCGAGCCGGGCGACGAGTCGCCCGCGCCGAGTCGGATGCCGCGACCGATGGTCCGGCCGTGCAGCTGCAGTTCGGCGATGTCGAGATCGCCGCCGTCGAGGTGGAGGGTCAGGGCGTCGCCGTCGATCTCGACGCGTCCCCAGCCGGTGCCGGTGGTGAAGAGGAACCGGTCGGTCGCTGAGCGTCCACCCTGGGTCGCTGAGCCTGTCGAAGCGCCGCCGACCGGCGCGAACGACAGCACGCCCGACGGCGCATCCCACTGCGCGCCGGTCGCGCCGAGCAGCAGCGCCCAGGAGGCGAGCGAGCGGGCGTAGTGGTTGCCGCACTCGATCTCGTTCCACGGGCTGCGGTGCTCACCGTCGTAGCGGGCGCGCAGTGTGCGTTCGACGAGCAGCGCGTCGTCGTAGCGGCCGGCGAAGAGGAGGGATGCCGCGACCTGGTGCTCCACGCCCGTCCACACCTCGTCGGAGTACACGAACGGGATCGCGGGTCGCCCGCCGTTCGGCCAGGAGGCGAGCAGCAGTCCGCCCTCGTCGTTCAGCGCGTACACCCGCTGGGTGCTCTCATGGGTGGACAGGTCGTCGCGGTGGTTGTGGGCGACGATTGCGGCGAGCGCGGAGTCGACCCGCTCAGCGGGGAGGATGTGCCCCAGCCCGTTCACGGAGGCGTGGAACTGTCCGAGCAGCTGATCGGACAGCACGCCGTCGCCGTACTGGTACCGGTGCGCGTCGGCGTCGTCGATCACCTGACGGTAGTACTCGCCGTTCCAGAGCGTCTCGTCCATCGCGGCCGCGACGTGGTCGGCTCTGGCCGCCCAGTCGCGCGCGCGTTCCGGCTCACCGAGGTGCTGCGCCATCCGGGTGCCGGCGCGGAGGGCGGCGAGGTAGACACCGTTCGCGAGCGGCTCGGCGCCGTGGAACTCGATGTCGTAGGTGTTGTGCATCTCGCCGTCGAGCAGCCCGTCGCCGTCGCGATCCCACTCGCGGATCGCGTAGTCGAGGGTGCGGGATGCCGCGGGCCACAGCTCGCGCAGGAAGTCGTCGTCCCCGCTGAACCGCCACTCCCGGAGCAGCCGCAGCAGGGTTCCGAGCTGCCCGTCGACCGCCGGAGCCATGAACCAGGACGGCCCGCCGAAGATGCGGTTGCCGCGGAACTTCTGCGCGCCGGCCTCATCGGTCTCGAGCAGGTACTCGACCCGGCGCGCGCTGCGCTCGAGCGAAGGGAACAGCCAGGCCAGGGTCTGCGCGTACGACCAGACGTGCGTGCAGGTGCCCTCGCACGATCCGCCGTGGTCGAAGGATCCTTCCCAGGCCGCGAACACCGGCCCGTCGCCGAGTCCCGGATTCGGCGACTCGAGGACGAATCCGGTGGTCGAGCGGGCGGCGGCGATGTTCGCCCCGATCGCGTCGATGAGCACGGGGTCGAGGCTGCTGCCATACAGCGCCTCGACGAACGCGTCGGTCGCGGACTCGAGCGTGGGCAGGTGGGTGTGCAGGTGCGTCGCCGCCGCCCAGGCATCGGGCCAGAGGGTCGCGTAGTGGTTGCGGACGATGGGGGACAGCGGGCCGTCGGCGGGAGGATCCGCGCCCTTCGACAGGCTCAGGGACCCATCGGCATTCATCGGTGTTTCTTGAATGATGTGCCCGTGCCAGCCGCGCCTCCGGTTGGGGAAGCTCCACGACAGCATGAACTCGAAGTCGCGCGACTCGCCGGGGGCGAGGGTGTGCACGATGCCGAGGGAGCCCGTACGCAGCCGCGGGAGCTTCGCGAGCATCTCCTCCTCGGTGAGCGGCGCAGCATCCGGATCGGCGTCGAGCTCGGCGAACAGCCCGCGCGGGCGATCCTCCAGTGTGAGCCGTGGCTCGGGCGCGAGCAGCCCGTCGTCGGTGAGGTCGTTCCAGAACAGTCGGGCGCCATCCGGCCAGTAGCTCGTGACCCACTGCGGTTTGACCGTGGTGGCGGCATCCGTCGTCGTCAGGCTCAGCGTGCCGTAGCCCGGGTCGTCCTCGGGGAGGTCGATGCCGAAGTCGAGACCGCGCACGTCTGCGTCTTCACGCCACCGCACGGTCTGGGTCGCGCGCATGCCCCAGGGCGCGTCCGGTCCTGGCGTGCCGCGACCGGCGGTGTGCGAGACGCTGCCGACCACGGTCACGGCGACCGGCACCGTGCCGGGGTTCGTCACGCGGTATCGCAGCACCGCGCTCGGGATGCCGGATGCGTCGGCGTCGAGCGGCACGAGCGGGGTGAAGGCGTGTAGCGAGACGTCGACCGGCAGAATCGCGTCGGTGAAATCGACGTCGACGACGGGATACTCGCCGTGCAGGGTCGCGCCGTCGAGCCGCGGAAGGCCCGCCAGCTGATCGAATGCATAACCCGCGTCGGCATCGTGGCGGCCGGTGAGCTTCGCTTCGAGCACCCGGGTCACGGGTGTGCCGCCTTCGGGGCGGGCGTGGATCGCGAAGAAGGAGTGCGGGTTGCGGCGCCCCTTGTCGGGCAGGTTCTCGAACTCCCAGTCGCGCAGCTCGCCGCGCGCGCCGATCGAGACGTTGCCGGTGCCGACGCCGCCGAGGGGAAAGGCCGTGGGCTGTGAGGTGTGCGGGATGCCGCGTGCGCGCCGGGTCATGCGGCTGCCTTTCGCTGATCTGCTGGTTCGCGCTGCTCTGCTGGTTCGCGCTGCTGTGCTGGTTCGCGCTGCTCTGCGGCGAGCTCGTGCACGACATCCTTCGACCCCTCGTACAGTCGCACGTATCGGTCGAACAGGACGTCGTGGAAGTCGCGCAGCGCAGCATCCGGCTGGATGGTCTCGGTGATCGGATTCCAGGACGTGATCGCGGGTGCCTCTCCTGCCTCGGCGATCGCGGTCGCTGCAAGGAAGGCAGCGCCGTAACTCGCGCCGATGGTCGTCTGCGGCACCTCCTGCACGAGTCCCGTGACATCCGAGACGATCTGCAGCCAGAGCCGCCCCTGGGTGCCGCCGCCGACCGCGACGATCCGGCGGATGTCGGCACCGGCCGCGCGCATCGTCTCGACGTTGTGGCGCACGCCGAGAGCCGTCGCCTCGAGGGCGGCGCGGTAGAGGTCGCCGCGCGTGTGGTCGAGGGTGAGGCCCGCAATGACGCCGCGAGCGTCGGGATCCTGAATCGGGGTGCGCTCGCCCGCGAAGTACGGCAGCACCAGCAGACCGCGCGCTCCCGGCCCCGACTTCTCGGCGTCCTCGAGGAGTTCCGGGTAATCGGCGCCGGTCAGGTCCTTCAGCCAGGCCGTCAGCGCTCCCGAGGTCGAGAGGCCGCCGGCGAGGTTGCGGGTGCCGGCGAAGGCTCCGGCGGTGGTCCACATCGAGGGGGTGCGCAGCGTCTCCTCCCCCGTGACCACGAGGAACATCGTGGTCCCGTACATGAGCATCAGATCGCCGGCCTCGTGCGCGCCGACGCTGACCGCCTCGGTCCACGCGTCGATCGTGCCGATGATCACGGGGGTGCCGACAGCAAGGCCGGTGGCGGATGCCGCATCAGCGGTCACTTCACCGGCGCGGTCGCCGGCCCAGCCGAGTGCCGGCTGCTCGATCGCCCCCGCGTACTCCGCCCACCAGGGCTCATGCCAGTGTTCGCCCTCGATGTCGTAGAGCGGTGAGACCTGGCTCGCGGACTGGTGGTCGAGCACGTAGGCCCCGGTGAGCTTGCGAGCGAGCCAGCTGGCCGGCATGAACAGGCGACGGGCGCGGGCCATGGCCTCCGGCTCCTCGTCCGCGATCCAGGCGATCTTCGGGCCGCCCGCCTGCGAGGTGAGGGTCGAGCCGCCGACCCGGGTGATCGCGTCGGTTCCGAGCTCGGCGGTCAGCCGCGCGATCTGGGCCGTCGACCGCGTGTCGACGCCGTAGAGGATGGCCGGGCGCACCGGCTCATCGTGCTCGTCGGCGAGGAGGATGCACGGTCCCATGCCGCTGACGCCGACACCCGCGATCTCGGCGTCCGGCGCGGCGGCGATCAGGTCGCGGGTGATCCACACGAACTCGTCCCACCAGACCCGCGCGTCCATCTCCACCCAGCCGCTGCGCGGCCGACTGACCTCGTGCGCCCTGGTCACCGTCGCGACGATGACGCCGTCGTCGTCGACCAGCACACCTTTGCTGCTGGACGTGCCGATGTCCACCCCGAGGGTGCAGCGCATGGGCGTCCTCCTTGAAACCTGAAGCGCGGAATCTGAAACCTGATCGTCACTGTACGCGAAATCGATTTCATGTCGCAAGGTCGCTGCAGAGTTCATCTGCACAATCCGGGTCAGTCGAGGGTTCTCCACTGATCGCGCGATCGGCGCCGCCCACCACCGGAATACCGTGACAATCTGGCCTTTCCCTCGCAGACTGGAGCCATGGAGTTGACCGAACCGCAGGTGTGGACGCTGATCGCAGTCTTCGCCGCCATCATGATCGGGGCGATCACGCTGCTGCTGCGTCAGAACGATCGGATCATCACGTCGGTCCGCAACGAGAACGCCGCGCGCTTCGACAGTCTCGAGGCGCGATTCGACGGCCTCAGGGAGGGAATCGACGCCCGCTTCGAGGGGTCCGCTGCCCGATTCGACGGCTTCCGAGAGGCCGTCGATGCGCGATTCGACGGCTTGAACGGAATCCTGGAGGTGAAGTTCGACGCCATGGATGCCCGATTCGACGCCATGGACACGAAGTTCACCGAGCGCCTGGGATCGATCGACCGCAGGCTCGAAGACCTCGACAAGGAGGTCGCGAACCTGGCGACGCGTTTCTGGAAGTCCTCCTGACGGAAGACCCCGTCAGACGCGCTGCGTGCTCGCGGGCTGCACCTCGTTGCGCAGCACGACCGTACGCGCCGGCTGCTTGTCGCCCTTGATCCGCTCCAGCAGCATCCGTGCCGCCGTGACGCCCATGTGCCGCGCCGGCAGCCGCACGACCGTCACGGCGTTCGGCGACAGAGTGGTGAACGGCAGCGAGCCGATCACGGCGACTCCCACTTGCGGCGGCGTCAGTCCGTGCTCGGTGAGCACCTGGATCGCACCGACCCCGATGAGGTTGTTGCCCGCCACGACGGCATCCGGCGGGTCCGCCAGCGCGAGGAGCTCCTCCATCGCCGCACGGCCGCCGTCCACACGGAACGTCGCGAAGCGTTCCAGAGAGTCCAGGTCGAGGTCGGGCTGAGCGGCACCGAGCGCTGATCGCCAGCCGGCCGCGCGTTCCGCCGCCGTGTCGATGTGCTCGGGCCCGCCGATGTAGGCGATACGGCGGTATCCGGCGTCGATCAGATCCTTCGTCGCCGACATTCCCGCCGCCCGATTCGCCATCACGACGCCGTCGATGTCGTACGTCGTGCTGCGGTCGACCGCCACGACCGGACGTCCTGTGGCGAGGATGCTGTCGAGGTTGGAGTGCTCTTCGGCGGTGGCGATGATGATGCCCGACATGTGCTCGGCGATCGCGATCCGAAGATACGTCGCCTCCTTCTCCATCTGCGAGTCGGAGTTGCAGAGCACGACGGAATAGCCGGCCTCGGACGCGACATCCTCGACGCCGCGGGCCATCTCGGTGAAGTACGGGTTCTCGATGTCGGGGATGACGAGCGCGATGACCTCGGAGCTCTGTCGACGCAACGACCGGGCGGTGCGATTCGGCGTGAAGCTCAGCTGTGCCGCGGCATCGCGGACAGCGGCGACCTTCTCGTCCGACACGCTCGTGCCGTTGAAGACACGCGAGACCGTCGCGGGAGAGACCCCCGCGAGTTCTGCGACGTCGTAGATCGTGGCCATGTGTCCTCGCTGCCTGCCCGGTTGCGCCGGACGTGCAGCAACAGTATCGCGGAGGAACACGATCTATGGAGTTCTCGGCTGAAATCGATTACATTGGCGGCCATGACTTCTGCATCATCTGATCTGGCCTCCCTCGCTGCCCTGCGCTCCGTGCAGACGCGATCGATCTCCCCGGAGAACTTCGACGGATCCGCTGGGGGCGGAGGCCGGGCGACCGAGGGCACGGGCGCAGCGAACGCGCGTGACCTCGGCCCCGGCTGGAAGATCTCCCCCAGCATCGACATCAAGGCGGGCGACACGTTCGACCTGGCGAACATCGAGGGCGCCGGCAAGATCACGCATATCTGGATCACGACGCACACCGACAACTGGCGCACGCTTTTGCTCCGCGCCTACTGGGACGGCTCCGAGGAACCTGCCGTCGAGGTCCCGTACGGCGACTTCTTCTGCAACGGATGGGGCGTGTTCGCTCAGGTGAACTCGCAGACCATCGCAGCCAACCCGCACGGCGGATTCAACTCGTACTGGCCGATGCCGTTCAAGGACGGCGCCCGGCTGACCATCGAGAACACCTCGGTCGTCGATGTGCGCGTCTACTACCAGGTGACCTATGAGATCGGCGCGGACTACTCGAACGACGCGTACTTCCACGCCCAGTGGCGGCGGTCGAATCCGCTCGAGGACCGCACCCCGCACGTCATCCTCGAGGGCATCGAAGGTCAGGGCCAGTACGTCGGTACCTACATCGCGTGGGGTGTGAACTCGAACGGCTGGTGGGGCGAGGGCGAGATCAAGTTCTACCTCGACGACGACACCGACTATCCGACGATCGCAGGCACCGGCACCGAGGACTACTTCGGCGGCGCCTGGAACTTCGACATCCCCGGCCAGGGCTACACCGAGTTCTCGACGCCCTACCTCGGGATGCCGCAGGTGATCCGACCCGACGGGCTCTACGTGAGTCAGCAGCGCTTCGGCATGTACCGCTGGCACCTGCTCGACCCGATCCACTTCGCCACCGGCATCCCGAAGGTCGACATCCAGGCGCTCGGCTGGCGCAGCGGATGGCGCTACCTGCCGCTGCGCGACGACATCGCCTCGACCGCGATGTTCTACCTCGACCGTCCGACCGCGCGTCGCCCGAAGACGCCGACCGCCGACGACCTGGAGGTCCACCTAGGAACCGCTCCGGTGCCGGACATCGGCTCGACGCCGCCGCGGGCTCCTCAGGACTGACATGTCCGAGTGGCTGGTCACGACGATCGACGAGGTGCGGCTCCGGCCGCTCGGCATCGGCGACGTGGCCAGCCTCCGCAAAGTGGTCGCCGACAATCGTGCCCACCTCACCGCCGGGGGAGACTACGGCGATCTGGTCACCCTTGATCACGCCGGACTCGCTGACAGGCTCGTCCGCGACGATACGGCCGGATTTCTCTTCGGCATCTTCGAGGATAACCGGCTCCAGGGCGTCGTGAGCCTGGTGCCCGTCGACCCGCCACGGTACGGATGCGGGTACTGGCTTGCGGAGGAGGCCACTGGTCGCGGTCTCGCGACGGCATCGCTTCGCGCGCTCATCGACCATGCCCACCGCGCAGTCGGCGCGACCGAGATCTTCGCCGGCATCTCGCACGGCAACGTCCGCAGCGAGGCGGTGCTCTCGAGAGCCGGTTTCGCTCCCGTCGAGGTGTTCTCCTCCTACACGAGGTATCGGCTCGCACGGAAACCGTAGTTCTGACACTGACATCCCGCCGCGCGCGGGCGACACAAGGAGATGGCAATGGCGCCTCTGAAGAGACGACGACTCGCGGCCGGTGCCGCATTGGCTTCGCTGGTGGTGGTCGTGGCGAGCGCGGCCGTCTCGGCACCCGCGATCGCGACGACCGCGTCGACGCCGGTCACGGTGGTCGAGAAGCTCACCGGACCCGACGCCCCGAACAACACCTGGGGCCGGTGGGACATCAAGGCCACCGACCTCGGCATCATGTGGGACGACGGCGACGGCCATGTGTTGACGGCGTTCGGTGACACGTTCGGCAACTCGTGGACCGGTCCCGGCGGCGGCGCCCCGCCCAACGGCAACTGGCGCAGCAACGTGCTGGTGCGCTCGAGTGACGCGGATCTCTCCGACGGGATGCTGTTCGACTGGGCGGCGCAGGCACCCCAGGGTGTGGCGAAGGAGATCATCCCGTCGAAGAAGATCAACGGCGACGAGATCACCGTGATCCCGACGGCCGGCATCTCGGTGGGCGACCGGCAGTACCTCGGATTCATGTCGGTGAAGCAGTGGGGCCCGCCCGGGATGTGGGACACGAACCACGCCGGCATCGCCTACTCCGACGACGGCGGGGCGAACTGGACCGTGTCGGACACCCGGTGGGAGAACCCCGACGGCGACGACCCGTTCCAGATGCAGTCCTACGTGCAGAAGGGCGGCACCATCTACGTCTTCGGCACGCAGAACGGGCGCAACGGCCCGGTCTCGGTCGCCAAGGTCCCCGCGAAGAAGCTGCTCGACAAGTCCCAGTACCGCTACTGGGACGGCCGCAAGTGGAGCAAGAAAGAAGCGGATGCCGCTCCCGTCATCGATGCGCCGATGAGCGAGGTCTCGGTGCAGTACGACGCACACAGCAAGCGGTTCCTGCTGATGACGCTGTCCGGCGAGGACATCGTGCTGCACACCGCGAAGAACCCCGAGGGCCCGTGGAGCCCGGCGCAGACGGTCGCGAGCTCGACCGACTATCCGGCGCTGTACGGCGGCTACTTCCATCCGTGGAACAAGGACGGCGAGATCTACTTCGCGATGTCGCAGTGGAACCCGTACAACGTGTACCTGATGCACATGCGGCTCGACAAGCACGGGATGATCGTCGACCCGAACCTGATCGTCGACCCGAGCTTCGAACGGTCGGATGCGGTCGGCACCGGAGCGGACGGCACCTGGGGCGCCAAGCCCAACTCGGGCATCGACACGGCGCCGGGCGGCGGATTCACCGGCGACCGGAACATCTTCGTGCGGTACAACTCGGGGTGGCGCGACATCTGGCAGGACGTCGCGGTCGAGCCGAACACCTCGTACCGGCTGACCGGATTCCTCCGCACGTCGACGAACAGCGACAACGGCTACTTCGGGGTGCGTGAGCTCGACGGCACCGTGCTCGGCGAGGCGCACTTCGTCTCGGTCGGCGCGTGGACGCGCTTCACGGTCGACGTCGACACGGGCGCGAACGACCAGGTGCAGGTGTTCGGCGGGGTGTGGACGAACAGCGGCGACATCTGGTTGCAGCTCGACGACGTCGCCCTGGTCCGGTCGCCCTAACCTGGATCGGTGAGCACCCCGCACCGCGTCTTCTCGTACGGAACCCTTCGACAGGCCGAGGTGCAGCGCGCGCTGTACGGCCGCGAGGTGCCGACGACCGTCGACTCGCTTCCCGGGTACCGCCTGGATTGGCTGCTGATCACCGACCCGCTCGTCATCGCGACGAGCGGGTCGGACCGGCATCCGATCCTTCGGCGAGGAACGGAGACGGATGCCGTCGACGGCGCCTGCCTCGAGCTCTCGGACACCGAGCTCCAGGCCACCGACGATTACGAGGTCGACGACTACGGCCGTCGAGAGGTGACGCTCACCTCCGGCCGCACTGCGTGGGCGTACCTCGAGGTCAGCTGAGCCAGGCCGGGGCGCGTCCGCGCAGCAGCGCGCCGTCGAGCGAGAACCGTCCCGCACCGGTCAGGGCAAGGGCGAGAGCCGCGACGCCGAGGACCGCCACGAACTCGTAGCCGCCCTCTCCGACCCAGAGGCCCGCGGGGAGGTGCACGGCGACGAGCGCGACGGCCATGTCGACCGTGAGCAGGATGCCGACGGGGCGCGTGAGGAAGCCGAGAATCAGCAGGATGCCGCCGATCAGCTCGACGAACGCGACGACGGGTGCGGCGAGCTCGGGCAGCGGGATGCCCATGTCGGCGAAGCTGCCGATGGTGCCGGGAATGGTGAACTCGAAGATCTTCTGCGCGCCGTGTGCGGCGAAGACGGCGCCGACGACGACGCGCAGGACGAGGAGTCCCAGAGAGACGGCGGGAGAGGGGGCTTTGGTGTTCGTCATCGGAGGTCGATCCTTCGTGGCAGGACACCCGCGCGAGCGCGGAGCAGGGGCTTTCCCTGCTCTCACGCTAGGAAGCCGACTTTTCCGTCTCCTGAGTGCGCGGCTGTATGCCAGGCCCGCAGCTCGGGCGCGAGCTCCGGCCCGGGACCGTCGCCCGCGCCCGCGACGACCAGCGACGTGAGGCGTCCGTTGAGCCGGATGAGGGTCGTGAAGCTGGGGCGGTAGCCGAGTCCCGCCAACCGCTCCGGGATGCCGAGCTTCTCGTCGGCCAGCACGCAGAGGCGCCCTCCGCGCAGTGCCGGCCGGGCCGCGCGCCAGACTGCGTCGAGGGATGCCGCTGCTCCGCCGGCCGCATGCACGGCGTTGTTCCAGGGCGGGTTGGTGAGGACGACCGACGGTTCGACCTCCTGCCAGGAGATCAGCGCGGCATCCGCGACGCGGAAGTCCACGTCCACCCCTGCGCGGCCGGCGTTCTGCCGCGCGTTGTCCACGCGGACCGGATCGAGGTCACTGGCCCCGAAGACGATGCCCGGATGCTGCAGCGCGGTCTCGATGGCGATCGTCCCGTCACCGCAGAACGGGTCGTAGACGCGATCGTCGGAGGTCACGCCCGCGATGGTGGCGAGCGCCGCCGCGGCCGGCGGGTGGAGGGTGCCCGGCCCCGTCGCCTGCTTGTACGGGCGCCGATGCAGAGGCGCCGCGGTCAGCCGCACCGCCACCACGGCAGACCCGTCCTGCACGAACACCCGCACCGTGAGATCCGGCCGATCCGCCGACGCGAAGCCCTCCGCCGTGCGCGCGAGGTGCGTACCCCCGAGCTGCGGGGCGAGTGCGGCGCCGGCCGCGTTCTCGACGTCGAACCGGTTGTAGCGGTGGGCGCCGTCGATGCTCGCGACCACGTCGAAGAAGAACCCGTCCGGGATCGTCCGCACACTCCGCAGCTCGGCCAGCACCGGCTCCCAGTCGAGGCGTTGCATCCGGCTCGCCAGGTCGGCGACCGCATCCTTCGTCGATCCGACACCGTCGATCGTCGAGACCACGCAGAAAATGTCGTCGACGGGCTGGAGCTGAAGCAGGGCCGCGTCGAGGATCGGGTACTCGAAGGTCACCTCGCGCGGCGCCATCCGGATGCTCGTCGCGTCCGGCAGTCGTCGCTCGATCTCGGCGGCGGCGACCCATTCCAGGCCCCGCAGCGTGCGAGCTGTCAGCTTCACGTCGTCTCCGTCCCGCAGCAAGCCTACGGGCGTGACGCGCTCCTCTCGCGACCCCTACACGAGCCCCTGCACCCGGAACTGCTCGGAGTGGTAGACGCTGTTGTTCCCGGTGTGCCACTGGCTCACGCTGAGGTGCAGATCCGACAGGGTCGACCCGGGGATGATGTAGCCGCCGTACAGCTGCGCGACGTGCGAAGCATCCTCCTGGTTCCACTCGCTCCCGTACAGCAGCGTGGTCTTCGTCGCCGTATAGAGGTTGTCGGTCGGGGTGTTCAGCACCATCGCGTCGATCCGGTACGCCGGGGCGTTGAACCACGTGAGGATCCACTTGCCGCCGAGCGGACGCAGGCACATCTCGCCGAACCCGCCGGAGAGCACTTCGGTCACCGGCTTGCCCCAGCCCCAGGATCCGTTCGCGAAGCCCCACGGCTGGTAGGCCGAGAGCGTGGTCATGTTGTTCGACGGCACCCGGTAGAGCACGATGCCCTTGTCTCGCTGGAAGCCGGTGCCGTAGATGTACACGTAGCCGTCGCTGCCGAGGCCCCACGTGATGCACTGGAACTTGCCGCCGGCCATGTTCGCCGGGAACTGCAGACCGGTGTGCTGCCAGGTGGCGCCGTTGTCGTCCGACTTCCACAGCTCCGTCCAGCGCACGGCCCCGAAGGCCGGGCCGTTCACGATCGCGTGCAGATACATCCGCGATCCGATCGTGATCACGTCCGAGGGGATGACCGTCGTGAAGTAGGCGTCATGCGGGTAGTACCAGAGCTGCGGAGCCACACCCTGCGTGTTCGCGCCCGCCCCGCCGGAGCCGTTGAAGGTCACTCCGGCCGCGAGGTTCGTGGTCGACGAGTACAGCGCGACCGGGGAGCGCCAGTTCGCGCCGCCGACGTGGTCGGCCCACGTGTCGCCGAACAGGAACAGCATCCGCCCGTCCGGCGTTCGTGCGGGGATGCCGAGATCCGTCGCCCCGATGCCGTACTGCGAGGGACTCTGCGTGCCCGCGAGCACCTTGATTCTCGACACGGTCAGGCCGGCGGCCGACGCCGGCGCCGGCACCGCGGTCGCGGCGAAGAAGGACGCTCCCACCACCGCCGCGCCCTGGAGCACTCCCCGGCGACTGATCTTCGGTCCGTACGTGTTCTCGGTCTTCATCGACCTCTCCTCTCGGTACCGCTTACTTGAGTCCCGCCATCTTGATGTTGCCGATGATCTGGCGCTGGAAGATCAGGAACAGGATGATCACCGGTGCCGCGGCCAGCACGGAGCCGGCCATCAGCAGCCCGAGCTCGGTGCTGCGCTCGGAGCGGAACGTCGCGAGGTACTGCTGCAGCACGAAGCGCTCGGGCGAGGTGATCGTCAGGATCGGCCAGACGTACGAGTTCCAGTAGCCGAGGAAGGCCGTGATGCCCATCACCACGAACGGCGGCTTCGACAGCGGCAGGAAGATGCGCACGAAGATGCCGAACCGGCCGCAGCCGTCGAGCATCGCCGCCTCCTCGAGGCTCTTCGGGATGTTCAGGTAGAACTGCCGGATGAAGAAGACCATGCCGGCGCTCGCAAGACCGGGGATGACCAGCACGCTGAGGGTGTCGAGCATCGACAGCCGGGTGACGACGATGAAGCTCGTGAGCAGGATGGTCATGCCCGGGATGAACATCGTGGTGATGACGATCACCCAGATGATCCCCTTGAACCGGAAGTCCAGCCGCGCGAAGGCGTAGGCCGCGAGCGAGTTCACCGCGAGGCTTCCCACCGTGAACAGCACGGCTCCCATGAACGTCCACGCGAGCGTCTGCAGAAACGTCGGGTCGGCGAGGATCTGCGCGTAGTTCTGCCACAGCCACACCTCGGGGAAGAACTGGAACGGCGTCTCGACGACCTCGGTCTTGGACTTGAAGCCGGCGATGATCATCCAGGCGAGCGGGAACAGCGAGGCGATCACGAAGATCGCGCCGAGGATCACCTTGCCGAGAACGAGGAGCCAGCCGCCGGCGGTGCGCGGTGCCTTGCGCTGCGCCCGCGGCTCCTTGCCGGCGAGGACGATGCGGGTGGTGTCCTGCATGACGACCATCTCAGTCGACCAGCCTCTCGGAGTTGACGAACTTGAACACCAGCGCCGAGATGGTTCCCAGCACCACGAACAGCAGCAGCGCGGCCGCGATCGAATAGCCGACGTTCACGTCGTTGCGGAAGTGGTTGAAGATGAAGAGGTTCGGCAGGGTCGTCGAGTCGAGCGGACCGCCCTGCGTCATCACGAGCGGGAGCTCGAACTGCTGGATCGCCGCGACGAACCCGGTGATGAGCAGGTAGAGCATCACGTTCTTCATCTGCGGGATCGTGATGTACGCCGTCTTCTGCCCCCAGTTCGCGCCTTCCATCGCGGCCGCCTCGTAGTACTCGGTCGGGATGTCGACCATCGCGGCGACCATGATCAGGGAGGTGAGCCCCATCCCGAGCCAGATGGCCGGGACGGCGACGGCGAGCAGCGCCCACTTCGGGTCACCGATCCACGCGATCGGCTCGACGCCGAACACCCCGAGGAACGCGTTCAGCAGACCGCCGGAGTAGTTGTAGATCAGCACGAAGATGATCGACGTGATCACCGCGGAGATGATCGTCGGGATGTAGATGCTGACCTTCAGCACGCTCGCGGCCCGGCGCGACACCGCCACCACGAGACTGGCGAACAGGAAGGCCAGGATCAGCATCGGCGGGACCGTCATCAGCACGAACAGGAAGCCGCGCCCGATCGTCGCGATGAACAGCGGGTCCTTCAGCACGTTGGCGTAGTTGCGGATGCCGACGAACTCCGGATCCTTGTAGAAGCTCCAGTCCTGGAACGAGAGGAACCCGGCGTAGATCGCCGGCCAGATCACGAAGATCCCCAGCAGCACCACCAGCGGGACCAGGAACCAGTAGGCGGTCCTGTTGTCGCGGTACTTGTACCGGTTCTGTCTCTGCCGGATCTCCCGGCGTTCCTGCACAGCCTGACTGGCCATTTCCACCTCGTCGCGATCTCAGGGTGCGACGCTGTTCGGGGACCGGATGGGCCCGGCCCCCGAACAGCGAGCGATATCAGTTCTTGGGCGCCTTGTCGGGCAGCCCGTCACGGTCGATGACCGTCTGGATCGCGGCGTTGGCCGTCTTGATCGCGTCGTCAGGCGACGCCGAGCCCTTCATCACGGACTCCATGGCGGTGCCGACGGCGAGGTTGACGTCCCACGGGTAGGTCGCACCCGCGATCGCGTCCGGCGCGATGTCGTCGACGATGATGCTCGACCACGGGGCGTCTGCGGCCTCCTGGCTGGCGGCGACGGCATCCTGCACCGACTGGCGGACCGGCACCTTGGTGAACTGCGTGTCGACGAAGAACGGCACGAGGTTCTCCGGGTCGCCCGCGATCGACCACTCGAGGAACTTCCCTGCGGCCTCCGCGTTCTTGCTCTTGGCGTCGACCACCCAGGTGAAGTTGCCCATCGTGGTGGCGGTGCGGCCGTCGGCATCCGAGGCGTTCGGGAATGCGCCGACGCCGGTCTTCGAGAGCAGGTCGGGGTAGTCCGAGCCGATCTCCGACATCATCCAGGAGCCGGAGACCTTGAACGCCACCTTCTGCTGGCCGAAGTCCTCACCGGCGACGTACGCGGCGAGGGGCTGCTTCGGCATGTAGCCCTTGTCCCACAGCACCTTGTACTGCTCCATCAGCGACCGGTAGCCGTCGTTGTCGATGTCGGGCGCCGCCCAGTCATCGGTCAGGGCGAGGTGGCCGGCGAAGTTGTACTGCTGCCCGACCGTCGACCAGGCGAAGGTCACGGCGTCCTGCGCCGGGGAGATGCAGTACTGCCCGTCGCCGAGCGTCGGCTGGATCTTCGCGCAGGCGTCGAGCAGGTCGTCCCAGGTCTCGGGAGCGGCAGCCGAGTCGACACCGGCGGCGTCGAGCATGTCGGTGTTCCAGAACAGCACGGTCTGCGGCTCGAGCAGGAGCGGGTAGGCGTAGTGCTTGCCGCCGACCTCGGAGATCGACGTCGCGTTGTCCAGGATCTGGCGGAGGGCGTCTTCCGAGACGATCGAGTCGAGCTCGTGCACCGAGCCCGCGTTGACCAGGTCGAGCAGGTTCGCCGAGCTCGTGTAGACGTCGGGAGCCTTGCCGGCGGCCTGCGCGGCCTTCATCTTCTGGTCCCACGCGTCGGCCGGCACCTCGGTGTCGACGACCTTGATCTCGTCCTGGGACTTGTTGAACTCCTTGACGATGTTGGCGTACCACTCGTTCTCGGCGGGCGTGAAGTTGCGGTGCCAGAACTGGATGGTGGTGACGCCGTCTTCGCCGCCGTCCCCTCCGGCCGTTCCACCGGGGGTGCCGGCGCCGCAGGCGGCGAGCATCGCGCCGACCGTGAGGGCGCCGAGAGCGGCGACCGCGGTGCGGCGGGTTCGGGTGGTGATTCTCATTTGTTCCTCCTCAGGGAACGGACTCCTCGTCGAGTCGGTGCTGTGTGCTCGGCTGTTGCCGAAGACCACCGGCCGGGCCGATCGATCCTCAGTGACCGGGTAGCGCCAGAGTAGGCGAAATCGATTTCATGCGCAAGGGAAAAGCATGGGTCATGTTACTCAGCCCGCTGGAGATCGGCCGAGAACCAGAACACGTTGTACGGGTCCCACAGGGAGAGCGAGAAGTGGATCCGGCGGCCGTCCTCCGTGACATAGCGCGGATTCAAGTACGGCGAGTAGAGGCCGGGATAGTCCGCGCCCGGCACGAGCTCGATCGGATCGCCCCACGGTCCCCACGGCGTGATCCCCTCGCGGATGTAGGCGCTGCCGGCATCCGAATACGTCATGATCCACCGCTCGAGATAGGTCGACCACATCACCGAGAGCTCGCCGATCGTACCCTCGACGATCGTCTCGGCGTCGGCGAGATCGTCGCTCCAGCGCGGGTTCTCGCCGTCGATCCCGGCGAAGTACGAGTAGGCGCCCTGGTCTTCGACGGCCTTCTCGGTGGCGGGCACGCGCATCAGCTGCACGCCGCCGAACCGCCCGGACGGGATCGACCAGAAGTAGATCCAGTCCTGTCCGCCCTCGCTCACCTGCGCGGTCGCGAACTGGACGAAGTTCGAGTCACCGGGCCACTCGACGCCCTCCACCGGAGACCAGCTCTCGCCGTCGTCGCGCGAGACGATGAGCGCGGAACGGTTCGCATCCCAGGCGCCCGGCTCGCCCCAGAACTTCACCGACATGTACGACACGTAGATCGTCTCGCCGATCGCGAAGCCGTAGGTGGGGATGTTCGTCACCTCGCCGCCTGCTCCGTTGGCGTCGTGATCGCCCTCGATGAGCGGGGCGGCCAGACCGATGTCGTCTTCCACCCAGCCCTCGAAGTCGATGCCGTCGGTCGGATCGTCATCGGTGGTCCAGGCGGCGACGTTCGATCGCCAGAACTCGCCCTGCCCGCCGATGGAGTCGGGATCCCGCTCCCCGAATGTGTCGCCGAACAGGAAGAACGTCTTCTCGCCGACGTTCACCATCGACCCGAGATCCGTGCCGGCGACGGAGACGGATGCCGTGTCGTTCATGGCGTCGGGGCCGGTGAGTTGCGCGATCTCGGTGACGTCGGTCACCCCCGTCAGCACGAACGGCTTGTCCGGATCGGGATCGACCTCGGGACTGCCACCGGTTGCGCACCCGGCGAGGCCGAGAGCCAGGACGACGGATGCCGCGACGAGGGCGCGACGGGATGAGGGGGTGCGTCGGTGCATGGGATCGAATCTAGCGAAATCGATTTCATCGCACTAGGGTCATGGTCATGTCCCTCTCCCCCGCTGCCGGATGGCTCCGACCATCCGGTGCTCCTGCCGCCGAGTCCCGCTGGGGTCATGTCGACGGCATCCAGGTCGGAATCCCGCCGATCCCCGGCCCGCGCGGGCTGCTGCGGGTGTTCACGCCCTACCTCGACCATCCGCGCGAGCGCCTGGTCAACTTCATCGCCGTGGAGCCGATCCCGGTCGGCGCGACGGCTCGGGGCTTCTCCGAGCTCGAGCCCAGCACCCTCGATCCCAGCGAGCGCGGTAAGCGGTTCTGGTCGGCGGATGCGTCGGATGCCGCCGAGCGCGGTGCGACTTCCGCGCCGGCCGCCGGGGTCATCGAGACCGTCGACGGCGTCGAGACCCTCACGGTATGGATCGGCGTGGAGCGGTTCGACAACGGCGCTGACGTGCGGGTTCGGCTTCGGTTCTTCGCCGACCGCCCGCACGAGGTCGAACTCGCGGGGTTCACGAACGCGGCATCCGTCCCGCTCTCGCACCTGATCCTCACCGCGACCATGGGCAACTGGGCGCGGCTGCGCCGCCTGCACCTCGCCGACCGGGTCGTCACCCCCGCAGAGCTCTGGCCCGGGTTCACCGGCACGGCGTTCACCGAGCACGGACGCTTCCCGTTGGCCGACCTGACGCGCGACGGCGACGCTGCGATCGTAAGTGCGACCGGAGACGAGCTCGACCCGACCGCGGTCGAGTACTCGGCGGATACCGCCCCGCATTGGCGGTTCCTCGGACGTCGTGCGGTGCAGACCTGGCGCGTCGACGACCCGCACCCCGAACTCGAGGCCGTCGTCAACGCCCGCTGGTCCTACTGGGCGAGCGCCTCACCCATCCCCGGCGGCCCCGCCTTCGAGAACTTCGAGATCGTCGAGCCGTTCCGGCAGGGGGCGGTGTTCCGGTTCTCGGTCGACGAGGTCTGAGCCTGCCGGACGACCGAGAAGACCGCGATCAGACGCTCCCGAGGTGTTTCCGCTCGAAGCGGCGCACGTGGTCGCGGAGCTCGTCATCTTCCGGGGTGCGCCCGCCGAAGCTTCCGTGCGGCATGGCCTCGAAGACGTGGAGTTCCACGGGAACGGCGGCGGCGAGAAGCTTGCGGTGCAGCCGCACCGTGTTGGAGAGGAAGAGGTCGCGCGTGCCGGACTGGAGGAACGTGGGCGGCCAGCCGGTCACGTCTCCGAACAGCGGTGACAGGTACGGATGCGCGAGATCTGCGCCCGCGGCGTAGAGCTCGTTCACGGTGCGCAGGGAGTCCAGCATGTCGATGCCCATCAGAGTGCGGAACGTGTCACCGGACTCCGTCAGGTCGACCTCGGGTGTGAGCAGGACGACGGCAGCGGGCAGGGGGAGACCTTCGTCCTCCGCTCGCAGCATCAGTGCGGCAGCCAGGTTTCCGCCCGCGCTCGTCCCGGAGACGACGATCTGCGATGCGGGGCGGTGTCTGAGCGCTGCGCGATAGACCGCGATGATGTCATCGAGCGCCGCGGGATACGGATGGCGCGGCGGCATCCGGTAGTCGGGCACCCAGGTGACACCGTCCCGTCCGGCCGCCGCGAGGGCGGACGTCATCCAGGCGAGGTCACCTCCACACTGGATCAGACCGCCGCCGTGCACATCGAGGAACAAGGGGCCTTCGTCCGCGACGCCGTCACGGGGGCGGATGCGGAACACTCGGACGTCGCCGATCAGATCGTCCTCGACGAGGAGCGAGCCGGCCGGTGGCAGACAGGCGACGAGCAGCTCTCTCGTGGCGGCATCCGCCTCTGCGATCAGCCGCTCCCACCCCTCCACATCGTCGAGAGGGATCGTACGGGACTCGACCGTGGTCGCCGCGGGCTGGCTGTCGAGGAACAGCCGCGCCTCTTCGCTGATGCCCTCTGGTGCGGGCGGACGGATCTGAAGTCGTCGCTCTGCGCTCACCCGTAGACCTTGAACTCGTAGAGGCTGCCGCCTTGGCCCTGCGTCCCGGTCAACGTGATGCGCACGTACCGCGCTGACACGGCGGTCGGGACGGTGTCGGTCCCGGGAGTCACGAACGCGGCGGTCCTGTCGGCGAACATCGACCAGGTCGTGCCGTTCGTGGAGTACTCGATCTTGTACTTCACGCCGCTGGCGCTCGGGAGATATGCCTGCGTCTCGGTGCGACCGATGGACTGCGCGCTTCCCAGATCGACCTGGAGCCACGAGGGATCAGGCAGGTCCGAGCCCTGCGCCCAACGAGTGGCCGCGCTCCCGTCGACCGCCTTGCTCGCGTCGTACGCGCCGGAGTAGATGCTCGAAGCCGTGGCGGCCTTGCCCTGCGAGAGCGGTGGCACCGGGGTGCCGTAGACCTTGAACTCATGGAGACTGCCGCCCTGGCCCTGCGTGCCAGTGAGGGTGATGCGCACATAGCGTCCGGTCGCCGCGGAGGAAGGGGCGTCGGTGCCCGGAACCGTCCAGGTCGCGGTGCGATCCACGAAGGTCGACCAGGTGCTGCCGTCCACCGAGTACTCGATCTTGTACTTGAGTGCCTTGCCTGTGTGCAGGTAGGGCACGGTCGTCGTGCTCGACAGCTGATACTGAGCGCCGAGGTCCACTCGCAGCCACGAGGGGTCAGGCAGACCCGAGCCCTGGGCCCATCGCGTGGACGGGTCACCATCGACAGCCTTGCCTGGGTCATACGTCGCCGAGAACGTGCTCGAGGCCGTGGCGGGCTTGCCGGTGGAGAGCGCCGGCTCACCGGGGACGACCGCCGTGACTGCCACTCCGCTCACACCGGCGTTGTCGATCACCGCTTGCGCCGTGGCCGGCCAGGCACCGGACACCGATGTGTTCGCGGTGACGACGTTGCTGCCGCCGCCGGGGCTGGCGACCATTCCGGCGCGGAAGAAGTTCTGCGTCACGAGGGTGTCGTGCGGGTTCCAGTACCCGCCGGCTGAGGTGTTCACGAGCGCCCACTGGTTCGAGCTCGCCGCCTCGTTGCTCACGACGTTGTTCTTCACCATGATTCCGGCGGAGCCGTTGTCGAGGTACAGGCCGCCGAAGATGTGCTGGGCGCCGTAGGTGTAGTTGTCCACGATCTGCGAACCGAGCTGCGAGCCGAGGGTGTAGATCGCTCCGCCGTCCTGACGCTCCTTCATGAAGTCGTAGACGAGGTTGCCCCGGACCACGTTGTTCCCGGCGACCGGCGCTCCCAGGGTGTCTATGTATCCCCAGCCCCAGCCCATCGAGATCGCGGAGTAGGGGAGGTCGTGGAGCACATTGTTGCGCACATCCGAACCGCGTGTGTAGCCGAGGAAGATCCCGAGGTTGTCCCCGTACTCGACGCCGACCTTCGTGATGGTGTTCCGCGAGACGGTGTTGTCGCGCGTGATGAGTTGCGGGTTAGTGGGGTGATGATCCGCGATGTCGATTCCCCCGACATTGATGCCGTTGCCCGAGATGTCGGTGAAGGTGTTGCGGTCGATCGTGTTGCGTTGGCTCCCTGCACCGAACGCGAGTCCGGCGTTCGCCATGTGCGTGAAGGTGTTGTTCTTCACGGTCACGTCACGCGCCACGGTGAAGGTCACGCCGGCCGGTGTCATCGTTGAGTTGTTCCACCAGTCGCCGGAACCGCGATACACCGCCCCTCCCTGGAAGTCCGGGTACCCTGCGGCGGTGTTCGGAAGCGTCCAGCTGTCGTGGGCGAAGGTGAGGCCGTCGAAGGTCACATTGTGGATCGGGGTCGCCGCGGACCCGGACACCGCGACGAGGCCCTCCGTCCGTCCGGCGACCACCGGCGCAGTGGCGAGATTCTCACCGGCGCGCGGGATGTAGTACATCCAGTTCGCGCCGCGATCGAGATACCACTCCCCCTCCGTGTCGAGCAGTTCATACGCGTTCTCGATCCACGCCATCGAGCGCGAGGCCGTAGACGGCTGCGTGTTGCCGTCGTTCCAGCCCGCCGCATCCATCGTCATCGCCGTGCCGGTGATGCTCCCCACGCTGTATCGAGCCTGCTTCCAGCTCATGGTCGTGACGACCTCGATGTCGCTGACCGCTCCCCAACCGGCCATGCCGCTGTACACGCCGGAGGAGGGCACGGTGTATCCGGTCGACGTCAGGGTGAAAGCCGGGTTCCCCGTGCTGCGGGCCCTGATCGCTCGCTGCCCGCCGACGTAGAGCTGCCGGGTCTCGAGGCTCGCGCTCACGGGCGCGCGATGGATGTTCTTGGCCGCGTCGTGCACGGTGAACCCGGTGATCGTCTCGCCACCGCTGAGCACCGGGGTCTCACCCGGCGCGTTCCGGTAGATGATGTCGAACCCGTTGGTGCCTGAGTCATGGATCGTGGCGCTCTCTGTCAACGTGAACGTCGACGCGATCGGATACGTCCCACCCTTGAGGAGCACGACGATGTCGCCGGTCATATTCGTGTTCACGGTGCGGACCTTGTCGCGCGCACCGGTCAGCGAGCACGGACTCGCCGACGAGCACGTGGACCCGCTGCCCGTGGGTGCGGCGTAGTAGGTCGTCTGCACGACATGATCCGCCGCCGTCGCCGGCGAAGCCGTCACGAGCACCGACGCCCCGATCAGCATCAGCACGGTCGCAGCAGCCAGATTCTTCCTGAGTCCCATCGGGTTCTCCTGTCGGGTGTGCACGTCGCCGTTGACGTGTGCCGAACATCATCGTCCCGCCGCGTCAGGGAGCGAAGCGATCACCGCCAGAGAACACGAAGCCGGCGCGAGGACTCGCGATCGGATCCCGAGTTCGTCAGTGCGGGATGACCGCGCGGATCCTGCCGATGCCGTTCGCCAGATGCGCCTTCATCGCTTCGGCGGCCTCGGTCGCACGCCCCGCGCTGATCTCCTCGGCGATGGTGCGGTGCTCCTCCCAGGCCAGCCGTGCTGACGGCTGGTGCGTGTAGAGCGTGTAGGACTGCATGCGGGCGAGCACCTGTCCGAGGTGCTCTCCCACGATGGGGTTGCCGATGCACGACGCCACCGCCAGGTGGAACGCGACGTCGCGTTCGCCGAGCAGTCCGCTGGCCTCCTCGCTGATCGCTGCGTCGATGGTGGCCTCATCCGTGATCTCGAGCAGCTGCGCCGACTGCTCGTCGCTGCGGCGGACCGACGCCATGCCTGCGATGTTGGGCTCGACCATCGTCCGGTACTCGTAGAGCTGGCGGATCTGCTCGGAGTCCAGCAGCGGTGAGGCCATGAACCCGCGATAGGGCGTCTGGGTGACGAGTCCGTCGGCGACGAGGCGCGCGAGCGCCTGGCGCACCGGGGTGTTGGAGACATGGAGTTCGCGCGCGAGAGCATCCAGGTTCATCCGTGCGCCCGGGGCGATCCGCGCACTGACCAGTGCGTCTCGGAGCGTGCGGTACACGTCGTCGCTGAGCATGGGACGCGCGGCGACCCGCGGCAGCCGCGGGGTGTCGGGAGTTGTCATCGCGGGAAATCCGATTCTTGGGAGACGACGGCAATGTCGTGTTTCATGTGCGGTCGACCTTGACCGTTCGGAAGAGCTGAGCCGAATATGGGGTGATCGTACACGAAACTTCGTGTCGTGCATCCTCGACAAAGTCGTCGCTCCAAGGAGAAATCATGCGTGTTCACACCATGCCGAAGCGCTCCCGCTTCTTGCTCGCCGCTGCCTCGGCCGCTGTCGCCGCGCTCGCACTCAGCTCATGCGGCAGCACCCCCGAAGGCACCGAGAAGGGCGACGGCGAACTGCTGATCTGGACGGACTCGACCCGCCAGCCCGGGTTCGAGGAGTATCAGAAGCAGCACCCCGACGTGAAGCTGAAGATCGAGACCTACGACGCGGCCACGCTGCTGAGCAAGATCCAGCTCTTCAACCAGACCGGCGAAGGCTGGCCCGACGTGATCTTCGACGCCGTGCCCAACGAGATCGCCTCGCTGGCCAACCCGACGTTCGACTTCGCCGCACCGCTCGGCGAGCTGATCCCCGAGGACGTGCAGGACGGCTTCGGCGAGGCCAACAACGGCTGCACGATCGACGGCGAGCTCTACTGCCTCAAGAACGACCTGGCCCAGTCGGTGCTCTGGTACGACAAGACCCTGATGGACGAGTTCGGCTACGAGGTCCCCACCACGTGGGACGAATACGCGGAACTCGGCGAGCGCGTCGCTGCGGAGCACCCCGGATACATCATCGGCACCGCCGGCTTCTCGTTCGTCTACTACGACTTCTTCTGGTCGAGCGGATGCCCGATCCAGACGGTGACCGAGAAGCAGACGGTGCAGATCAACACCGAGGACGAGCGGTGCACGCGGGTCGCCGACCTGCTCGACCCGCTGATCGCGTCGGGCGTCGTGGCGAAGGCAGGCCCGTTCGACGCCGAGGTCTCCGAGCTCGGCAAGCAGGGGAAGATCCTGATGATGCCCGGCGCGAGCTGGTACGGCGACTTCGTGTTCAAGCCCGAGGCGTCGTATGCCCTTCCCGAAGGCCGACTCGCCGCTGCTGCCTACCCGCAGTGGGAGGGCGAGGACAAGGCGTGGTCGGGCGCGACCGGCGGCGGGATCTTCGTCGTCTCGAAGCACAGCGACGACAAGCAGGCCGCGGCCGACGTGATCGAGTGGATGACGACCGACCTCGACTACCAGGGAGCGGCCGCCACCTACCCGGCGTACGGCCCTGCGGCCGAGAAGTGGAGCGAGGCGAAGGCGACGGATCCGTTCTACGCGGAAGACCCGACGCCGGCGCTCGCCGCACAGGCGGAGCTCATCAACCCGGCCGAGTCGAACACCGCCTACAACGTCGAAGAGGCGTTCACGGCGACCGTGGTCAACGCGGTGCGCAGCGGGAACACGATCGCCTCGGCCCTTCCGGCCCTGCAGACCCAGCTGACACAGCTGGCGCAGTCCGTCGGATACATCGTGGAGAAATGACCTCGTGACGTCCACAACCCACACGGGGGCGGCGACCGCCGCCCCAGTCCGGTCCCGGAGGTCGCCGGGCCCGCCGCGCCGGCGGCGGGCGAAGTACGACCTGACCGGTTCGCTCTTCATGCTCCCCTACGTGGTGCTCCTGCTGCTGTTCGGGCTGGGGCCGACCGTCTACTCGGTCGTCATCTCGCTGGTGGGCGTGAAGGGCCAGACGCCCTTCGGATCGAGCTACGTCAAGATGCTGGCCGACTTCCGGTTCTGGCCGGCCGTCGCGAACGTCGGCATCTACCTCGCGATCTGGCTGCCGATCATGGTCGGCGGCGTCATGCTCCTCGCCCTCCTGCTGCACCAGCGGCGCGGCCGGTTCTCCGGGCTCATGCGCCTCGCGTACTTCCTTCCCGGGGCGGTGACGGGATCGGCCGCCGTCATGCTCTGGTACTGCATGCTCGAGCCCTCGTTCAGCCCGTTCGGTCCGGCACTGCGGGCGATGGGCTTCGAGTCCGGCACCAGCGTCTTCCAGAATCAGAACCTCACGATCATCTTCGCCCTGATCGCCTTCACCACCGGCGTGGGGCAGTGGATCATCATCATGTACGGGGCGATGCAGAACATCCCCGACGAGATCCTCGAGGCCGCGCAGATCGACGGCAGCGGTCCGATCCGCACCGCACTGCAGGTGAAGCTGCCGCTCGTCTCGAAGTACGTGGTCTACATGGTGGTGCTGTCGCTCGCGAACGGCGTGCAGCTGTTCGTCGAACCGCAGCTGATCTACGCGATCACCCGCTCGGCCGGCAGCCCCTGGTGGTCTCTGAACCAGTTCGGGTACTCGCTGGCCTTCCAGAACGCCGACTTCGGCTCCGCGGCCGCGGTCTCGATCGTGCTGCTCGTCGTCTGCGTGGCCGCGGGCCTGTTCATGGTCTTCCGGACCGACTTCTTCGCCACGGAGGTGGACGAGTGAGCGCCCGTCGTCACAACGCCCCCGCCGCTGTCGTCGCGCGCAGCATCCGGGTCCTGCTCTTGCTCGCGTTCGGCGTGTACTGCCTCATCCCGCTCGTCTGGCTGGTGCTGGCGCCGTCGAAGACGGATGCCCAGATCGTCGGAGACGCACCGCTCGGCTTCGGATCCTGGGAAGGGTTCGCGACGTCCTGGCAGAACCTCGTCGGCTACAGCAACGGCATCATCTTCCAGTGGATGCTGAACTCCGCCTGGTACTCCGCGGCATCGCTGGTGATCACGCTCGCGACCTGCCTGATGGCGGGGTACGCGCTGGCGATCAGTCGCATCCCGTTCCGCAAGCCCCTCCTCATCCTCACGCTCGTGACGATGATGATCCCGCCCACCGCCCTGGTGCTGCCGCTGTTCCTCGAGTTCAACGCGGTGCGCATGACGAACACCGCATGGTCGGTGATCCTCCCCGCCAGCTTCTACCCGTTCGGCGTCTACCTGGCCTTCATCTACTTCTCCACCAGCCTGCCCAAGGGACTGCTGGAGGCGGCCAGGTTGGACGGATGCAGCGAGTGGGGTCTCTTCCGACGCATCGCCCTCCCGCTGGCGACGCCGCTGGTCGGCCTGCTCGCGTTCTTCAGCTTCGTCGCGAACTGGAACAACTACTTCCTGCCGTACGTGATGCTCAGCCGGCAGGACGCATTCAACCTCCCCGTCGGCCTCGGGGCGCTCATCTCGGGGACGCCTGCGCTCAACCCGGCATCCGGAGGCAGCGACCTGGCGATCCACCGCCCGGAGGTCGCGATGGCCGGGCTCATCGTCGTCGTCCCCATCGCCATCATCTTCGTGTTCTGCCAGCGCTACCTCGTGCAGGGCATCCTCGCCGGATCCGTGAAGGAGTAGGACATCGTGACCATCGTTCGAGTCGACGTCGTGACCGTCGAACAGGAAGCGCAGACGCCGGCGTTCCGCTGGAGGGCCGGGCTGCCCGGCTCCGACGGCCCCCACGTGGGCGGCTGGCTGGTGCTCGAATCGGATGCCGGCCATCGCGGCTACGCCTACTGCCGGAGGGGCGAGATCCTGCGGGATCTGGTGGACCGCCGCATCCGTGCGGAACTGGTCGGGCAGGATCCGCTGCGCCGGGAGTGGCTGTGGCACCGGATGTGGGAACTCGATCGGATCGAGGAGTTCCCCGTCTACGTGCAGGGAGTCATCGACGACGCGCTGTGGGACCTCAGCGGGAAGATCGCCGGCCTGCCCGTGCACGAGCTCATCGGCTCGTACCGCGACGCCATCCCCGCCTACGCCTCGACGGTCACCTTCGCCACGGTCGATGAGTACCTCGCGGTGGCTGATCGCTGCCTGGAGCTCGGATTCCCGGCGATCAAGCTGCACGCCTGGGGGGATGTGGGCCGGGATGCCGAATTGATCGTGCGCCTCCGGAAGCACGTCGGCGACGACGTCCCGCTGATGTACGACGGGTCCGCGGGCTTCGATCTGCTGGATGCGACCCGGCTCGGCCACGTCCTCGCCGACGCCGGGTACCTCTGGTACGAGGAGCCGATGCGCGAGTTCAGCCTGACCGCGTACCAGCGCCTCGCCGAGCGCGTCAGCATCCCCCTGCTGGTCGCGGAGACGAGTGACGGTGCGCACATGAACACCGCCGACTTCATCGCGTCGGGCTGCGCGACCGCGGTGCGCACGGGAACAGGGCTGCGGGCCGGTATCACCGGATCGCTGCGCATCGCCCACCTCGCCGACTCGTTCCTGATGCGCGCCGAGGTGCACGGAGGCGGCCTGGCGAACACGCACCTGTGCATGGCCATCCCCAACACGACCTACTACGAGGCGCTGATCGATTCGAACCCGGTGGTTCGCCCCGCGGAGGTCGGTGCGGATGGCCTCGTCCGGGCCCCGCAGGGACCGGGCATGGGGTACGAAGCCGTGTGGGCCGAGACCGGAGCACCGCGAGGTCTGGGCAGTCTGATCAGCGTGTGAGCGCGCCTCAGCGGGTGATCATCAGGTCGGCCACGCCCCTTGCTGCCACCTCCACCCGACGAGGAGGTGCCTCACCGGCGACGCTGACCTGTGCGACCACGGCCTCATCGGAGATGTTGCGCACACGCACCCGTACGTCGGTGCCGACCGGTCGGAGCTCGACCAGCAGCGAGTCGGCCGGAGCCACGGCGATCGGGGAGGCGGGCGGCGCCGACGGTGCCACCGGCAGGTGCCGCGCCTGCAGCGGTTCGAGCAGGTCGCGTCCGAACCGGCGCACATCGACGGCGTCCACCTCGGAGACCGGGCGGAAGCGGTAGCGGAACCGGCGGGTGATCTCCTGCCGCGCCTGGAAGTTCGTGAAGTGCAGATTGTTCATCAGCCAGCTGTTCACCTGACCGGATGAGACCTCCAGCTCTCGCGCCCACTTCCCGGTGTGGATGCCGCCCACCTGCACGAGCGGCGCATCGAGCGAGCCCCAGAGCATCCCACCCTCGGTACCCGCGACGCCGACCGCGTGCTGGATCGAGTGCCAGTCCTTGCTCGTGTCGGGCAGCTGCTCGCGGCCGGCCTCGAACACGGCACCCGCGGTCTCGAGCAGGAAGCGCGGGTCGCGGACCGCGAACGGGAAGGCGACGAAGACGCTCTCGGGCGCGAAGCGCTCGGGCTTGCTGAGCCAGACGTCGAGTCCGATCTCGGCGGAGTCCTCCGCGAGCACGAGCGTCGTCACCACCTGCGGGATGCCCGCGGTCGCGGTCTCCCAGCTCACCTCGGTGATCGCGCCCGAACGACGGACGCGCACGGGTCCGCCGCCGGTGGCGACCTCGTGGCGGAAGTCCGGCCCCGGATGCTCCGGGTGGAAGTTTTTCGGAGACTCGGTGATCATCGGGTGGGTCGAGCCCTCGACGACGAGCTCGTCCACGAGCGCGCCCAGCGGAGCTTCGGCGCCGGTGTCGACCAGCTCACGCCCGTCGATCGTGTCGACCAGCGACACGATTCCTCCGCGCCCCGGATCGACGAGCACCCGGTAGCGGCCGACCGTGATCGCCCCGCTCGCGATCTCTTCGACGGCCGGTGCCGGCGTCGGCAGCACGGCGACCCCGAAGGGCTCGACGTCGGCGAGCACGCGCACGCGTCGAGACCCGAGCACCTCCACGTCGACGACCTCGCGGCGGCGGGACTCGGTCGGATTCAGCACGACGACGGCATCCTCCCCGCCGGCATCCGCCCCGCCGGCATCCGCCCCGCTGACAGACGACCCGCCGGCATCCGACTCCCCTGCGGCCCCGACGGAGCGGAACCACCCCTCGATCGCGAGGTCTCGCGCATGGTCGAAGGCGTCGTAGGCGAAGCCCGACTTGGCGTTGTGGTGCGAGTGGCTGAACGTGGAGTGCGCCTTCGAGTACGTCTCCCAGCTGCCCCAGGTGTGCTCGCCGTAGAGCAGGAGCTGCTCGTCGACGTGGTCGAGCAGCTGCGCCACCTCGTCGTCGGAGCGGTGCCGTACCGGCCCTCGTCGGTAGCCGAGCACGTCGAACCCTGCGGCTCCGCCGTCACCCGCGAGACGCGCGAGCGCGAGTGACGACTGTGCGGCGCGCGCGAACGTACGGGCCTCCCGGTACACCGCGACCTCGCGGGCCGTCGAGCCGTGGCCGTGCGACCACCAGTCCGCCCACTCGCCGCGGACCGTCGGCAGGTCGGCATCCGCGGCTTCGGCGGTGAGCTCGTCGAGCGCCTCGTCGATCGTCGTGGTGCGCATCGGCAGGTCCGGATGCCGGGCGTTCCAGGCGCGCACGACCTCGAGGAAGAGCGCCGTGGGCCAGCGGTTGTCGTTGCCGGCGTGCACGACCGCGGTGCTCCACGGGTAGTCCGCCCGGCCCTCGAGCTCCTGGATGAAGGCCTCGATGTGCTGCTCGGCCTTGTCGACGTCTCCGTCGACGATCCCCCACTCCTCGCCGAAGCCGTAATGGGTCGAGAGCCAGACGAACACTCGTCGGCCGGACGGCCCCTCCCACCAGAATCCGCTGGGCTGGGCGAACGGCGCACGGCCATGATCGGGGTTGAGCGCCATCACGAGCCGGTCGATGCCGGCATCCGTCATCTGATCGACGGCGCCCCAGGACAGGCCGTTCACGTCTCCGTGCTGCTGGGTGCGCACCTCGATCCCGAGCGCACGGATCCGTGCGAGCTGCTCGTACGCGGCATCGAACTCGAACGAGCTCGGCAGCTGCGTCATGTTGAGGTAGCCGCCGGTCACCGAGACAACGCCGTCACGGGCGAGAGCGGCGAGCTGCTCCTGCTGAGCGGCCGTGGCGGTCCGCAGGAAGTTCAGCACCGGGCGCGCGACCTCGAAGGTCCAGCGGAAGCGGTCGGCTCCCCCGGGCACCTCGCCGGGGTTCTCTGCGGCGAGTTCGAGCACGCGATCGACGATCTGGGCGTGCTGGCGGTCGATGAGCCGCGGGCTGTTGGTGTAGCCGACATCGTGGTGGGTATGGCCGAGGAGGAGGATCTGTCGGATCGGCATGAGGCTTCCGTACTGGTCGTGGCATGGGAAGGGCGGGCCGACCGAGGTCGACCCGCCCTGGTGCAGGCTGCTCAGCCCGCGGTGGCGTTCTCGTAGGCGCGCATCGCGGCGTCCTGCGCGTCGGCGAGGGCCTGTTCGGGGTCCTTGTCGCCGAGCAGAGCCGCGGTGATCGCGTTGTTCAGTTCGTTCTGGATCTCCTGGCCGGCCGGCGAGGAGCCGAACGACTGGCCGTAATCGACGACGTCGTAGAACGTCGAGATGACCTGGTCGAAGCCGGCGTTGCCGGTCTCGACCACGAACTGGTCGCGGATCGCCTGGTCGGCTGCCGGCGAGCCGGTGAAGAGACCGGTGTTCAGACCACCGTTCTCGGTGAGCGTCGCGGCGCGGGCTTCACCCGCAGCCATCCACGCGTCGTCCGACGTGAGGTTGACCATCCAGGCGCACGCGGCCGCCGGGTTCTTCGCGCCCACCGGCACGACGAACGCCGTGCCGGATGCGACGGAGAACGGGTCGCCGTTCGAGTCGCGGAAGGGCACCGCCTCGATGTCGATCTGGTCGGCGTACGGTCCGAGGACGTTCGGGTACCACTGCGCGTTGACCTGTGCGCCGACCTGACCGGCGACGTACTGGTTGTTGTCGCCGAAGGTGTCGAACGAGTCGGTGAAGCTCTTCACCCCGGCGAATCCGCCCTGCGCATCGGTGATCTGCTTCAGCAGCTCGATGCCGGGGATGTTTTTCGGGTCGTCGAGGGTCGGAGCACCCTTGTCGTCGATGAGCTGACCGCCCATGCCCAGGATCCACAGCGGGCCCTGGCCGGTGGCGACCGGGTCGAGTCCGAGCCGGCTCGGAACCCCGCCGGATTCCTTGTACATCTTGCCGATGGCCTCGAGCAGCACGTCGGGCTTCGACGTGTCGATCTGGTCGGGCGTGACTCCGGCCTCGGCCAGCACGGTCTTGTTCACGAGGATCGCCGGCGGCTGGTAGAACTGCGGCACCGCCCAGACGCCGTCTTCGTAGGTCACGTCGTCGACGACCGAGGGGTACCAGTGCTCGTCGGGCGTCACGTCCTGCGCGGCGAAGCACTCGTCGAGCGGCTGGATGAGTCCCTGCGCCGCGTAGGTGGTGACGTAGCGGCGGTCCATCTGCACCACGTCGGGCACGTCGCCGCTGGCGATGCGCGTGGTGAACTTCTGCGCGTCGAAGGCGGTCGCGTCGAGCTTGACGTCGACGTCGCTCAGCTGCTCGGCGGCGTAGTCCATCCGCGAGGTTCCGACATCGTCGGCGTTCTCGAAGCCCCAGGCGTTCAGCGTGCCGGTGGCCTTCGCGTCGAAGTCGGTGTCGCTGTCGCCCTCACCGGCTCCCCCGCCGCTGCAGCCGGCGAGCACGAGTGCGGATGCCGCGGCCATCGCGGCGAATCCCAGAATGCGCTTGCGCATCTCTTTCCCTTTCGATTGGGGCGGCGCCATCGCCTCCGCCGGGTCGGGTGTTCCGAATGTGGGAACCTTCCCACATGAAAGTAACGGAACGAACCCGTCGGGGCAATGGTGCTGCCGCGTGTTTATTGGTTTGTGACCTTTGGACTGTGGAATCGATGCCATACCGATGGGCTCACGAGGTCATCCCTTCCGACCCTGCGTGGCGACACCCTCGATGAAGTAGCGCTGACCGAAGGCGAACATGATCAGCATCGGGATCGTCACGATCAGCGACGCCACCATGACGTACTGATAGTCGCCCTGGCCTCCCGCGGTCGGGCTGTACTTCGTCATCGCGTAGGCGATGCCGAGCGGGGCGGTGAAGTCCTCGACCGACCCGGCGTTGAGGTAGATCAGCGCGGACTGCAGGTTGTTCCAACTCGCCTGGAACTCGAACAGGAAGACGATGATGAACGACGGGATGGAGAGCGGCATGGCGATGCGCCAGAAGAGTCCCCAGTAGCTGGCCCCGTCGAGTCGGGCGGCCTCGAACAGCTCTTTCGGCAGCCCGAGGAAGAACTGCCGCTGCAGGAAGATGTAGAACGCCGACCCGAAGAGGTTCATGCCCCACAGCGGCACCCACGTGCCCAGCATCCCGGTCTCCTTCCAGATCAGGTAGATCGGGATCATGGTGACCGCGCCGGGCAGCATCATCGTGCCGAGCACCAGGCCGAAGAGCAGCCCGCGGCCGGGGAACTTGAAGTACGCGAAGCCGAACGCGACGATCGAGCTGGTGATCGCCACGGTCCCGGCGGCGAGCAGCGCGATCGCGACGCTGTTCCACACCCAGCTCAGCAGTGGCAGCTGGTTCCACACCTCGACGTAGTTCTCCGGCATGAAGGTCTTCGGGATCAGCAGGTTGTCGAAGACCTCGCCGCGCGGCTTGAGGCTCGCGGCCACCAGCCAGACGAACGGGTAGAGGAACAGCAGTCCGAAGCCGATCAGGATGATCGCGAGGACGATCTTGCCGACGAGGGTCTTCGGCCGCGCCACGGCCCGTCGCCAGCGCGAGCGCTTGGGCACGGTGACGGCGACCGTCTCGGACTCGTTCCCCGGGATCGCAGCGGGAGGCACTTGCCGCAGTGAAGACGACATCAACGGTCTCCCTCGTAGTAGACGAATCGGTTGCCGAACTTCACCTGGATCACCGTGATGAGCATGATGATCACGAAGAGCAGCCAGGCCATGGCCGCGGCGAAGCCGAAGTTGAACTGACGGAAGGCCTGCTGGAACAGGTAGATGGCGTAGAAGAGCGACGCCTCCGGCGAAGAGTTGCTCTGATCTCGCCAGAACAGCAGGTACGCCTGGTCGAAGATCTGGAAGGCCGCGATCGACAGCACGATGACGTTGAAGAACATCGCGCCCGAGATCATCGGGAGCGTGATCGAGAAGAACTTGCGGATGGGCCCGGCCCCGTCGAGCGAGGCCACCTCGTACAGCTCGACCGGCACGTTCTTCAGCGCTGCGAGGAAGATCACCATGGTGCCGGCGACCCCCCACAGCGTCATGATCACGATGCTGGGCTTGACCCAGTCCGGATCGACGAGCCACTGCGGACCCTGGATGCCGAAGACCCGGAGGAACGCGTTGATCGCGCCCGAGTTGCCGTTGAGCAGCAGGAAGAAGATCGCCGCGGTCGCCACCGCCGGCGTCATCTTGGGCAGGTAGTAGAGCACGCGGAAGAAGCCGGCGCCGCGGCCGACACGGTTGAGCAGCATCGCGAGGAGAAGCGCGAAGGCGATCTCGAGCGGGACGGCCATCACGACGTAGAAGAGCGTGTTCGCGAGCGAGACGCCGACGCGCGGGTCCTCGAAGAGGCGGGCGTAGTTGTCGATGCCGACCGGACGGGCGGTGTTGGTCGCGAGGTTGTAGTTGCTGAACGAGATGTACAGGCTGTAGACCATCGCGCCGGCGGTGAAGATCAGGAACCCGATGATCCAGGGCGAGATGAAGAGGTAGCCGGCGATCGCCTCGCGCTTGTTGTAGTGCTGCTTGACCTTCGGCGCGCGCTCCCTGCGACGTCGCTTCGGACGAGCGCCTTCGTCTTTCGCGAGACTCATGGTGCGAGTCTCCGAATCCGAACCGAGGCTCATCTCTCCCCCTCGATTCCGGAGGGGGCCCAGCGGTCCGTGTGTCTCATGTCGCTTCTCCCGTCGACCTGTGGCATCGTTACCACATGGCTGTGACTATACGGGTCGCGTTCCCCTTCCCGCAACCGACGGAACGTGATCCCGCGGAGATGCTAGGACGGCGGGAGAAGTTGTCCACCCACCTTGCGCGCAGGGTCGGGGATGTGCTCCTGGGGGGTGTGGGAGCGCCCGTGTCAGTCGAGAACGAGGTTGTGTGCGCGCGCAGGCGCTCGGTGCCGCTCGGCGATCTGCTCGACCGCGACGAGCACGTCCATGGCCGGTGTGACCTTGCCGGTCAGGTACGAGTTCAGCCGCGTGCGAGACGTGCCGAGCCGGCGGGCGAGCTCGGCCTGGGTCATGCGGGTTCCGCGATACGCGCTGCGCAACCGAGCCAGCGCCTGTTCCGACGGGCTCCGCTCCGCTCGTTCGAGCACGGCATCCAACAGAGCGACGGTGGACCGGGATTCCGCGGCCTCCCGGGCCTCTTCGAACACCGGGCGCAGCTCGGGCTCGGACAGCACGGCTGCGATGAGCTTGCGCCAGTCGGTGGCGTATCCGCGATCGATCGCGGCCAGCATCCCCTCGAAACCCCACTCTCGAACGGGGTCGTCAGGGGTCGCGTCGATGTTCCGGAATCGCAAGGGCACGATCGCTCCTTCGTTCAGATCAGCAGCGCGGCCAGGGGACTGTATCACTTCTGATACACCTACCCCCAGGCGGTCGCGGGATCGAGAGTGCGGGCTTCGCGGCCGTGCAGGGCGAGCGTGAGTTCTGCCGCGGCCTCGAGCTCCTCGCACAGGTCGATCGCGCGGGTGAGATCCGGGGCGCACACGACACTGCCGTGGTTCGCGAGCAGCAGGCAGTGGTTGCGGGATGCCGCAGCCTCGACCCCGGCGGCGAGGGCGTCGGACCCCGGCGCGGCGTAGTTCACGAGCTCGACGCGCCCCAGCATCCGCACCCGGTACGGCGTGTAGGCGGGGAGCGGATCGTCACCGGATGAAGCGAGGCACGACACCGCGGTCGCGGCGCGGGAGTGCAGGTGGATGACGGCCTGAGCGTCGGGACGCGCGCGGTAGGCCGCGAGGTGCATCGCCCACTCCTTCGTCGGCGCGGGCCCCTCGAGGTGGGTGCCGTCGGCCGCGAGCACGGAGATCTGCTCGGGCGTCACTCGTCGCAGCGACGATCCGGTCGGCGTGATGAGGATGCGGTCGCCGACGCGCACACTCGCATTGCCCGAGCTGCCCGGCGAGAGCCCGGCGGCGGCGACGGCCCGGCAGGCGGCCACGAGGTCTTCGGCAGTCACGACATCTCCTCCTCTGGCCAGGCATCCTCTGTCCGGGCATCCTCAGTCCAGGCATCGACGAACAGGCGTTCGCCGCCGAAGTTGCCCGACTTGAAGCACAGGTCCAGTTCGCGGCCGGCGGCATCCGTCGCCGTGGTCCAGGCCACGCCCGGCGCGACGACGCGGCGCACGCGCAGTGTGGACACCCCCAGAGCCGCGGCGACGGCTCCCGAGGTCTCACCTCCGGCCACCAGGATGCGCCGGACCCCGAGACGTTCCACGGCGAGCGCGGCGATCCGCGACAGCGCGTCTTCGACCAGGGCCGCCGAGCGCTCGACGCCCCAGCGCTCCTGAACCCGCCGCACCTCGGCCGGATCGACGGTGGCCGAGACGAGCGGAACGCCGGATGCTGCGCGCACGAACTCCAGCGCCTGCTCGACCACCGCGTCGGTACCGGCGGCGAGCGCCTCGACGTCGAGGGCGAACAGCGGCCCCGTGTGTGCGGCGACCTGGCTGCGCGTGCGCTCGGAGGCGCTGCCGGAGACGATGAGCGTCCGGCCCTCCGGCGGCCCCGGGACAGCGAGCGGGCTGCCCCCGCCGAGCCTCCGGGCGAACGCCACGGCCAGACCCGCCGCACCCCCGAGCAGCACGGCGTCGGATGCGGCGAGCGCCTCGGCCGCGGCATCCAGGTCGCTGTCGTCCACGGCATCGAGCAGCACATGCCGCACACCGTCCGCGCGCAGCTCGTCGATCCGCGCGCCGATCGCGCCCGCACCATCGTGCACGGTGTCGATCGGCACCGAGC
This sequence comes from Microbacterium sp. W4I20, assembly GCF_030816505.1. Taxonomy (NCBI): domain Bacteria; kingdom Bacillati; phylum Actinomycetota; class Actinomycetes; order Micrococcales; family Microbacteriaceae; genus Microbacterium; species Microbacterium sp. W4I20. Next base: position 3,023,220 of record NZ_JAUSYB010000001.1, on the reverse strand, counting down.
CGACGCGATGCGGCGTCTGCCGCCCGAGCACGCGCACGAGGTCAGGGTCGGTCATCGGGGTGAGCGGATGCTGCGCGAGCGACGATTCCGACAGCAGCCGGTCCCCGACGAACAGGTGGCCCCGGTGCATCGTGCGACCGGCGGCCGGGGTGGCCGGGGTGCCGACCGAGACGGCATCCGCCGACAGCTCGGCGAGCAGCGCGTCGGCGACGGGACCGATGTTGCCGGCATCCGTCGAATCGAAGGTCGAGCAGTACTTCTGATAGATCAGGCGGGCGCCCCCGTCGCGGAGCACACGGGCGGCGGCGACGCTCTCGCGTACCGCTTGGTCGACCGGCGCGGTGCGCGATTTCAGCGCCACGATCACGCACGCGGCATCCGTTCGCGAGCCGGCGGACGGCACGCCGATCCGCACCTCCGCGTCCAGACCCGCTGCGCTCACGCCCGCGGCGACATCGCACGCGCCGGTGATGTCGTCGGCGATCACACCGAGCTCGAGCGTCATCCGGCGATCCTGACCTCGATGCCGGCGGCCTCGAAGGGGCCGAGCGCCTCGGCGTCGGCGCGACCGTCGGTGATGAGCACGTCGATGATGTCGAGGCCGGCGATGCGCACCGCGGCACTGCCGGGGTGCCCGCCGGACAGCTTGCCGGCATCGGCGAGGAGCACGACCCGGGCCGACTGCTGCGCGAGCACGCGTTTGATCGCGGCATCGAGGGCGTTGGTGCCCCAGAGCCCGTCCGCACCGACGGTGGTCGCCGACAGGTACGCGACGTCGCAGCGCACCCCGCGCAGGGTCTCCTCGGTGAGGGGACCCGCGAAGCTGCGGGTGTCGGGCTGGTAGTGCCCACCCGCGGCGACGAGGCGCGGAGACCCCGCCCGCGTCAGCGCCTCGATCACCGGCAGCGAGTGCGTCACCACGGTGCTCGGGCCCAGGAGCGGGACCAGGGCGGCGACCGTCGTGCCGGCGTCGAGGGCGACCATCTCGGCGGTGGCCGCGTCGACGGCGGCGAGTTCGGCGATCGCCCGCTTCTGCGCGGCACCGACGGCATCGCGTCCTTCGAACGGCACGCCGCCGGAGACGACCGTGGCGCCGCCGGCCACGCGCCGGACGGCCCCCTGCTCCTCGAGCATCCGCAGGTCGCGGCGCACCGTCATCTCGGAGACGCCGAGCTCGTGCGCTGCCGCCAACGATGACAGGTACCCGTCGGTGGTGATGCGTCGCTCGAGATGTGCGCGGCGTTCCGGGGCGTTCGTGTAGCGCATGGCTTCCTTCCGTCCTGTCGATTATCGGACACATTTGCATTTTCTGTTCAAAATGTCACAAACTTGGCGAGTGACACTCGTCCTGGGATTGGACATCGGCAGCACGACGACGAAGGCAGCCCTCGTCGACGTGACCGATGGTGTGTCGGTCGTGCACGTCGCGCGTCGACCCACGCCGTCGACCGTGCCGGACCTCATCGCCACGGCCGCCGCCGTCTCACGCGAGTGCGCCGCCGCGGCATCCGGCCCCATCGCCGCCGTCGGCATCGCCTCGATGGCCGAGAGCGGAGCCGCGCTGGATTCCGACGGCCGGGCGCTGACACCGCTGCTGCGCTGGGACCGCCGCGTCGATCGCACGCACCTCGACGCACTCCTCGCCCTGCACCCCGACCTGCCCGCGGCCACCGGCATCCCCGCCACGACGAAGCCGGCCGCCGTCGCGCTGGCCGCGCTCCGGGTCGAGCAGCCGGAGATTCACGCTGCGATGCGGCACTGGGCCGGCGTGGCCGACCTCGTCGCGCACGCGCTGACCGGCATCCGCGCCACCGACCACACGCTCGCCGCCCGCAGCATGCTCGCGGGACGCGGCGACGCCTGGAACACCGGCCTGATCACGGGCATCGGGCTTGCCGAGCAGGTATTCCCCGCGCTGCGTGCCCCCGGCGACCCGGTCGGCGCGACGGCCTCGTCTGCCGCTGCGTTCGGCCTCGAGATGGGCATCCCCGTGCACATCGCCGGACACGATCACGCCGTCGGGGCCTGGGCCGCGGGAGCACGCCGCCCGGGCGACACCGCCGATTCCCTCGGCACCTCCGAGGCGATCGTGCGGATCGCGGATGCCGTCGACATCGCCCGTGCCGTCGCCGAAGGCTTCTCGGTCGGACGCACGGTCGACGGATCGGCCACGACGATCCTCGGCGGGAGCCCGGCCGGCGGCGCGATGCTGGCCTGGTGGGAGGCGCAGTTCCCCGACGATCGGATGCGGGAGCGCCTTGCCGCGCTGACCGCCGGTTCGTGGACGACCTCGGCGATGACGGTGCTGCCGTATCTCTCCGGGCGCCAGTGCCCGGCGCCGCATCCCGGCGCCGCGGTCCAGATCGTCGGTGAGGGCGATGCCGATGAGCGGGCTCGCGGCCTGCTGCAATCGCTCGTCGCGCACGCGCGGTGGATGCGGGAGACCGCGGACCGACTCGCCGGGTCGCCGACCACCGCGCTGACGCTGCTCGGCTCGATCGCGCGCCGCGTGCCGGTGTGGGCGCCCCTCGCCGCAGCATCCGGTGTGCCGACCATGGTCTGCGCGGCCGACGAACCGGTCGCCGCCGGCGCCGCCCTTCTCGCGGCGGTCCGCAGCGAGGTTGCCGCAGCCGAGACCTCGGTCCTGCCCACCGCAGAAGCGACCCCCATCGACGACCCCGCTCTCGACGACGCCTACCGACGGTTCCTCGCAGCCGTCGGGTCCGCAGCCGGCGACCCCGCAACCATCCCTTCACGAGGAGAATCATGACCACGCTCGATGCCATCGCCCGCCCGTCCGGAACCTTCGCCATGGTCGCCATGGACCAGCGCGAGAGCCTCCGGCACATGTTCGACACGGCGGGGCAGGGTCGCCCGGTCGACGAGGTGCTGATCGACTTCAAGGTCGCTGTCGCCGAGGAGCTCGCCGCGCACGCCTCCGGCTTCCTCGCCGACCGGCAGTTCGGGTTCGACCGGGTCCGCGCCGCGGTGCCGGAGTCGACCGGACTCATCCTGGCCGTCGATGCGCTCGACCAAGCCGACGGCGGCCCGGTGGAGGACACCGACCTCGATCTCGCCGCCCTCGCCGACCTGCCCGAGCAGGTCGACGCCCTCAAGCTCCTGGTGATCTGGCGGCGCGACGAGCGACGCGAAGACCGGGTGGCCCTGGCGGCGCGCTTCATCGAGGCCGCCCGCGAGCGCGGCGTGCTGTCGGTGCTCGAGCCCGTGGTGCGCGCCGCCCCCGGCGAGACCGACTTCGAGCTGGATGCCGCGATCCGCGAGGCCGCCCGCGAGCTCGCAGCGCTGCATCCCGACCTGTACAAGGCGCAGGTGCCGATGACCGGCGCGGGCACCGAGGCCGAGCAGCGTGCGGCGAGCGCGGCACTGAACGAGTGCATGACCGGTCCGTGGGTGGTGCTGTCGCAGGGCGTCGAACGCGATCGATTCGCGGATGCCGTGCGCGCGGCGTGCCTCGAGGGGGCCAGCGGCTTCCTCGCCGGCCGCGCACTGTGGAGCGACGTCGTGGGTGCGGATGACGTGCGTGGCGAGCTGCGTGCCCGTTCGGTCGACCGCCTCGCCGCTCTCGCCGAGGTCGTCGACGCGAACGCCCGCCCTTGGCAGGACGCATGAGCGCGCGCATCGGCGTCCTGCACACGGTTCCGGCGCTCGTGCCGGTCTTCCAGGATCTGCTGACCTCGCGGCGCGACGGCCTCGAGATCGTGCACACCGCCGATCCGACGCTGCTGTCCCGCGCCATCGAGACGGGGATCACCGCCGACGTCGACGCCGACCTGCGGGTGCACCTCGCTGCTCTGCGGGACGCCGGCGCCGAGGCGGTGCTCGTGACCTGCTCGTCGATCGGGGAGGCGACGGTCGAGGCGGCCGGAGCGGTGGGCGTGCGGCTGGTCCGCGTCGACGCCGCGATGGCGAAGGCCGCGGTCGAGCGGGCATCGTCGGGTTCCGGCCGCATCCTGGTGCTCGCCACCCTCGCGGCGACCCTCGGTCCGACCGGCCGCCTGGTCGAGGCTGAGGCCGCGGCGCACGGCGGGATCGACGTGACGGCCGAGGTGGTGGCGGATGCCGCGGCGGCTCGCGCCGCCGGAGACCAGGCGCGCCATGACGAACTGATCGCCGATGCCATCCGTCGGGCCGGCGACGTCGACGTGATCGTGCTCGCCCAGGCCTCGATGGCGACAGGTGCCGGCGACGATCCGCGGGTCCTGACCTCGCCGGAGTCGGGGTCGGCCGCGTTCCTCGCGACGCTGGACGACGACCGATGAGCGGCGTCTCGCTGCTGACCTACGCCGATCGCCTCGCCGGCGACCTACCGGGGCTCGAGGTGCTGCTGGCCGACGAGCTGTCGGCGTTCACGGGCGTGCACGTGCTCCCCTTCTACACGCCGTTCGACGGTGACGACACCGGCTTCGACCCCACCGATCACACCGCCGTCGACCCGCGCCTCGGCTCCTGGGGCGACGTCGCCCGCCTCGGCGCCGCACGCGAGGTGACCGCCGACCTGATCGTGAATCACGTATCGAGCGGATCCGCCGAGTTCCGGGACTGGCTCGCTCACGGCTCGGCATCCGCGCACGACGGCATGTTCCTCACCTTCGACCGCGTCTTCCCGCAGGGTGCGTCCGAGGCGGACATCACCCGCTTCTACCGCCCGCGGCCCGGCCTGCCGTTCACGCCCTACCGCGCGGCCGACGGCACGCGGCGCCTGGTCTGGACGACGTTCATGCCCTCGCAGGTCGACATCGACATCACCCATCCGCGCGGCCTCGGCTACCTCGAGCGCCTGACCGACACCCTCGCTGCCGGCGGTGTGCGGACCGTGCGGCTGGACGCGGTCGGCTATGCGGTGAAGACCCCGGGGTCCGATTCGTTCATGACGCCGCAGACGCTGGAGTTTGTCGCGCAGGCCGCCGAGCTCATCCGCTCGAGAGGGATGCGGGTACTGGTCGAGGTGCATGCCCACTATTCGCAGCAGCTGGCCATCGCTCCGCTCGTCGATCTCGTGTACGACTTCGCGCTCTCACCGCTGCTGCTGCACGCGTTCGCGACCGGCCGGGTCGACCGGCTGGCGTCGTGGCTGGAGATCCGTCCCCGGAACGCCATCACCGTGCTCGACACCCATGACGGCATCGGCGTGATCGACGCGGGTCCGTCGGGCGACCTGCCCGGTCTGCTGTCGCACGACGACATGGCCGAGATCTTCCGGCACGCGCACGACGCGACAGACGGCCACTCGTCGCTGGCATCCGTGATCCCGGCGTGGATGACGCTGCCGCATCAGATCAACGCCACCTTCTTCAGCGTGCTGGGGCGGAGTACGGAGCGGATGCTGCTCGCCAGGGCCGTGCAGATCTTCCTGCCCGGTGAGCCGCAGTTCTATTACGTCGGGCTGCTGGCCGGTGTGGACGACATCGCCCTCTTCGCCGAGACCGGCCAGGGCCGCGACGTCAATCGCCATCGCTACTCCGCGGACGAGCTGCGCACGGCACTCGAGTCGGATGCCGCACGAGGCCAGCTCGCGCTCGCGCGGCTGCGGCAGCATCCGGTCTTCGACGGGGAGTTCTCGTCGGAGACCGAGGGCGACGCGGCGCTCCTGCTGCGCTGGCGGACCGGCGAACACGAGGCATTGCTGCGAGCGCGCTTCGACGACCCCGGCTTCGCGATCACGCTCGATGGGGTGGCGGTGGATCTGCTGCGGTGAGGCCCTGGATCAATCCGGGCAGGTCCGACATCCGCTCGAAGGCGACGGCCCCGTCGGCGCGGATGTCGGCCGCCGAGGTGTAGTCGTTGGCGAGGCCGAACACGTGCAGCCCCGCGGCGCTCGCGGCCTCGATACCCGGTCGCGAATCCTCGACGGCGACGCAGTGCGACGGATCGACCTCGAGGATCTCGGCCGCCCGCAGGTACACGTCGGGCGCGGGCTTACCGCGCGCGACATCGGCGCGCACGGCGATGCGATCGTCGAAGTGGTGCCCCAGTCCGAGCCGGCGAAGCGACCGCTGGATCCGGAGACGCCCGTTGTTCGACGCGATGGCCTTTCGGAGCGGGATCACATCCAGCGCCGCCGTCACGCCTGCGATCGTCTCCACGTCGTCGAACATCCGCTCGTAGAGGCCTGCGCTCTCCGCATCCGCTTCCGGCTCGGGCGCCGCGCCCAGCAGACGAGTCAACTCCGAGAGCCGGTGCTGCTCGGTGCGCCCGAGGAACAGGTCCGCGACCTCCCGATGCGTCAGCGAGATGCCGTGCCGCTGCAGGAGGAGACGATCGAGTTCGAGGCCGATGGGTTCACTGTCGACGATCACGCCGTCGAAATCGAACACCACTGCTTCGATGACCATCGATTCACGACACCTTCGTGCGCATGAAATCGTCGAAGTCGTCGAACTCCGACACCGTGAGGTCGATCCCCCGGTGCTGCGACACCCGCCAAGAGTACATCTGGAACGGGAGCACCAGCGCGAGCGGCGAGAGCAGATCCGGCACCTCGACGTCCAGGCCCACGACAGCCGGGCCGGAAGCACCCGTCGACACGGTGACGACGTGATCGCAGTGGCGGGCTGCGAATTCGGCGAACTGCCGGGTGCGTGCGGATGCCGGCGATCCCTCCGCGTCGATCAGGAGCACAGTATGGTCGCGCTGGAGTTCGAAGATCGGCCCGTGCATGAACGCTTCGAGTTCCGCCCCCTGCACGGGAATCCGGCAGGTCTCGGCGATCTTCGTCTCGGCTTCCAGAGCCGTCCAGACGTTCGGGCCCGAGCCGACGACCGAGACGCGTCTGGCGCTCTCGACGAGAACGGTGTCATCTACCAGTTCTCGCGCGCGATCCAGGATCTGCGGATAGAGGGCGACCACACGGCGGATGCCGTCGGCGTCGAGACCCGGGTCGACCGCGCGACCGAGGGAGCGGGCGATCTCGATGCCGACCAGGGCCGTGGTGGCCATCGTCGCGGTCACCCCGATCGTGGAGTACAGGACCGCTTCATCCCCGATCCCGAGATCGACGACCGCGTCGGCAAGCCGACCGAGAGGCGAGTCCGCGACCGCTGTGAGGGCCACGAGGGGCAGGCCGCTCTGCTTCGCGATCTGCGATCCGGCGAGCGTCGACGAGCTGGTGCCGCGCTGCGACACGGCGATCACCAGGCCGATGTCGTCCTGGACCGTGCCGTACTGGACGTAGAGCGTGGGCTCGACGACCGTGACCGGGAGACCCGTCACGTGCTCGACGTGCAGCTTCATCGCCGAGACCGCATTCGAGGATGAACCGGTCGCGAGGACCAGCACGTGCTGCGGGCGATCGATCCGTTCGAGCAGCTCCCGCAGCGGGGCGAGGCGGGCGCTGACGCTCGCGAACTCCAGAGAGGCACCGACTCGCGCCGGCTGGTCCTGGACGCAATCCCACATGGTTGTCATGTCTGTGTCTCCTTACTCGCTCACACCGAGGATGCCGGTGTAGGCGCCGATGAATCCGAGGGCGAGGGAGAGCAGCAGCAGGTGCCACGGCTTCCACCTCTTCCCGAGCAGCCAGTAGTAGAGCCAGAACGTCGCGAGCGGCAGCATGCCGGGAAGGATGCCGTCGAGGACGTCGGTCTGGAGGTTGCTCTCTCCTTCGCCGACCGCGAAGGAGAGGGGCGTGTACACGTTCACCAACGAGGCCGTGAGCCCGCCGATCACGAGCAGGCCGACCATCGTCGCGGCGGAGGTGATCCGTTCCATGAGGTCAGCCGAGATGGAACCCAGGAACTTCGCCCCCAGCGAGAAGCTCCCGCGGAGGTAGAAGTAGGAGAGCCCGAGGACGGGGATGTTGTACCCGAGGATGAAGATGATCGGCCCGAGGAAGTTGCCGGCCAGAGCGAGCGAGACGGCGATACCGGTCACGATCAGACGCAAAGTGCCCCAGTAGAGCGAATCGCCGATTCCGGCGAGCGGCCCCATCAGCGCGACCTTCACGCTCTCGATCGACGTGTCGGTGATCGCCGGGTTGTTGCGCCGCTCCTTCTCCATTGCGGTCGTCGCACCCACCACTGCCTGGTTGACATATGGAGTGATGTTGAAGAACGCCAGGTGGCGCTGCAGGGCTGCGGCGCGCTCCTCCTGGGAACGGTAGAGCTGGCGGATGGCGGGGCCCATGATGAACGCGAAGCCGAGACCCTGCTGCCGCTCGTAGTTGAACGACGCCTCCAGTGTCAGCGATCGCAGGAACATCCTGTTCAATACCGACCGGGTGATCGTGTGCTCGGCAGCGGACTCTTCCTGTCGCTGTTCCCGATGCTCAGAAGTCATCTTCGTCCTCCTCGATACGTCCGCCTGCGGGGACCGGTTCCGGTGCGCGTCTGCGCAGGATGAGAAGCCATGCGGCCATGACCCCGAATGCGGCGACCCCGACGATGGGCAACTGGAGGTACGCCACGACGAGGAAGCCGATGAACAGGAACGGCACGACCCGCTTGTTGATCAGCATCCGTCCCAGCAGAGCGAATCCGAGCGCGGGAAGGATGCCGGTGGCGATCTGCAGAGCGATCGAGATCTGCGCGGGGATGACCTCGACGATGGCCGAGACCGTTCCGGACCCCAGGGCGAAAGCCACACCCACGAGGGTGGAGACGAGCGTCGCCTCGATCAGACCGGCCGAGATGTGCATGGCGCCGACGCCGCGGATGCTCCCCCGCCGTGCGTAGGCGTCTGCGCGGTGCAGCAGCGTCGGGTTGATCACCGCGTAGCTGGTGTTCTCCACGAGCAGACCGAGGGCTGCTGCGGGGAACGCGAGAACCAGCGCCGTCTCAGGACCGGCACCTGCCGCCAGTGCCAAGGCCGTGCCGAGGACGCCGCCCACCGGGACACTGGGAGGGATGGCCGCACCGATCGAGAACAGACCGATGAACGCGAGCTCGAGCGTGGCGCCGATCAGCATTCCGTTGATCGGGTCGCCCATGACGATGCCGACGAGAGTGCCGGTCACGATCGGGCGCTCCAACAGGCTGCGTCCACCGAAGATGCTGCCGAGCTCGACGACGAAGGTGATCAACGCGAGCGCGAGGGCGATCATCGGGTTGCTCCGATGACAGTCTCGCGATCGGACGGGACGGCTCGGGCTTCGACGTGCACGCCGCGCGCGGCGATCAGTTCGAGACGAGCACGATCCGCCGCGGTCAGAGCGACCGTCGACGTCACCCGGGTGGCATCCGCGGACGGGCGGGTGCCACCGAGGTTGATGTGATCGACGTCGGCGCAGGCCTCGGCGATCCGGCACGCATCCGCGACGTTCTCGGTGAGGATGAAAAGCCGGTAGGCGTCCGTCCGCCCCTCGGCGATCGCCGCGATGGCGTCGTCCACGGTCTTGATCACCAGCTTCGCGTCGGCGGGTTTCGCGAGGCGCAGGGTCTGCTTCCGGAGGTCGTCGCTCGGGAGATCGTCGTTGGCGATCAGGATGGCGTTGCTGTCGTACTGAGTCAGCCATGACAGCACCACCTGTCCGTGGATCAGGCGGTGATCGACCCGCAGCAGTGTGATCATCAGAAGTCCTCCTCGTCGGTCGGTGTCTCGGCGGCTGCGAGACGGTGCTCGCCGACTCCGTCACGGGCTTCGGTGAGCAGCTCGTCGAGCGCGGTCGTGCCGTCGAGCTCTTCCAGCTGCATGGCGAGCGCCAGGACCAGCGGCAGGTTCATCCCGCTCAGCACCCGCACCCGCGGGTCGCGGCTGATCCCGAGCACCGCGTTGTGGGGGCTACCGCCCTCGAGGTCCGTGACGATGAACACGGTGCCGTCATCCGCCGCGCGGCGCACCTCGTCCACCTCGGCGGTGAGTGCGTCCAAGTCGCCTGTGTAGGGCGCCGTCGCCAGCACGTCGTCGCGCTCTCCCAGGATCAGCAGCGCGGCATCGCGCATGCCCTGCGCCAGCGCGCCATGGCCGGTCAGCAGCAATCGGTTGCTCATGTAACCTCATTGTCGTGAGGCGGCCGGGAAGTCCGCGGCCGCTCCTGCTCTCTCTATCTCGCCTGATGCTAGACACCCCGAAACAGCTCGAGGCAGGGAAAGGACCAATTCCGCGATCATGGTCACGCCCCGTGCTCCTCGCCCCGCGAGCGACCTCGTCGCGGCGGTGGCGGACCGCTTGTCGGATGTCTACGTCGAAGCCGCCAAGGCCGCGCAGGGGAAGCTGCCATCCGAGCGCGAGATGGCCGCCCGGCTGGGTGTGAGCAGAGGCACCCTGCGGCTCGCGCTGCAGCATCTCGCCGACACCGGTGAGGTGACCAACCTCCCCCAATCGGGCTGGTACGCGAGTCCGACGACGTATCCTGCGCCTCACGGACCGCTCCTCAGCTTCACCGAAGTGGCCGCCATGCGGGGCGCACGGCTGCAGAGCCGACTCCTGCGAGCCGCCGTACGCGACTCGAGGGAACAGGAGAGCGTCATCCTCGAGCTCGGACCGGAGAGCCGGGTCTTCGCGATCAGCCGCACACGCATCCTGGAGGGCATCCCGGTCTGTGTCGAGCACAACGTGATCGCCGTCGACCGGGTACCCGGGATCGACCGCGACTTCGACAGGGAGTCGTCCCTGTATGCGCTGCTCGAGACTCACGGCGCACGACCGGAGCGCAGCGCGCTCACGGCCGAGGCTGCTCTGGCGGGCGACGATGGCGAACAGCTGGGGATCGAAGCGGGAGCCCCGGTCCTCGTCGAGAACGAGGTGCTCTTCGGCGCCTTCGGTCGGCCGATCATGATCGCTCGCGGTGTGTGGCGTGCGGATCGCTACCGTTTCCGGGCGACCTTCACCGCTGCGCCTCAGGGGCGGATCGAAGCTGCCGCCCAGCGGACGATCGACGACGCGACGCCCAGGGACTGAGCGGCTTGACACAACATGGGAACGTTATCACATAGACTCTTCGCCATGATCTCCGCCCCCTCGATGACGAGCGACGACGACCGCAGCACCATCCGCGGCACCGACTACTCCCTCTCCTGGCGCACCGGTCCCGGCGGCCTGATCCGCTCGCCGTATCTCGAACTGGCCGACGCGGACGGGCGACGGTGGATGCGACTGAGCGCCCTGTCCAGCATCCATACGACGGCCGCTCAGGATGAGACGCTGCGCATCGACGAACCGACGGTGCGGACGGAGTCGGATGCCGTGATCGTCACGATCCGCACGGAGTCGACGGCCTGGCGCGAGCGCCTCCTCGAGATCCGCTGCACCGCCGATACCGTCGAGATCACGCTCGACGCCGAGGGCGAGGGCGACATCACCGACGTCACGCTGTTCGGCGGCGACGGCATCCTGCCCACCGGGGCGAGCGGCACGTTCCGCTCCGGCATCGACGCACAGTCCCTCTCCGTCCCCACCCCGACCGAGCCGGTGGCGTTCGTGCGGCCGGCGTGGGCGGCCGCCTCGCTCGGTGTCGTCGGCGACGCGGATCCCGGGCGCCTCAACGGCATCTTCTCGCCGCCCCCGCTCGCGCTGGCCTTCGGTCGCTCGGCGGCGGAGTCGCCCGTGACGCCGGGCGAGGGTCCGTGGCTGACGACCTGGCTGCGCGCACCCGTGACCGAGCTCGGTTTCACCACGCTGCGCTACGAGCCGGTCGACGGCGGCGCCCTCCTTCGCCTCGCCTATGAGGGCCACACCGCGGTGTCCGGGCGCTGGCGCTCCCCCACCGTCGTGCTGCGCGCCACCGCCTCTCCCGACGAGATGCTCCGCTCCTACCGCGCCGACCTGATCCGCACCGGATGCGCGCCGGAGGCCCCGGTCGACGTGCACCGCTGGTGGCTCGAACCGCTGTTCTGCGGCTGGGGCGCCCAGGTCGCCCGTGGCGGCGCCCCCGCGCCCGACCTCTGCCGCCAGGAGATCTACGACGAGTTCCTGCAGACCCTCGACGCCGCCGACCTCGACCCCGGCACGATCGTGATCGACGACCGGTGGCAGGCGCAGTACGGCACGGCCGAGCCCGACACCGAGGCCTGGCCCGACCTGCGCGGCTGGATCGAACGGCAGCACGCGGCGGGCCGGAAGGTACTGCTGTGGTGGAAGGCCTGGGACCCGCACGGCCTCCCCGTCGAGGAGTGCGTCACGGATGCCGCGGGCCGCGCGATCGCCGCCGATCCCGGCAGCCCCGCCTACCTCGCCCGGCTGGAGGCGATCGTCGAGCACCTGCTCTCCCCGGACGGGCTGGATGCCGACGGCTTCAAGGTCGACTTCACCCAGCGCGCGCCGAGCGGACGGATGCTGCGCTCGGCGCCGGACAGCGACGGCGTCTGGGGCATCGCCGCGGTGCACCGGCTCCTCGAGCGGATCCACCGCACGGCGACGCGGACGAAGGAGGATGCGCTCGTCGTGGCGCACGCCGTGCATCCGTCGTTCGGTGACGTCGCCGGCATGATCCGCACGAACGACGTCCTTGAGCGCGACACGGCAGGACGCCCGGTCGCCGTGGTCGACCAGCTCAGGGCGCGGCACGCGGTCGTGGCGGCCGTGCTGCCGCACCACCCCGTCGACACCGACCAGTGGCCCATGCCGAACCGCGACGAGTGGCTCGACTATGCGAAGGCGCAGCCGCAGTACGGTGTTCCCGCGCTCTACTATCTGGAGCGCGTGCGCGAGGATGAGCCGATCGGCCCCGAGCACCTCGCCGACATCGCGCGCACCTGGTCGGCGTACCGGGAAGGACTGCGATGACCGCGACGGAGATCGCCCGCGGCGTCTGGCGGATCGCGGACACCTGCCACGTGTATCTCCTGGTCGACCCCGACGCCCCCGCCGGCGAGCGCGAGGCGGTGGCGATCGACTTCGGTTCCGGCCTCGCCCTCGACGAGCTCGCGAGTCTCGGCATCCGTCGCATCTCCGACGTGCTGATGACGCACCACCACCGCGATCAGGGCCAGGGCCTTCCGCTCGCCGTCGCGCACGGCGCCCGCATCCATGTTCCGCCGGTCGAGCGCGAGCTGTTCGACCGCGTCGAGGAGATGTGGGAGGGTCGCCCGCTCGACAACGACTACAACCTGCGGCAGGACCGCTTCTCCCTGCTCGCCTCGGTGCCGGTGCACGCCACGGTTCCCGAGTACCGGATGCTCGAGGCCGCCGGCATCCGTCTGCGGGTGATCCCGACTCCGGGGCACACGATCGGCTCCGTCACCTATCTGCTCGAGCGCGACGACGAGGTGCTCGCGTTCTCGGGCGACCTGATCTATGCACCGGGCAAGGTCTGGTCACTCGCCGCGACGCAGTGGTCGTACACGCAGAACGAGGGTCCGGCGATGACGGTGCTCAGCGCGCGGATGCTGGCGCGCGAGGGCGCGACGCGGCTCGCCCCGTCGCACGGCGAGGTGATGGAGGATGCCGCGAGCGCCCTCGAGCTGCTCGCCGAGCGGATGCAGGAGTACGTCGACTCGCGGCGCTCGTATCCGTGGGATCTGATGGCACGACTCGACGATCCGTTCGTGGCGCTCTCGGAGCATCTGCTCCTCAACCGCACCTCGATGTCGTGCTCGTACGTGGTGCTGTCCGGGAATGGCGAGGCACTGATCATCGACTATGGCTACGACATGACCACGGGCATCGTGCCCGGGCAGGAGCGGGCGGCCCGGCGGCCGTGGCTCGCGTCGCTCCCCGCCCTGCGCCGCAATCACGGCGTCACCCGCATCGCCGTCGCGCTCCCCACGCACTATCACGACGATCACATCGCCGGGATGCCCCTGCTGCGCGACGTGGAGGGCACCGAGCTCTGGATCCCCGAGAACGTTGCCCCGACCATGGCCGACCCCTGGCTCGAAGATCTGCCGTGCCAGTGGTACGACCCGATCACCGCCGACCGCGTGCTGCCGCTCGACGAGCCGTTCACGTGGAACGAGCACACCTTCACCGCGCACGAGCAGCCGGGCCACACGCTCTACGCGGTCGCGTACTCCCTCGAGATCGACGGCATGACCGTGGTGTTCACCGGCGATCAGCAGGAGGGTCTCGGCGGGCGTGACGGCCGCCGAGACATCATGAACTACCAGTACCGCAATCTCTTCCGCCTCGGCGACTACAGCCGCAGTGCCGCGCTCTACCGGAGGATCGGACCCGGCCTGATGGCGAGCGGGCACTGGGAGCCGCGCACCGTCGACGACGAGTACCTCGACTACCTCGCCGAGTCCGGGCGGCTCGTCGACGACCTGCACGAGCGGCTGCTGCCCCTCGACGAGGTCGGGGTCGGTCCGGACGGGCAGGCCGCCCGGTTGCTCCCCTACCGTCACGCGACCGTCGTGGGCGAGCCGGTCGAGTATTCGGTGCGGCTGCGCAATCCGCTCGGCGAGCAGGCGGAGGTGCGGGTATCGCCGGTGTTGCCAGTAGGCTGGCGCTCGTCCCGGCGCGACATCGAGTTCGCGCTCGGACCCCACGAGGAGGCCACCGTGCAGTTGACCGTCACACCGACCTCCGCCGGGCGACGGCAGCGCCTCGCTCTCGACGTCACGATCGGGAACCTGCGCCTGGGCCAGCACACCGAGGCCCTGCTCGACGTCGCCGCATCCGACTCCACGGATCCGCGGGCATGAGCGACCGGCCCCGTCCGGCGTTCGAGCGGCCGACGATCCGCGAGGTCGCGACCGCCGCGGGGGTGTCACGGTCGACCGCCTCGCGCGCGCTCTCCGGCAACGGCTACGCGGCGCCCGAGGTGCGCGAGCGCGTGCGGGCCGTGGCGAAGGAGATCGGCTACGTCGTCGATGTGACCGCGCGCAGCCTCAAGCAGCGCACCAGCAAGTCGGTCGGGCTGCTGGTCTCCGACCTCCGCAACGTCTTCTACGCCGAGCTCGCCTCCGGCATCGGCGAAGAGGCGCGCACCCACGGCCGCACCGTCGTGCTCGTCGATCTGCGCGGCAACAGCCCGGATGAGCTCGAGGCGGCCGAGACGCTGGTCGGCTCGCGGGTGTCGGGAGTGATCGCGACCCCGGTCTCCGCCGACCTGAGCGCGTACCTGAGCCGGATCGGTGTGCCGCTGATCGAGGTCGACCGCCGATTCGACGCCGAGAGCACCGACGCCATCGTGGTCGACAACCGCGCCGCGGCCCGAGACACCACGACCCGCCTGATCGAGGCGGGGCATCGACGCATCGCCCTGCTGATCGATGAGACCGAGTGGACCACCGGTGACGAGCGCCAGCGCGGGTACCTCGACGCGCTGAAGGCGCGCAAGGTGCCGGTCGACGAGACGCTCATCGTGCAGGCCGGATGGGATGCCGGGGAGGCGAAGGCCGCGGCCCTGCGCCTGCTCTCCCGCGATGACCGCCCGACCGCGGTGTTCGCCGCGAACAACGTGCTGACCGAGGGCACCTGGCGCGCAGCATCCGAACTGGGCCTGCGCGTGCCCGAAGACGTGAGCGTCGCCGGATTCGACGACGCCCCCTGGATGAGCATGGTGCACCCGGGGGTCTCGACCAGGCAGCAGGATGCCGGAGCGCTCGGCGCCGCTGCCCTCCGGGCGCTGCTGGAGCGCATCGAGTCGCCGGATGCTCCCGTGCGCACGATCGTGATGCCGACGCAGTTCCTGGATCGGGGCTCGGTCGCGGCACCGCCGGAGTGACCATGCGTCAGGGCGCCGTCGGTCAGGTGCGTCTCGTCGAGCGGGACGGCCGCTCGTTCGTAGAGAAGCGGATGCCGGATGCGCGGCGCCACGACACCGAGGTCTTCGCCCTGCGGGCTCTGGCCGGGAGCGGCCTGCCGGTGCCGGAGCTGGTGACGGTCGAGCCGGGGTCGATCCTGATGACGCTGATGCCGGGCGAGCGCCTCGACAGCGGGAGTGCGGACGAGCGCATCGAGCTGCTCGCCGCATCCGCTCCGCTCCTGCGATCGCTGCACGAGTTGCCAGTGCCCGACGGACTGCCGTCCGCGCCCGATGACCAGGCCATCATCCGCCGCTATCGGGAAGCCGACGGACCACCGCTGCCGCTCGCGATCCCGCCGTCCGCCGGTGCGGTGTTCAGCCATGGCGACTGGACAGACGGGAACGTGCTGGCCGTCGACGGCGCGATCACCGCGATCATCGACTGGGAGGCCGCGCATCTCGGCGATCCGCTGCGGGAGCTCTCCCGCGCGGCGTGGGGTGCTTCCCTCAAGGACGAGCGGTCGTTCGACGCCCTGATCGACGCGTACGGCGCGGATCGCGAGGCCGCACGAGCGTGGGTGCCGATCCACGCCGCCGAGCTGTGGCTCTGGTTCGCCGAGGCGGGGCCGCCGGAGTACCTCGCGGATCTGACCGAGCGGCTGCGCCGCTGGCCGGACTGACGCGGCTCCGTCCGCTGAAATCAGAATTCTGCTTTGCTAAGATGTGGGAACGATGTCACACTGTCTCCAGACGTGGTGACGAACACCATGGACACGGCAGGCCGGAGGATGGAATGGCAACGCAGCGCAGCGTGCTCGCACTCGACATCGGCGGCACCAAGCTGGCCGTCGCGATGATGACCCCGGACGGGCGCACGCACGGATTCCTCTCCGAGCCGACCGAGAAGCACCGGGGCCCCGACGCCGTGATCGCGCACCTCTTCGACATGGGGCACCGCAGCATCGCCGCGGCGGGTCTCGGCGCACCGGCATCCGTCGGCATCAGCTGCGGCGGACCCCTGGATGCCCCCGCCGGGATCCTCACCCACCCTCTGCACCTGCCGGGCTGGATCGACATCCCGATCGTCGCGATGGCGGCCGAGGAGTTCGGCGTGCCCGCGGTCGTCGAGAACGACGCCACCGCCGCGGTCCTGGGCGAGCACCGCTACGGCGCGGCGCAGGGCGCGGAGATCGCGCTGTACCTCACCCTCTCGACCGGCGTCGGCGGCGGATCGATCATCGACGGACGCCTGCACCGAGGAGCCGCCGGCAACGGCGGCGAGTTCGGCCACATCACCGTGCGTCCCGGCGGACGCGACTGCCTGTGCGGGCGCAAGGGCTGCCTCGAGGCCTACGCCTCCGGCACCTCGATCGCCGCGCGGGCCGCCGACCTCCTCGCCTCGGATGACCGCCCGTCGACGCTGCGCGACCTCGACGTCGTCCGCGCCGAGAACGTCGCCGCGGCCGCCGCGTCGGGTGACGAAGTCGCGACGGAGCTCTGGCGGGAGACCACCGACGTCCTCGGACAGGCCGTGACCGACCTCGTCAACGTCTTCGAGCCGCACGTCGTCGTGCTCGGCGGCGGTGTCACGCGCTCCGGCGCTCAGCTTCTCGACCCCGTCCGCGCGACCGTGCAGACGACCGCCATGCCCCCCGCGGCGGCCCGCGCCACCGTCACGCTCGCAGGACTCGGCGACGAGGTCTGCGTCGTCGGTGCCGGAGCCCTCGCCCTCGACCTCCTGGAGGAAGCCCGTGTCTGACTGGCTCGACGAACAGCTCGACGCCCACATTCGCACCGCGACGGATGCCGCAGCGCTGCTGCCCGCCGTGAAGGCGGTGGGCGCCGTGCTCATCGATGCGTTCGAGAAGGGCGGCACGCTCTACACGTTCGGCAACGGCGGCAGCGCGGCCGACGCGCAGCACTTCACCGGCGAGGTCATCGGCCACTACCGTCGTGACCGGCGGCCGCTCCCCGCGGTGACACTCTCCACCGACGCCACCGTCTCGACGTGCATCGCGAACGACTACGCGTTCGAGGACATCTTCTCCCGTCAGGTGCAGGCGCTCGCCCGCCCGAACGACGTCGTGGCCGCCTTCACGACCTCAGGCCGCTCGCAGAACATCGTCGACGCCCTCGCCGCCGCCCGCGCCAACGGCGCCACCACGCTGCTGTTCGGCGGCGGAGACGGCGGGCCCTCGCTCGCCCTCGCCGACCACGTGCTGCTCTCCCCCTCCTCCGACACTCCCCGGATCCAGGAGATGCACACCTTCTTCCTGCACGCCCTTTCCGAGATCCTGGATGCATGGGCAGCGGGAGAGGAACTGGCGTGAGTGCAGCGGACTCGAGAGCACCGATTTCCCGAGCACCGATCTCGAACGCTCCCTCCGGCGCGCAGCCGGACGGGCGCCCTGAGACGCAGCGCCCGGCGGCGACGCCCGACCGCACGCTGCACATGATCGGCAACGCGCACCTCGACCCGGTGTGGCTGTGGCCGTGGCAGGAGGGGTACCAGGAGGCCCGCGCGACCTTCGCGAGTGCGCTCGACCGTATGGACGAGTACGCCGACTTCGTCTTCACCTGCGACCAGATCGTGCTGCTGTCGTGGGTCGAGGAGCAGGACCCCGAGATGTTCGCACGCATCGCCGAGCGCGTCGCCGAAGGCCGTTGGGTCAACGTCGGCGGCTGGTGGGTCGAGCCCGACTGCAACATGCCGATGGGCGAGTCGTTCGCCCGTCAGGGCCTCTACGGCCAGCGGTTCCTGCAGTCCCGGTTCGGCACGATCTCCACGGTCGGCATGAACGTCGATCCGTTCGGCCACAGCGTCAGCATCCCCCAGATTCTCCGCGGCCAGCGCATGGACTCGTACACGTTCCTGCGTCCCGGCCCACACGAGGGCGACCTCGACGAGACGCTGTTCCACTGGGAGTCGCCCGACGGATCGCGGGTGCTCGCGTTCCGCATCCCGTTCGAGTACTGCAGCCCTCCCGGAGACGTCTCGGGTCAGACCGAGAAGTCGCTCGGCCAGCTCGACCGCTCGCTGGGGTCGATGATGGTGTTCTACGGCGTCGGCAATCACGGTGGCGGCCCGACCAAGGCCAACATCGACTCGATCCACCGCTACGACCGGATGGGAACCTTCGGGAGGATGACGATGTCGTCACCGCGCACCTACTTCGACGAGATGCTCGCCCGCGGCGAGGGCTTCCTCGACGGTCTCGCGGTACGCCGCGATGACCTGCAGCACCATGCACCCGGTTGCTACTCGGCGCACTCGGGCATCAAGGCCTGGCAGCGCAAGGCGCAGCACGCCGTGCTGTCGGCCGAGCGCTGGGCCGCCGTGGCGCTGGCACTCGGCGGCGACGACTACCCGCGCGAAGACCTCGAGCGCGCGTGGAAGCAGATCCTCTTCAATCAGTTCCACGACATCCTCCCCGGCTCCGCGATCGAGCCGTCGTACGACGATGCGCGCGACCAGCTCGGCGAGGCCATCGCCATCTCGAAGCGCATCATCACCCGCGCGCACAACCGCATCGCCCGCCGGATCGACATCCCGATGGACACCGCGACGCAGCCCATCGTGGTGTTCAACCCGCATCCCTGGGCGGTCTCGGTCGACGTCGACTTCCAGTTCGGCGCGCAGCCTCACGGGGTGCGCGTGGTGGATCACGAGGGTCTCGAGGTCTTCTCGCAGGCGACACAGTCGACCGCCACCACCGGCGACCGCAGCCGCGGCGCCGTGACGTTCCGGGCCGATGTGCCCGCCTTCGGCTACGCCCTCTACCGGCTGCTCCCCGGACCCGCGATCGCGCAGCCCTCGGCGCTGTCGGTTTCGGGGAACGGCACAGTCATCGAGAACGCGCACCTGCGGGTCGAGCTCGACCCGGCGACCGGTGATGTGATCTCACTCCTCGACAAGGCGACGGGCGTCGACCCGCTCGCCGGCACGCAGGGCCAGCCGCGCACGGCCGTGTGCGAGGACCCGACCGACACCTGGGGCCACCGCGTGATCTCCTACGCCTGGCCGGGTGCCGCGATGGCGCTCGACCGCATCGTGGTGCGCGAGACCGGTCCGCTGCGGTCGCGCGTGCGCGTCGAGCGCTCCTGGGGAGCCAGCACCCTGGTCGAGGAATACTTGCTCGACCACGACGCCCGCGAGGTGCGGGTCGACGTCACGATCGACTGGCGCGAGCAGGCGCACCTGCTGAAGCTGCGGTTCCCCGTGGGCCTCGAGGACCCGTCGGCGACCTACGAGATCCCGTACGGCACGATCGAGCGCCCGGTCGACGGCGCCGAGGAGCCCGCGCAGTCGTGGGTCGACCTCACCGGCACGGTCGACGGTGCGCCTGCCGGACTGACGGTGGTCGCCACCACGAAGCACGGCTGGGACGTGTCGCCCGCGGGTTCCGCGGGACTCGAGACCGCGAGTATCGGCATCACCGCGGTGCGCAGCCCGGTCTACTCGTGGCACGACCCTCGTCTGCTCGACCCGGAGGGCATCTACTCCTTTCAGGATCAGGGCATCCAGCGCTTCAGCCTCGAGCTGATCCCGCACGGCGGCGACTGGAGCGATGCTCAGCCGACCCGTCGGGCCGCCGTGCTCGGGGCGCCGGTGCGGGCACAGCAGGAGTCGTTCCACCCGGGCGACCTCCCGGCGCGGAACAGCTTCGCCGACGACGGATCGGGCGCCGTGATGATCACCGCGATCAAAGGCAGCGAAGACGTGCCCGACGCCGGTGCAGGTGCCGACATCATCGTCCGCGCGGTCGAGACGACCGGTCGCGCGGCGAGCGCACACCTCGAGATTCCCTTCGCTGGTCGCACGATCGAGGGCGAGTTCCGCCCGCATCAGCTGCGCACGTTCCGCGTGCCCCTGGATGCGGATGCCGACATCGTGGAGGTCGACCTGCTGGAGTGGCCGCTGGGAGAACCGCCCGCGTGAGCGCGCTGATCGCCGAAGTGCTGGATGCCGACGCGTCGCTGTTCACGATCGGCATCAGCGGCGACGGCGACCGCCGACGGGTGTCGGTGAGTTACGACGGCACCGAGCCGGTCGCCGCCGCCGTGCGCATCTCGCTCCCGGTGCCGGATGCCGCGGCGCCGTGGTGGCTCATCCCGGGACTGTTCTACGGCGACAACCGCCCCGCGGGGAACGACCGGCCGTACCCGCGGTTCGAAGCGCATCCCGCTCCCGGGACCGACCCCTTCATCAGCGACCCCTTCATCAGCGACCCCTTCATCAGCGATCCCTTCATCAGCGACCCCTTCATCAGCAGCGAGTGGCACTTCCGCTCCGATCGGGCCGCGACGCCCGCGGTCTTCGTCTGGCCGGATCGCGGTCGACCGGGCGTCGCCCTGTCCGCTCCCCCGGTCACCGCTCTCGGTCTCACCGGGCTCGGCTTCGCGCTGCGCGACGGTGCGGCGGTGCTGAGCGCGACCTTCCCGGCGCGCGAGTACCCCGTGACCTATTACGGTGACGCCGAGCCGCGGCCGGCCGAGGTCCTGCGCCACGCGTTCGAGCCCGGGAGCGTCGTCGAGATCGACCTGCGCGTCCACGAGCTCACGGAAGACCGGCACGACTACGCGCGCGTGCTGCGCGAGCTGCATGCCGAAGGCGCAGCATCCGCTCCTCTCCGTCCGTGGGTCGACATCCCGACGGCGGCGGCGCTGAGCGCCGAGGGGCTGCACCGCTGGCACTACGACCCCGACCCGGGCGTGCTGCTCGAGACCGTCGGCTTCGACCGCGAGGTGTCCGGTCGCGACGGGAAGTCCGTCGACCGGCAGGCGATGCACGTGGGCTGGGTGTCCGGCATCCCGTGGGCGTATGCGATGCTGCGGCACGCTCACCGTACCGGCGACGCCGCACTGCAGGATGCTGCGGAACGGGTGATCGACTTCTGCACGGCCGAACTGTCGCCGAGCGGCACGTTCTGGGGGGTCTGGTACCGGGACAGCGGCTGGACGCAGAGCTGGACCGAGCACCGCCGCGGGCTGCACGGCCGCACGCTCGGTGAAGCGACGCAGTTCCTCGTGCGAGCCGTCGCGCTGACGGGTCGCGACGACTGGCGCGCCGCCGCGGTCTCGAACCTCGACGCCGTGGTCGCGCGCCAGCGGACGGACGGCAATCTCGGCAGCATCCATCACGCCGAGACGGGCGAGGTCTTGGTCTGGGACGGATCCGCCGGACTCGCCTGGGTCGGCGCCCTGGCCGAGGCGACATCCTGGGACGAGCGCTACCTTCCCGCCGCCGTCCGCGCGGGCGACTGGTACGCGCGGCTGGTGCTCGACGAGAACCTGCACGGCGCTCCGGAGGACGTCGACCTCGCCGGCACGAGCGAAGACGGCTACGTCGCGGTCATGGCCTACATCGCGCTGCACCGCGCGACCGAGGACGCCCGCTGGCTCGACCTCGCCCGACGCGCTGCCGACTTCGCGCTGTCGTTCCGGTACACCTACGACGTCGACTTCCCGGCGACGTCGATGCTCGGCATCTACGACTTCGGCACCCGCGGCGCCGATCAGGCCTCGCCGTCGAACCAGCACCTGCACGCCTACGGGCTGATCATGACGCAGGAGATGCTGGCGCTGACGGCGGCCACGGGCGACGAGCACTACCGGGAGCGCGCGCTCGAGTCGCTGGCCTGCTTCCGGCAGTTCATCGCCCGGTTCGACGGCGACTTCAACGCCTACCGGGGCATGGTCACCGAGCGGTACTACCAGACCGAGTGCTTCCAGCCGAAGGGGATGCTTCTCACGCTGTCGCACGCGTGGAGCGCCGGGGTGCTGCTGCTCGGCTGCGAGGATGCGATCGCCGCCGGACTCGCGGAATGAGCCCGGCGGCGGACGGTCGGCGGCGGCGGCGAATCAGGCGTTGACGCGCGCCGCGTTCTGCACGGGCACGATCGTCCTGCTCGCCGCCGACTCGTAGGCGGCGAGGATCACACCGAGCACGTCGATGCCTTCGACGTGCGTCTGGATGGGACGCGTGCCGTGCAACAGGGACTCGGCGAAGTGCGCGATCTCGGCCGCGAACTCGTGCACCGGCTCGAACTCGACGGTGACCGGGTCCTCTCCGCGCACGCGCGACACGAGGGTGGTGCCGTCGGACGACAGCGAGCCCTTTTCTCCCACGAGCGAGAACTTCTCGGTGCCGACCGCGGGCTGGTAGGCCCAGCTGGTGGTGACGTGGCCGACCACGCCGTTGTCGTAGCGGACGAGGACCTGCGCGGAATCCTCCCCCTCCATGAAGTCGAGGCGGTGCCGCGAGAGCATCGCCGTGACATCGACGGGGGTGCCACCGGCCAGATGCTGCAGCAGGTAGAGCGGGTGATAGCCGGTGTCGATGAGCTCGCCGCCGCCCGCGGTCGCCGCGTGGGCACGCCAGCCCATGCTCTCCGGGGTGAAGTCGTTGTAGAAGCTGTCGGTCGTGCGCACCTCGTACACGCGTCCGAGCGCCCCGCTGTCGACGAGCTCCTTCGCCGCGGCGACCGCGGGGAGGAAGAGCTGGTTGTGCGCGCACATGACCGTGACGCCGTTGCGCTCGACTGCGGCGGCGATGGCCTCGGCCTCGTCGGCGGTCAGACACAGCGGCTTCTCGCAGAGCACGTGCAGGCCGGCATCCGCCGCGGCGATGACCGCCTCGGCGTGCAGGTGATGCGGGAGGCAGATGTCGACGGCATCCAGGCCGCCGGCGGCGATCATGTCGCGGTAGTCGCTGTAGATGCGCACATCGGCGTCGTCACCGCGGCGCTTCTCGGCGCTCTCCGCGACCGGATCGGCGATCGCCGCGAACGTCACTGTGTCGGGGTTGCGGAGATATCCGGCGACGTGGGCTCCGGCGATGCCGCCGGCGCCGATCAGTCCGATCCGGATCCTGCCCGTGGAAGCGTGGTCTGTCGAGGTGGTCATGCGTGTCCCTTCGCTGCGTCGTTGGCGGCGACCACGAACCGGGTGAGGTCCACGGCGGCCTGGAGGTTGTCGGTAGTGTCGGCTTCGCCACGGATCGCGTCGATCCACAGTGCGTACGGGGTCGGGGCGCCGGCGCCGAGTTCCACGGGAACCCAGGTGTCGCCGAAGCGGCCTCCTTTGGCCGTGAGCGTCTCCTGACCGAATCCGAACAGGAGCGAAGCCTCGGTGCCGCGGATCTCCAGTGCGAACGCGCCGGGGGTCGTGACGAAGCTGGCCTCGGCGACGCCGAGCGCCCCGCCGGGGTAGCGGGCGACGACGACCGCGTTGTCTTCGACGGCTCGACCGGTGACGTGTCCGTAGGAGGCGGTGACCTCGTCGGGGAAGGCGCCGAGGAACCGCTGCACGAGGTAGGCCGGGTGGCAGCCGAGATCGGCGAATGCTCCGCCGATGGCGGCGACCGGGTCGGCGAAGCGCTCGGGCAGCCAGCCGCCGATCCAGCCGTCGTGGGCCATCCGCACGCGGGCATAGGTCACGTCACCGAGCGCGCCGTCGTCGATGAGCTGCGCGACCGTGGTGATGAGCGGCTCCGACAAGCGGGGCAGGGAGACGACGAGCGCGACGCCCTTCTCCCGCGCGGCGGCGACGAGCGCCTCGGCCTCCGCGAACGTCGGTGCGAGCAGCTTCTCGGTGAAGACGTGCGTGCCCGCGGCGATGGCGCGCCCGATGACGTCCGTGTGCTCGTTGGTCGCGGTCGTCACGGTGATCGCGTCGACGTCGGGCCGAGCGAGGAGCTCGTCGAGGCTGTCGGCGAGGTCGACGCCGAGGCGCTCAGCACCTTCGGAGCCACGCTCGGCATCCGGGTCCCAGGCGGCGACCAGGCGGGTGCCGCTGTGCTCTGTGGTCTCGCGGGCGTAGTCGTCTGCGTGGACGTGCCAGAATCCGACGACGCCGACTCCGATCGCTTCTCGGCCGCTCGCGTCGTTGCTTGCCGCGTTTCGGCCTGCCGCTTCGCTGTTTTCGCCGGCGGTGTTGTCAGCCAACAGTGCACTCCTTCGTGTCGTCGTTCCGTCCGCGCGCACGCGGAAGAAACCGGTGAGGGGGGTGGATGTGGCAACGTTACCAGCTGCTCCCCGAGCAGTGCATCCCCCCGTTCTGTCGAGAGCGCGGCTGCACTCCGGTCGCACTTCGTGCTGCCTCGGAGACGTCCGAGCGGCATCAATTGCGACCGGAAGGTGTGGAAGAGCACTAGCTTTCGCGGCGCGGGTTCCAGAGCATGATCTCGGTGGAGCGGCGGAGACGGCGGCCGGAAGGCATCGGGACGACGCCTGTGGATCCGGCGGCGAAGACGCGCACGCCGGGGCGGCTCTCCCGCTCGGCGCGCAGTGCGCCCTCGAGCTGGGCGATCCTGCTCTGCAGCACGCGGTTCTCGTCTTCGAGGTCGAGGAGTCGGGCGATCGCGGGAAGGCTCACACCCTGAGAGGAGAGCTCCGCGACCTCACGGAGCTGTTCGATGTTGCGGGTCGAATAGCGTCGTGACCCGCCGGAGGTGCGGCCGGGGACGACGAGACCGATCCGGTCGTATTGCCGCAGAGTCTGCGGGTGCATGCCCGCGAGCTCGGCGGCGACGGCGATCGCGAACACCGGGGTGTCGGCATCCATGCCCTGGTCAGTCATGGACGCTCACCTCCACTCCGGTGTCCGCGATGATCGGGCTCATGTTCAGCGCCGCGCTTTCGCCATCAGCTCGGCCCGCGGGTTCTCGTCGGGCTCGAGCGCCTGGAACTTCTCGAGCGCCTCACGTGCGGCGTCGTCGAGGTGCGTCGGCACCGCGACCTGGAGCTCGGCGAGCAGGTCGCCGGTGCCCTTCGAGGTCGCGACTCCGCGGCCCTTGACGCGCAGCACGCGGCCGGACGGGGTGCCCGGTGCGACGCGCAGCTTGACCACGTCTCCGCCGAGCGTCGGAACCTCGATCGTCGCACCGAGGGTCGCCTCGGTGAAGGTGACCGGCACGATGACGCGGAGGTTGAGTCCGTCGCGCGTGAAGACCGGATGCGGACGCACCGCGATCTGCACCACGATGTCTCCGCGCTCCCCGCCATCGGGCGAGGGGCGACCACGACCGCGCAGCCGGATCTTCTGTCCGTCGGCCACACCTGCCGGGATCTTCACCTTGAACGGCTTGCCGTCATCGCCCTGGAGGGAGATCGTCTCCCCCTGCACGGCCGTGATGAAGTCGAGCGTGGTGCGCGCGGTGACGTCGGCGCCGCGCTGCGGGCCGCCCGGGCCGCGGAAGCCACCCGAGGTCTGACCGAAGCGGCCGGACCCGAAGGTGCCGCCCTGACCCTGGTTGAACATCGCGAAGATGTCCTCGAAATCGGCGGTCTGCCCACGGCCCTGCTGCCCGAACCGGCTGAAGACGTCTTCGAAGCCGCCCGAGCTCGAGCCCGGCGCCGTGAAGCGTGCACCCGAGCCCATCGCGCGGATCTCGTCGTACTCCTTGCGCTGCTCGGAGTCGGACAGCACCGAGTACGCCTCGCTGACCTCTTTGAACTTCGCCTCCGCCGCGGCATCACCCTGATTGGAATCGGGGTGATACTTGCGCGCCAGTTTGCGATACGTCTTCTTGAGGTCGGCGTCGCTGACGTCTTTCGCGACCCCGAGGGTCTTGTAGAAGTCCTTCTCGAACCAATCCTGGCTGGCCATCGATCACCTACTCGGCAGGGACGGCGACGACGACCTTCGCGGGACGCAGCTCGATGTCACCGAGGCGGTAGCCCACCTCGACGACTTCGAGCACCGTGGTCTCGGTGGTGCCCGGAGTGGGCTGCTGGAAGATCGCCTCGTGGCGCTGCGGGTCGAACACCTCGCCCTTCTCGCCGTACGAGACGACGCCGAGACGCTCGACCGCGACGCGCACCTTCTCGGCGATCACGGCGAAGGGAGTGCCCTCGACGAGGTCGCCGTGCTGGGCGGCGCGGTCGAGGTCGTCGAGCACGGGGATGAGACCCTTGGCGGCCTCGCCCTTCGCCCGGTCGGCCTCGAGCTGACGCTGCTCTTCGGTGCGGCGGCGGTAGTTGGCGTACTCGGCCTGCAGACGCTTGAGGTCGTTCAGCAGGGTGGACTCGAGGTCGGCGAGCACGGCGTCTTCCGCCGCGGCCTCGCCGGTCTGCGTCGCGCCGAGGATGTCGTCGACCGTGAGCCCTTCGTCAGGCTCAGGAACCGAATCGGGCGCGCCGTCGACCGGGGTCTCGTCAGAGCCTTCGGCCGCGGCAGCCTCGGTGGAGTCGGGGTTCTGCGGCGCGGGGCCGGATGCCTGAGCATCCGACCCCTCGCTGCGTCCTTCGTCAGGCTCAGGAACCGAACCGTTGTCGAAGTTCTTGTCCGTCATGATTACTTCTTGTCTTCCTCGTCGTCGACGACCTCGGCGTCGATGACGTCCTCCTCGGAGGACGTATCATCGGCGGTCGGGGCTTCGCCGTCGGTCGGGGCGCCGGCTGCGGCATCGGCCTGGGAGGAGGCGTAGATCGCTTCGCCGAGCTTGCCCTGCGACTCGTTCAGCTTGTCGAACGCGGTCTTCACGGCGTCGTCGTCCTCGCCGGCGAGAGCCGTCTTGAGGGCGTCGACGTCGGCCTGGACCGACTCCTTGACGTCGGCGGGGAGCTTGTCCTCGTTCTCCTTGATCAGCTTGTCGATCGAGTAGGCGAGGGTCTCGGCCTGGTTGCGGACCTCGGCGGCCTCACGGCGCTTCTTGTCTTCGGCCGCGTTCTCCTCGGCCTCGCGCACCATGCGCTCGATGTCTTCCTTGGACAGCGACGAGCCGCCCGTGATCGTCATCGACTGCTCCTTGCCGGTGCCCTTGTCCTTGGCGGACACGTGCACGATGCCGTTGGCGTCGATGTCGAAGGTGACCTCGACCTGCGGGATGCCGCGGGGGGCCGGGGCGATTCCGGTCAGCTCGAAGGTGCCGAGGGGCTTGTTGTCGCGGGTGAAGTCGCGCTCGCCCTGGAAGACCTGGATCGCGACGGACGGCTGGTTGTCGTCTGCCGTGGTGAAGGTCTCGCTGCGCTTGGTCGGGATGGCCGTGTTGCGCTCGATGAGCTTGGTCATCATGCCGCCCTTGGTCTCGATTCCGAGGCTCAGCGGGGTGACGTCGATGAGCAGCACGTCCTTGCGCTCACCCTTGAGGACACCGGCCTGCAGGGCGGCACCGACGGCGACGACCTCATCCGGGTTGACGCCCTTGTTCGCTTCCTTGCCGGCCTCGCGCTTGACGAGCTCGGCGACGGCGGGCATACGCGTCGATCCACCGACGAGCACGACGTGCGCGATGTCGGCGACCTTGATGCCGGCCTCGCGGATGACGTCTTCGAACGGCTTCTTCGTGCGGTCGAGGAGGTCCTTCGTGAGGTCCTCGAACTTCGCGCGGGTGATCGTCTCGGAGAGCGAGACGGGGCCCGAGTCGGTCAGCGACAGGTACGGGAGGTTGATGCTGGTGCTGGTCGAGGAGGAGAGTTCCTTCTTGGCCTGCTCTGCAGCCTCCTTGAGGCGCTGGAGGGCGATCTTGTCGCCCGAGACGTCGACGCCCGTGGTCTCCTTGAACTGCTTGATCAGGAAGTCGACGAGGCGCTGGTCCCAGTCGTCTCCACCGAGGCGGTTGTCACCGGCGGTCGAGCGCACCTGGATGGTCGAGAAGTCGTCGTCCTTGCCCACCTCGAGGAGGGAGACGTCGAAGGTTCCGCCACCGAGGTCGAAGACCAGGATGAGCTCGTCTTCCTTGCCGCGGTCGAGTCCGTAGGCGAGGGCAGCCGCGGTCGGCTCGTTGATGATGCGGAGCACGTTGAGGCCCGCGATCTCACCGGCCTCCTTCGTGGCCTGACGCTCGGCGTCGTTGAAGTACGCGGGGACGGTGATGACCGCATCGGTCACGGTGTCACCCAGGTAGGACTCGGCGTCGCGCTTGAGCTTCATGAGGATGCGCGCGGAGATCTCCTGCGGCGTCCACTTCTTGCCGTCGACGTCGAAGCTCCAGTCGGTGCCCATGTGGCGCTTGACGGAAGAGATCGTCCGGTCGACGTTGGTGACGGCCTGGCGC
Source organism: Microbacterium sp. W4I20 (assembly GCF_030816505.1). NCBI lineage: Bacteria > Bacillati > Actinomycetota > Actinomycetes > Micrococcales > Microbacteriaceae > Microbacterium > Microbacterium sp. W4I20. The sequence continues at coordinate 2,994,640 of NZ_JAUSYB010000001.1, read as the reverse complement.
TTGGCGGTCTCGCCGACCAGCACCTCTCCGTCTTTGGTGTAGGCGACCACCGAGGGGGTGGTGCGGAATCCCTCGGCGTTGGCGATGACCTTGGGCTCGCCACCCTCGAGGACGCTGACGACGGAGTTGGTGGTTCCGAGGTCGATACCGACAGCACGTGCCATGTGTTTTCTCCTTTGTTGGAAGTTCTTCTTGGTGCGGAAATCTGCGGCGATCAGAGAAACCTGAGTCGCGATGGCTCAACTGTACTCCGACCGCGGGATGGTGTCAAAACGAAGTTGATATGAGTTGGCTCAACTTTGTGGATCGGGGTTATCCACAGGGGAAATCGAACGAGGACGATGCTGCCTAGGCTCCCCCACCATGACTTCCCACGCATCTCGCCTCGTCGCCCTGACCGCTGTCCTCGCTCTTCTCGTGCTGAGCGGATGCTCGGTGCCGCCGGAAGCGCGAGAAGCGCCCGGCACCCGGGAGGCGCAGAGTCCGGAGCCGAGAGTGTCGCCGTCGCCCCCCTTCACCATCGAGGATCGCACCGGGGACACCCTGACGTTCGACGATGGCGCAGTACTCCCATCGGATGCGATCGCGGGCTGGAACGATGCCCGGCTTGCGGGCGACGAGTGGACTCTCGACGCCCCGGATGAGGGTTTTGGGACGTGGCAGTACCGGAGCGCCGATGACGAGTGCCTCGCCGTGTTCTGGCAGGGGAAGGTGTTCGACATGACCTCGACGGATGACCGCGACGCGTCGGATTTCGTCCTCGCGAGCGTCATGAAGAGCCAGAACGCTCCCCTCGATGGCGAGGTGTCGGATGGCGTGATGGGATTCACGTTCGAGGACAATCCGGCTGCGGAGTATCGATATGCGGGCGGTGCGGACGACCGCGGCAGCTGGGTCTACGCCGTGCGCGGGTTCGCCGAGCTGAGGGCCGCTGTCTATCTCACGGTCGTCTGTCGATCGGCAGAGGCCCCGGAACGCGCGGCGGATGTCATCAGCAGGGTCGCGATCCATGTGAGCAAGTGATCGGGTCTCCAGACTGAGCGCGCTTCAGATCAGTGCTGGTGTCAGAACAGTGCTGGTGTCAGAACGGCGCAGGTCTCAGAACGGCGCGGGCGTCAGATCTTCGGTGAAGGTGACGGTGTTCGGCCGCGGGGGTTCGTCGATGTAGGTGCGCCTGGTGGGACTGGTCCAGGCGTAGACGCCGGGTTCGAGCTGTTCGACGTGCCAGGGACTGTGGTGCTTGAGCGTGTGGTGTCGACGGCAGAGGTGGCCGAGGTTGTCCGCGCTGGTGGGACCGCCGTGAGCTGCGTCGTGCGTATGGTCGATGTCGCTGTCGGCGGCCAGGTAGCCGCAGGTGGGGAATCGGCAGCGTTGATCGCGGGCACGAAGGTACCGCTTGAGCTCTGACCCTGGTCGATATCGATCCACGGCGAGGAGAGCACCGGTGATCGGGTGGGTCAGGATGCGATCCCAGCCGGATGCCGCGCCGGCGAACATTCTCGCGGTGACCGAGTCGATCGGGGTGCGCCCGTCGAGCTCGGCCGGTGTCGTACCGCAGCCCATGAGCGTGGTGACGGGAACGGTGACGGACACCGATCCCCGGATCGCGGCAAGGAGTCCGTCGGGGGTGTCATGCCCGGTCGGCGCTCCGGCGAGGAGGAGATCGAGAGCGAGATCGGCACGGATCTGCGCGATCGTGCGTGCGTCGGCCGCGGCTGCGGAATCCGGGGCGGGAGCGTCGGCGGCAGCATCCGAACTCTCGTTCGCCGCGGGCCCGAAAGAGCTTCCGGCCGCGCTCGCCCGCCGCGCGGACTGTTCCTGCACCGAGTCTCGATCCGAAACGGATTCGTGCTCCTGCACCGTCTGGGCCATCTGAGTCAGCCGCTCGAAGACCCCGTGCACGAGCGCGGAGGGACCGAGGAGCCCGAGCTGCGTCATCCCGTCGCCGACGTCTTTCACCCACACCGACCGCTTCTGCCGCGCATCCTTGTGCCGCCCGTCGATGGAGCGCGACTGATACTTCTCCGCCACGCGACGCCCCCGCCGCGACACTCGGTTCGGCGACTCGGACTCCGCGAACGAGACCATCTCGGCAGAGTACGCATCGCGGTCGGCCGCGTCGTCGAGGTGCTCGGCCGCCTCGCAGATCGCCCGCGCATGGGCGGCGCTGATGCGCCCGGCCCCCTGCGCAGCCCACACCAGCGGAAACCGCTCGACCCGCCACACCGCGTCTGCCATGCGCGCCTGCACCGTGCGGTCGCTCACGCGCAACGCCGCCGCCATCTCGGCCGCGACCGTGCGCGTCGTCTGGTCACCGAAGTCCGGATGCTCCGCCTCATCGGCGACCTGCAGCGCCAGACGCGACCCGATCGCCAGAACACCGTCGCGCGCGGCCTGCAGACTGCTGATCGTGCGCTCGAGCTCGACGAGCATGTCGGTCGCCGAACTCAGCGCCTCCACCTGCTCGATCGTCGCGTCTGCCAGTGCTGTCATACCTTCAGTGAACCAGGGGCCACCGACATTCAAAGGCCCGATCAGGAGCGCAAAAGCGATATACCGGCATGCCTGGAAGGGGACCTCAATATGGCCACCCGACGGCAGCAGCACGAGGTTCGGCAGACCGGATCCACGGCGATACTTGACCCTGACACTGTGGCAGACGGGAGAACTGAGACATGTTATCCATCGGAGCGTTCGCGCAGATCGGCCAGGTGACCCACCGGATGCTGCGGCACTGGGACACCGCCGGCCTGCTCGTGCCCGCTCACGTGGACGAGTTCAGCGGCTACCGCTCGTACGACCCCTCGCAATTGGAGCGCCTGCATCGCATCGTCGCTCTCCGTCAGCTGGGCTTCGGCCTGGACGACATCTCCTCGATCCTCGAGCAGGGTGTCGACGCGGAGCGCATCGCGGCCCTGCTGCGGATCCGGCGCGCGGAGGTCGAACAGGAGCACCGGATCGCCGCGGAACGACTCGTCGACGTGGAACGGCGGCTCCACCTCATCGAAAGAGAGAAGCACATGTCCCAGATCGAGATCATCGAGAAGCCGCTGCCCGCCGTCCGCCTTGCGGCCATCCGCCACGTCGTCGCGGAGCAGCCGCAGGTCGCCGCCGTCGTCGGCCCCTCGTTCGACGCCGTGGCCGCGATCATCGGCGACGAGCCCGGCTCCCTCGCCACCCCGATCGCGCAGTACGACACGATCGACGACGGGATGGAGGTCATCGTGGGCTACTCCTACACAGGACCCGCCCGTGACGGCTTCGACATCGTCGAGCTGCCGCCGACCGAGGTCGCGGTGTGCGGCATCCACCTCGGTTCGATGGACACGATCGCCGAGAGCTGGCAGGCCATCCACACCGAGGTCATCGCCCGCGGTCTGATCCACGACGGCGCCTGCCGCGAGCTCTATGTGCGCGCGGTGTCGGACGACCAGGCCGACTGGGTCACCGAGCTCCAGCAGCCCGTGCGGCGGACACCGTAACGATCAGCGGAGGAGTTCACGACCAGCGGAGGAATCCGCAGAATCAGTCCGCTGATCGTGAACTCGTCCGCGCATCGTGCCCCGCGAGTGCCGCGCCTGCCACCACGGCTCCGACGCCGAGCGCAACGAGCGACGACGGAACGGCACCGCCGGTCGCGGCCAGCATCCGTCCGTCGCGTACGCCGGCCCCGGCCGACCCGACTCCACCCGATCCCGGCGATCCCGGCGACCGCGACGCCCCCGACAGTCCCGGCTCGGTCGGCGCCAGTCCGGCCGGCCGAGGGTTGTCGATCACCGACACTGTCACAGAACTGACCACCGCACGATCGAACCGGTCGTCGACGACCAGCCCCACCGAAGCCACGCCCTCGAATCCCACCTCCGGGGTGAACTCCACCGTTCCGTCGCCCGGTGCTGCGAACACGCCCTGACCGTCGAGCACGACCGTGGAGCTCTCCTCCGACGTCAGCGGATCGACGAGCCGCAGTGTCGACGCATTGACATCACCGACGCCCGCCAGAGGGGTGAGCGTGACGGTTCCGGGCCCCGAGGATGTGACAGCACCTGACGGCACCGTGATCTCCGCCCGCCGCACCTCGATGGTCAGCTCGCTCCCGAACGTCTGGAACGTGCCGTCGGCTGCCACGAATCGCACACGATAGGACCGCGGATCGACGGCGCCCACGAAGGTCGCCGCGGCGGCGAACGAGACCTGCGCCGTCGCCGGATCGACCGACCAGAGCCCTTCGCCGGGAACGTCGAGTTCGGTCACGAGCGCTCCGTCCGCGTCGACCAGCCGCAGCGACGTCGGGTCGACGGTCGTCGCCGCCCCCACCGCGAGGTCGTTCGCGAGAGGGCTGAGCACCACGCGTTCGCCGTCGCTGGTCATCGCGTCGGGCACGCCGGTCGGCGCCGGCACCGTCGCGCAGGCCGTGAGATCGCGAATGGTGATGCCGCGGTGATAGATGTGCACCGGCGCCGTCGGCGCATAACCGTTGCGCCAGACGGGACGGTAGATCCCGGTCTGGAAGTACGGCGACGACGCCTGGTGGTAGTTGTTCACTCCGTCGAACCGGAGCACCTCGGCGCCGTCCTGCAGAATGACCACGCGGCCGGGGGTCGTCGGCGTCGACCAGACGATGTCGAAGGACCAGTCGGTCCACGCGCCGTATCGGACGGGGACCGGCAGGACGTAGCGCGTGATCCTGGTCGTGAGATCCGGCTGCAGCTGAGCGATCCGGAAGTCCCACACGGGCGCGAGCGTGTCGATCGACAGCGCGAGTGGCGGGTTGGTGTCCCGCCCGTTCGGCAGCCGGAAGGCGTGCCACTGCGCGACGATCGTGTCCCAGCGGTACGGGACGAAGTCCTGGGGCACGAACACCGACACAGTGAACCGGTAGCGTCCGTAGCTCAGCTGCCTGCGCATGAGCTCGGCCCGGTAGGCGCTCCCGTTGCCGGGGACCGTGAACCGCATCACGCTCTCCGCCGATCCGGCGGGGTCCGGAACGATGGCGAAACGGCTCGGGTTGAAGAGAGCGGCATCGTCCCAGCGCGAACCCGCCGGGATGCGGAGCGAGGTGCTGTCGAAGTCCGACTCCAGCCAGGACCCGACGGTCGGTGACCCGAAGCCGTCCTGATGCATGAGCGCATTGCACGCCTCAGCCGCGCCCGCCGTCAGCGGTGCACCGAAGCCGGCGAGCGGAACACCCACCACCGCACCGACGGCCGCCGCCCCCGACAGACGGAACAGCGTCCGCCGACTCACCCTCACGCCGTCATGATCAGACACTGCATCCCCCGTCCGGCGCAGCATCCGCTCGCACCCGCACCATCCTCTCGAAGGGAGCGGGGCGTCGCGATATATAGCAGGTGGATGCCGGAACTACAGGTTCTTCCCCCCGCGATACCGCGCCGCCGGATACAGCAACGCCGCGGCCGGAACTACAGGTTCTTCCCGCCCCGGTACCGCGCCGCCGGATGGCGCTCCGGCAGCCGCGGGCCCTCGCCGAAGATCCGCTCGCGCAGCGTCTCGCCGGGCACGTACGCCTCCCGCATCCGCCCCCGACGCCGCAGTTCCGGCACCACCAGCTCACCGAAGTCCCTGGCCGTGTCGAACGAGTGGTACTGGCGCAGGTTGATGCCGTCGATGCCGTCGTCGTCGAGCCAGCGCTCGATCGTGTCGGCCACCTGTGCGGGCGTTCCGACCGCGAGGAACCGAGAGTCCCAGGCCTCGTCGACCGCGCTCGCGAACTGCCCGACCGTCAGGTGCAGCGGCAGCCCGCCGGCATCGATGACGTCCTGCCGCCCCTCGCGCTCCAGCGCCTCGCGCACCGTGATGTCGGACGGATGCTGCAGCGGATGGAACGGCACGCTCATGTGGATGAACGCCCCCTCGGGGTCGCGGAACGACCGGTAGTTCTCGTACTTCGCCCGCGCATCCTCCTCGGTGGGCGCGACGATGACGGTCGCCATCACCACATAGCGCGTGTCTTCCGGACGCCTGCCGCTGCGCACGCTCTCCTCGCGGATCGCGGCGATGTTCCGCTCGAGCGCCCCCGGCGGACGGTCGGCCGTGAACAGCACCTCGGCGTTCCGCGCGGCGAACGCTATGCCGGCCTTCGACGCGGATGCCTGGAACAGCAGCGGCACGCGCTGCGGCGACGGTTCGGTCAGGTGCGGGCCGGCCACCCGGAAGTGCTCCCCCACGTGGTCGATCGCCCGCACCGAACCGGCACGGCTGTACGTGCCGCCCTCTTTGTCGGCGACGACCGCGTCGTCATCCCACGAGCCCTCCCACAGCTTGTAGAGGACGTCGATGTACTCCGCGGCCATCTCGTACCGGGTGTCGTGCGGGATCTGGTCCGCGAGACCGAAGTTCCGCGCCGCATTCGGCAGGTACGAGGTGACGATGTTCCACCCCACCCGCCCCCGGGTCAGATGGTCGAGCGTCGCCATCCGGCGGGCGAAGGCGAACGGCGGCTCGTACGTCGTCGAGAAGGTCACCCCGAAGCCGACGTGCTCGGTCACGGCCGCCATCGCGGCGACGAGCAGCAGCGGGTCGATGTTCGGGATCTGCAGCCCGCGCTCCAGCGCCGGCTCGAAGCTGTCGTCGTACACGTCGTACGCGCCCACGACATCGGCGAGGAAGATCGCGTCGAACCCGGCGGCCTCGGCCACCTGCGCGAGCTCGGTCCAGTACGCGATGTCCGCGTAGCGCTCGCGCTGGTTGTCGGGCTGGCGCCACAGGCCGTGCGTGATGTGCCCCGGCGTCGCCATCTCGAAGAGGTTGACGATGAGCTGCTTGGTCACTTCGCGGCGCCTTCCGTGGTGGACTCCTTCGACGCAGACGCGGCCGCAGACGCCGATGCCTGCGGCTGGTTGAACAGCGGCAGCACCCCGTTGAGCTCCCAGTCGCCGAGTGCCCGCAGGCGCTGCACCGACGGGTTGTGCGTCGCGATCGTGCGGGCGTTCCGCCAGTGGCGGTCGAGTCCCCGCCCGGTGTCGACCGACGACGCGCCGCCGACCTCGAACAGCTCCGCGGTCGCCTCGATCACGGTCGGAAGCACCGTCTGCTGCGCGCGGTAGACGTCGAGCTGCGCGCGGGTGAACGCCGCGGCATCCGGCTCGCCTGCCCGGTACCCGGCGAGCCCCGCATCCAGCGATCGGGCCGCCTCCAGCACCGTCGCCCGCGCGGCGAACGCCGCCGACGACAGCTTGCCGACGACGGTGTGCACGAGCGGATCCTCGCGTGGGAACGCCTCTCCCCCGTAGCCGAAGATCCGTCGGCGGGGCTGCACGAACGCCACCGCGTCGTCGACCGCCGCGCGTCCGATCCCCGCGACGACTCCGAGCAGCACCAGCTGGAAGAACCCCATCAGGTACGGATGCCGGAACCCGTCGTCGTCCAGCGCATACGGTCGCACGAGGTCGGGGTCGACCACCACGTCGGTGAAGGTCGTCGTCCCGCTGCCGGTGAGCCGCTGGCCGAAGCCTGCCCAGTCATCGATGGACTCGACGCCCGGGGTGCGCGTCGAGACGATCACCTGGTGGTCCTCGCCGCGGTACCTGGCGGACAGGTCGATCCAGTCGGCGTAGATGCTGCCGGTCGTGTAGTACTTGCGTCCGTTGAGTCGGAGCTCGCCGTCGACCTTGGTCAGGGTCGTCGCGAGGTCGGAGGTCGCCGTCTGCTCGGACTGCGCGTTTCCGACCAGGTCGCCCGCAAGGGCCCTGGCGTACCAGGCGTCGCGCCGCGCGGCATCCGGCTCGAAGTTCTGCATCTCGATCACCGCGAGGTGTCCGCGGAACACGTGCGCCACGTTCGAGTCCGCCGCGGCGAGGTCCATGAGCCGGGCGAACAGGGTCGCGAGGTCGACGCCCTCACCGCCGTGCTCGGCGGGCACCCGGGCGCTGCCGAAGCCGGCGACGAGCAGCTCGCGCACCTCGGCGCGCGGCAGCTCCCGGTCGCGATCGCGCGCTGCCGCGCCATCGCGAAGACGCTGGAGGAATTCAGGGGAAAGGTCAGGCATGGTTTCTCATTTCACAGCACCGAGCGACAGCCCGGCGATCAGACGTCGCTGCGAGACGACGAAGAGCAGGAGGAGGGGAAGCGAGGTGATCACGGCCAACGCCATCAGACTGTTCCACTCGGCGGAGTATGTCGAGTTCTGCTGCGCGAGCAGACCGCTGACCGGCAGCACGATCCCCTGCGGCAGGAAGTTGATCGCGTACACGAACTCGCCCCAGGCCGAGATGAACACGATGCACACCACGGTCAAGATGCCGTTGCTCAAGAGCGGCACGGTCAGAGAGCGGAAGGTGCGCCAGCGACCGGCGCCGTCGAGCTCGGCCGCCTCGTACAGGGCGCTCGGGATCGCCAGCGCGAACGGCCGGAGCAGCATGATCGCGAAGGGCAGGAGCAGGGCGATGTCGGCGACGATCAGGCCGCCGAGGGTGCCGAGCAGCTTCCACGACGCGAGCACGCTGTAGAGCGGGATCACCGTCATCGGCTGCGGCACCATCTGCAGCACGAGCAGGGCGGCGAGGAAGACGGTGATGACCCGGTTCCATCCGACCGACACCCGACGCGCGAGCGCCGCGGCGGCCGGAACGGCGATGAGCAGCGTGATGAGCGTGACGGCGATCGCGATCTGCAGCGAGGTCAGGATCGCCCCGATCCCGTCGCCGACGACGTTCGCGTAGGTGTCGAGGGTCGGGGTGAAGAAGATGCCGTTCGGCTCGGTCAGCACCTGCTGCTTCGTCTTGAACGAGGTGAGGACGATCCACAGCAGCGGCAGGAGGTACGCCAGGCCCAGCACGAGGGCGAGCACCCGGAAGGTGGTGCGCAGAGGGCGACTGATCACGGCTGCTCCTCCCTGCGGACGGCGCGGATGTACGGCACGGCGAAGATCGCCACCGCGAGCATCGACACCAGCGCGATCGTGGCGCCCGTGCTCATCTCGAACCCGGAGAAGGCCGTGTTGTACGCGAGTACCGGCAGCGTGTTGGTCGTGGTGCCCGGCCCGCCCTTGGTGGTGACGTAGAAGAAGTCGAAGCTCTTGAACGCGTACAGCACGGTGAGGATGGCCAGGATGCCGAGGGTCGGCCGCAGCTGCGGAAGCACGATCCGGAACTGCGTGCGCCAGTACCCCGCACCGTCGAGGGCTGCGGCCTCGACCAGGTCGACGGGAACCGCCATGAGGGCTCCGCGGATGACCAGCACCGAGAAGGGCAGCGCGGCCCAGGCGATGATTCCGGTGACCGACCACAGCGCGAGGTCGGGCGAGCTCAACCACGACACGGGAGCGATGCCCACGGCATCCAGTGCGCTGTTGATCGGGCCGGAGTCGTCGAGCAGGAATTTGAAGGCGCTGCCGGAGACGATCGGCGGCAGGGCCCAGACGAACACCATCACCGCGAGCACCGTCTCGGTGACGCGTCCGCCGACCGAGAGGATGGATGCCCCGACGAACCCGAACACGAAGTTCGAGGCGAGCAGCACCAACGCGACGCCGATCGTGCGGGCGAGGGCGAGCCAGATCTCGTCGTCGGACAGCACCTCGACGAAGTTCTGCAGGCCGATGAAGGACCACTCTCCGACGATGTTGCTCGGTCCGACGTCGCTCAGCGACATGCGCACGAGCACGATCAGCGGGTAGACCGCGAAGCCGGCGAGCAGCCCGATCGCGGGCACGAGGAACCAGATCGGCGTGCGGCCGAGCAGGCGCGACAGCGCGGACCGCCCGGTGGGGCGGCCCGCGTCTGTCTCAGTGACGAGAGAACTCACGAGCAGCCGCCGCCGCCGTCCTCGATCGCGGCCTTGATGTCGGCGATGGCCGCAGCACTGGCATCCGCCGCCGAGGTCTGGCCCGAGATCACGCTCGACACTGCCTCGCCGAGCGCCTTCTGGATGTTGGCGGTGTTCTCGTTCTTCGGCCACGATCCCGAGGTCTGCGCGGCGGCGACGAACGGCTGCACCTGCGCGTTGTCCTTGATGGCGGGGAGCTCGGCGACATCCGCACGCACCGGGATGGATCCGGCGATCGTGAAGATCGACTCACCGGCCTCGGGCGTCAGCACGGCCTCCTCGAGGAACTTCCACGCGAGGTCCTTCTTGTCGGAGTTCGCACCGATGCCGAAGCCTTCGCCGCCCGGGTAGACGACGCTGGTGCCGCCCTCGGGGGCCGGGTACTGCGTCGTGCCCCACTCGAACTCGGCCTCCGCGGCGTTGCCCAGCTGCCAGTTGCCGTTGATCCCGAACGCGTACTCGCCGGTGGCGAACTGCTGCCACGAGTCGTTCTGGTCCCAGGTCGCCGTGGCCTGCGGGGTGTAGCCGGCCTTGGCCCACGTCTCGACGCGATCGAACGCGGCATCCACCTCCGGACCCTCGAAGCTGCAGTAGTCGATGCCCTGTCCGAGCAGCTGCGGAGCGAACAGCCAGGCGCCCTCGACCGTCGGCGCGCCCGACAGCGCGATGCCCTCGTACTGGCCGTGCGCCTTGACGATCTCGAGGTCGGCCTGCAGCTCGTCGAGCGTGGTCGGCGGGCTGTCGATTCCCACCTCGCTCAGGATGTCCTGGTTGTAGTACAGGCCGATCAGGTTGGTGAACGGCAGCAGGTTGTAGACCTTGTCGTCGGTCGTCCAGGTGGCGGACTCCGAGAACTGGTCCTTGTCGGCGAAGTCGTCCCAGTACTCGGACAGGTCGGCCGTGACGCCGCCCGCGACGAGCGTCGGGTAGTCGACCACGATGTTGTTGATGAAGAGGTCGGGGGTGTCGCCGGTCGCGACCGAGGCGAGCAGCTTCTGGTCCTGCTGGTCGCCGACCGTCTTCACGATGTCGATCTTCACGCCGGGGTTGTTCTTCTCGAATTCCTCGGCCTGCGCTGCGAGCCAGTCGGCCTGCGTGCCCTGGTAGTAGCTCCAGAAGGTCAGCGTCTTGTCGTCGCCGCCTCCGCCACCTCCGCTCGTGCCGTCGGAGATCGCACACGCGCTGAGGCCGAAGGCGAGGCCTGCCGTGAGGAGGAGCGCGCCGCCGCGCCGTGCTCGGGTCGAATGCATGGGAAGTCCTCGAGTGTTCGGGAAAGTGTCCGGCCGAAGTGACCGCTTCGCACGCTAGTGACATCGTTCCCTCATCCGCGACATCTTCGACACAGAACGTCACGCGGCGGTATACCGGAGGGAGGCTCGCGGCCCGAAACATTCCCGTCACAACGACGCCCTAGAGTCGCGGCATGCCCCGGCCCACCCTGCTCGCCGTCTCGCACGGCACTTCCGATGTCGCGGGCGCCAGGGCGATCGCCGAGCTCGTCGAGGAGGTCGCCGCGCGGCTGCCCGACGTCGCGGTGCGAGCCGCGTTCGTTGACGTGCAGGAACCCGACGCGGTCGATGCGCTCGCGGCGATCGAGGGCCCGGTCGTCGTCGTGCCGCTGCTGCTGTCGAGCGGATTCCACGTGCATCACGACCTCCACGGAATGGTCGAGGCGAGAGCGGATGCCGTCGTCGCCGCGCCCCTCGGCCCCGACCCGCGGCTCGCCGTCGCGCTCGCGGCGCGGCTGCCTGCCGCATCCGGCGCCCCGCTCATCCTCGCGGTGGCCGGCTCCCGCGATCCCCGCTCGCTGACGGATGCCGAGGGCATGGCCGAGGTACTGCGTGCGCACCTGGGCCGCCAGGTGGATCTCGCCTACCTCGCCGCGCGGGAGCCCGACCTTCCGACAGCGCTCGCGCAGCATCCGGATTCCCTCGTGGCCACCTACCTGCTGGCCCGCGGCTACTTCTTCGACCTCGCCGAGCGGCAGGCCGCCGGGCGGGTGCTCACCCTCCCGCTGCTCGACGGCGGGCCGGTGCCCGAGGCTCTCATCGACCTCGTGATCACGCGTTTCGAAGCCGCGGAACGCGAGCGATGACGGGTTCCGTCGCGTTGGTCGGCGCGGGTCCCGGCGACGCCGGTCTGCTCACCCGGCGCGGCCTGCAGCTGCTGGAGGAGGCAGACGTGATCGTCGCCGATCGGCTCGGCGCGCGGACCGTGCTCGCGCAGCTGGCCGCGGAGGGAGTACATCTCCGCGCCGAGGTCATCGACGTCGGCAAGCTCCCCGGCCATCACCCCGTGCCGCAGGACGGCATCAACGCCCTGCTCGTCGAGCTCGCGGCCGCCGGTCGCCGGGTCGTGCGCCTCAAAGGCGGCGATCCGTTCGTGTTCGGACGGGGCCGCGAGGAGCAGCAGCACTGCGAGGCCGCCGGCATCCCGGTCGAGGTGGTCTCCGGGGTGACGAGCGCCATCGCGGTGCCGGCCGTCGCCGGCATCCCCCTCACCTACCGCGGGGTCGCCGAGTCGTTCACGGTGCTGAGCGGCCACGACCCGGTCGGGCATCTGCCGGGCGGGCGCGACCACACCGTCGTGCTGCTGATGGGCGTGCACACTCTCGGTCACTCGGCGCACGTGCTGGGCGCCGGTGAGCGGCGCCTCGACTGCCCGGTCGCGATCATCGAGGACGGCTACGGCGAGCGTCAGCGCGTCACCGTCGGCACGCTCGGCACCATCGCGCACCTCGCGGCGTCGCGGCAGGTGCGATCGCCGGCGGTGGTGGTGATCGGAGACGTCGTGGCGCTGCACACCGCGGACTAGGCTGACCGGCATGACGCGCACACCGCAGGTCGCCCCGTTGCTCCGTCTCGCCGCTGCGGCCGTCGTGGCGGTCGCCGTGCTCCCGCTGAGCGGATGCCTGTACGCCCAGATCCCGGTGGGCCAGTCCACCGGAGGGCCGTCGTCGCCGGACCCGGAACCCAGCGAGGAGCCGTCCGAGGAGCCGTCCGCAGGGTCGACCCTCACCTTCGCCGAGGGGCTGGAGCTCGAGAGCACCGCCTACATCGAATGGGGCGACGGATTCCTGACCGACGAGGCCTGGAAGTCGGTCTCGCCCGACGACGGCAACGGCGGCTGGACCTACGGCACGCTCGACGACACCTGCACCGCGCAGTTCTGGCAGGGCCGCACCTCCGACGTGCCCGTCGTCGCCGGCGACGACAGCGCCTCGTCGGACGCGATCCTCGGCGTGCTCCTGGACTCGCCCACGGAAGACGTGACGGGTCTCGCGACGACCGGGGAGTTCAGCTACCTCGTCGGCGGAGCCGGCGGCGTCGAGACCCGACAGGTCGTCGGCGAAGAGGACGAACGCTCGTGGCTGATCGCCGCGCGCGCCTTCACGCAGACCGGCGTCGGCCTGTACGTCATTGTGGATTGCACAGGAGCGGATGCCACGGCGACGCTCGACCTCGTGAACGAGGCGAACGCGGTCATCGTCACGCCGTAGGTCGGCGTGACGGGCTCACTTACCGCCGGGAGGACCGACCAGCAGCAGGATGACGTAGAGCGCGACGATGCCGACCACGAGCAGCGCGGCGAGCACCCACGGCCGCCGAAGGAACCAGCGCATCAGCCGGTCGTACCACCGGCGATCGCGCGGGTCGTCGGTCGCGTCGAGGCGCCATGCCCCGTCGAGGCGGCCGGTGTGGTGCAGCCAGATCTCGGTCGGGATGGTGGCGTAGGGAACGATCGCACTCGCGACGGCGAGCACGCCCACGCCCGGATGCCACCGCTGGTTCACGGCGACGAGCACGGCCGTCGCGGCGTAGGCGAGGAAGACGAAACCGTGGATGCCGCCGCCCACGGTCACGAGCACGCCGGGGGCGCCGACCGCTCGGGCGATGATCGCGGAGATCAGGATCGTCCAGGTGATCGCCTCCGCGATCGCGAGAACTCGGAACAGGCGGTCGGGGGTGCGGAACACGGGACTCCTCGGGTGGCGTCCTTCCAGGGTATCCGGGCGCCCAGCTGTTTCGAATCGCGCGAATGGGGGATTCCAGGGCACGCAGGACCCCAGTTGCGCGATTCGAAACGGAGTCTGGAATACCGGGTCATGCTGCGACGTTGCCGGAGGCATGGTGATGGTCGATGCGAACGCGCTCTCGCAGCTGCTCGGCGCCGTCGATCTGCGCGTCGGCGTGGCACGACGCCTGACCCTCGCCCCCGGCGCACTCCTGCCTCTGGCCCCGGGCGCTCTGACCCTCGTGTACATCTCGGAGGGCAGCGTGCACGGGCACCCGCCGCTCGGTGACGGCTGCCGGCTCGACGTCGATCGCGGTTCCCAGCGCCTCACGATTGATCCCGACGGTCACCGCGACCGCCTCGTCGCCGGCGATGCCCTCCTCACACTCGGAGAGTCGCCCTTCGCGCTCGAGGCCGAGGGCGCGACGAGCCTGATGGTCGTCGACCTCGAGTTCGCGGATGCCGCGTCGCAGCTGCGAGCCGTGCTCCCCGATGTCATCACGGTCACCGGCTTCGACGCGCTCGAGCCGGCCGCGGCGGCGCTGGCCGAGAACATGGGCCTCGTCGACCCGAACACCTGCCCCTCACGTCAGGGCGATCCGGTCATCTGCCGCATGATGGCGACGACCGTGCTGCTGTCGGTCATCCGTGCCTGGGCAGAGAACGGCTGCGCCCCGGTGGGCTGGCCGTCGCTCTCGAACGACCCCTTCCTCGACCGCGTCGTCGAGGCGATCCATGACGAGCCCGGCCGCGACTGGTCGGTGGAACGCCTCGCGAACGTCGGTGCCATGTCGCGGTCGACCTTCGCCGAGCGGTTCCGCAGCGTCATCGGGCGCTCCCCGGCCGACTACGTCACCGAGGTGCGCGTGGATGCGGCGAAGCGGATGCTGGACGCCGGGCGACCGGTCTCCGAGATCTCGCGCGAGCTGGGCTACGCCTCCGACGAGGGGTTCAGCCGGGCGTTCCGCCGCCGCACCGGCATGACGCCGTCGTCGTGGCGCCTCGCCCACCGCACCCCCGTCCCGGCGTAGCCGCCCGCGCGGCATCCGCCCCCTCCCGGCGTCCGCGGGCACAACTGCGGAGCCACGGCGAGACACGCCGAGCGAGCCGTCGCAGCCACGGGGTGTCGGCCCCGACCTCCGAAGCCGTGCCCGGGGAGAGCCCAGACGACACCGCCGGTGATAGGTTCGGGCGATGCCGAGCGCCGTCGACCTGCTGTTCCGTCCGGAGCTCACCCGGCTGATCGCGCCGTGGTGGCAGGGCACCCATGAGCCGGGGGTTCCTCCGCACATCACGGTGATGTATCCGTGGATGGATGCCGTCACCGACGCCGATCTGCAGAGGCTCGAGGACGTCGCTTCGGAGACCCCCGCCTTCGAGGTCTCGTTCACGAGCGTCGAGATGTTCGAAGCCGGGGCCGTCTACCTGCGCCCGGACCCCGACCAGCCGATCCGCAACCTCATGAAGAAGCTCGGCCGCGAATTCCCCGAGTCGCCCCTCTACGGCGGCGCGTTCGCGGATCCCGTCCCCCACCTCACGATCGCCCGAGCGGAACCGGGCGCAGCGACCGTGGCGCTGCATCAGCGGATAGCCGCATCGCTCACGCCTGAGCTGCCGTTCGCGGCATCCGTCGACGCACTCGCCGTACTCACGCGGCAGCCCGACGGAATCTGGCGGCGCCGCGCCGAGCTCCCGCTCGGACCCGTCAGGCCTTGATGCGGTTGGAGGCGCCGAACAGGACGGCCCCGATCACCAGGGCGACGACGCCCACCGCGTAGACGAGCTCGATGCTCAGCGAGTCGACGAGGAAGCCTCCGACACCCGCGGCGATCATGATCGCTCCCTGGAAGCCCACGACGACGAGACTTCCGCCGGCCTCGAGCCGGTCCGGCATCCGGTGCCCGACCCAGGTGTTCACGACGATCAGCCAGGACGCGAAGAACAGGCCCCAGACGAACACCACGATGCCGATGCCGAGAACGGTGCCGGAGAGCAGGATCATCGCGGCGACGGCCACGGCGATGACAGCCGGGGCGAACACGGCGAAGAACCTGAACGTGCGGTCGATCACCAGGCCGATCACGAGGTTGCCGATGAGTCCGCCGGCGCCGAACAGAGCCAGCAGCACGACGATCGTCGAGGCGTCGACATCCGGGATGCGCTCCAGCGCGAGACGCACGTACGTGTAGGCGAGGAAGTGGCCGAGCACGATCAGCACGTGGCCGACCATGCCGAGGCTGATGCCGGGCCGCCGGAGCGTGTCGACCAGCAGCCGGAGGCTCGACGCCTGCGCGGCGGGCACCGAGGGAAGCAGCGCGCGCAACGCGATCGCGAGCAGACCCGTGACCACCCCGGCGATCGCGAACACGACTCGCCAGTCGACGAGTTCGCTGAGCATGACACCGAGCGGCACACCCGCGACGGTGGCGAGCGAGGTGCCCGCCGCCGTGAACATGACCGCGCGTCCGAGCCGCTCAGGACCGGCGATGCGGGCGGCGACCGTGATCGACATCGACCAGAAGGCACTGATCGCGGCGCCCAGCAGGAAACGGGCGAGCAGGATGATGATGAGGTTCGGCGCGATCGCCACGATCAGGTTCGACACCGCGGCGGCGAGCGCCATCCATACGAGCAGCGAGCGCCGGTCGAGCCGCGGGAAGATCAGTCCGATCGTCGGTGCGATGATCAGCCCGACGAGCGCGGTCACGGTGACGGTCTGCCCGGCCTGGCCGGGTGTGACACCCAGCTCCGCTGCCATCTCGGTGAGGACGCCGTTGGGGAGGAACTCGGCCGTGACCAGCAGGAAGCTCATCATCATCACCACGATGAGTCCGCCGTACGGCATCCGCCCTGGTCGAGCGGACGCGGTCGTCGGGATGGGCGCTGTCGTGGTCATGGTTCCACTTTCGCAGCATCCGGATGCCGGTGCCCGACCGGTCGTCCGCCGCATCCGACCATTCGTCCGAGCGCTTTCGTTCCCGTGGCAGTTTCTGCGGCCATTTCGGCTTCGAACCCGCAGCAACTGCCACGGGAGCGGAAGGAAGGGTGGACGCGGGCGGCGGAGGGGCCTAGGCTCGACGGCGCACCGGGATGCACCCGGAAGGCCGAGCGGAAGGAGCTGAAGGCATGAACACCGTCTTTGTCGCGCTCACCGCCGACCACCTTCCCTTCGAGGCCACCCGCTCCTGATCCCTGGCGTGGCCTCCTCTTCCGGAGCCACATCTTGTCTGATCCTCGCAACGCCTCCTCCCCTTTCGACACAGAACTCTTCTTCGCCGACGTCGAGCCCGGCGAGAACCAGCGCTGGTCCACCTGGCCGGCCGTCACCCCCTCCGAACGCGGCCCCGAACCCTGGCCCGACTGGGTCGTGACCTCGGCCGGCGCGCTCGACACCGAGCTCGGCATCCTCAAGACCGGCAAGGAGGCCGACGTCTTCCTGCTCGAGCGTGCCGTGCCCGACGACCCGGCGCAGCGCACGCTGCTCGCGGCGAAGCGCTACCGGTCTGCCGAGCACAGCAGCTTCCACCGCTCAGCGGTCTACACCGAGGGCCGCAGCACGCGGAACACCCGCGACACCCGAGCACTCGCCAAGAAGTCGAGCCACGGCCGTGAGGTCGCCGCCGCCCAGTGGTCGTTCGCGGAGTTCGAGGCGCTCTGCCGCATGTGGGAGCTGGGCGCACCCGTGCCCTACCCGGTGCAGGTCAACGGCACCGAGGTGCTGATGGAGTTCCTCGGTGATGCCGACGGGACGGCCGCGCCGCGGCTCGCCCAGGTGCGCAGCGACCGTGCCGAGCTCGCCGGGTTCTACGAGCAGATCGTCGACATCATGCGGATCTTCGCCGCCGCCGGGTTCGCGCACGGCGACCTGTCGGCGTACAACCTGCTCGTGCACGAGGGGCGCGTGCGGGTGATCGACCTGCCGCAGATCGTCGACATCATCGCGAACCCGCAGGGCCTCGACCTGCTGCACCGCGACTGCGTCAATATCTGCGACTGGTTCACGCGGCGGCGGGTCGCGTGCGACGCCGAGGAGCTCTTCGCCGAGCTGCTGGCCGCCTCGTATACGTGAGCACGGGTTCCGGGTGAGGCTCCGGTCGCGATATGTCAGGCATCCGAGGCCGAAATGGGTGACATATCGCGACCCGAGCAGGAGGGGGCGGTTCCCGAGCAGGGGCGGGGGCCCTGCCGAACGACGGATGCCGGGCGCTACGGCCGCGCGACCTGCGCGGCCAGCAGGCTGACGAGCTCGTAGACCACGTGGCTCGCGGCAATGCCGGTGATCTGCGCGTGGTCGTACGCGGGCGAGACCTCGACGACGTCGGCGCCGACGATGTTCTGCGACCCGAGCGCGCGGAGGATGCGCAGCAGCTCGCGGCTCGTGAGCCCACCGGCCTCGGGGGTGCCGGTGCCGGGGGCGTGCGCGGGGTCGAGCACGTCGATGTCGATCGAGACGTACAGCGGCTTGTCGCCGATGCGCTGCAGGATCCGCGCGATCGCAGCCTCGACGCCGTGCTCCTCGATGTACTCGCTCGACACGATCGAGAAGCCGAGACGCTCGTCGTCCTCGAGATCCTGCTTCGAGTAGAGCGGCCCGCGGGTGCCGACGTGGCAGCTCGCGGTGAGGTCGATCAGCCCTTCCTCACTCGCCCGGCGGAACGGCGTGCCGTGGGTGATCGGGGCGCCGAAGTACGTGTCCCAGGTGTCGAGGTGCGCGTCGAAATGCAGCACCGCGACCGGGCCGTGCTTCGCCGCGACGGCGCGCAGCAGCGGAAGCGCGACCGTGTGGTCGCCGCCGATCGTGACGATGCGCTGCACCTGCTCGCCGAGCGCGATCGCGGCGCTCTCGACCTCGGACACCGCCTCGGTCAGGTCGAACGGGTTGACCGGGATGTCACCGGCATCCACCACCTGCGCGATCGCGAAGGGCGAGACATCCTGCGCCGGGTTGTACGGACGAAGCAGGCGCGACGACTCACGCACGTGCGACGGGCCGAAGCGCGTGCCCGGCCGGTAGCTCACGCCGGAGTCGAAGGGGATGCCGACGACGGCGATGTCAGCACGAGGCACGTCTTCGATGCGCGGCAGGCGCGCGAACGTCGCGATGCCCGAGTACCGGGGGTTCACGGAGGCGTCGATGGGTCCGATGTTCTCGGTCATGTGTCAGTCCTGTCTTCCGGCGGGGATGTGGACGAGCTGCACGCCGCCTTCGGCGATCGCTTCCCGGATGCTCGGCACGATGTCTTCGCGGCGGTCGACGCGGCGGCCGGTGGCCCCGAACGCGGTGGCCAATGCTGCCCAGTCGGGCTGCACGAGGTCGACACCCACGGGCGTCATCCCGCGATCGACCTCGTTCTGCCGGATCTCGGCGTACCCGCCATTGTCGACGCACACGATGGTGACGTCGAGGCGCTGCTCGACCGCGGTCACGATCTCGTTCACGCAGAACATGAGCGCGCCGTCGCCGATCACCGTGACGACCGGATGCGAGGCGCTCGCGACGCGTGCGCCGATCGCGGCGGGCAGGCCGTAACCGAGGGTCGCGTAGGTCGGCGTGTAGAGCAGGGAGTGCGGATGCTGCGCCTGCAGCACACTGCCCAGCGCCAGGTACACGATCTGCGAGGAGTCGCCCGCGACGATCGCGTCGTCGGGCAGGGCCTCGACGATGAGCTCGGCGAGAGCGACGGCATCCGGTGCGGTCTCGCGCATCTCGGTGGCGATCGCGATGCGCTCCGCAGCCAGGTCGCGCGGCGAGCGGATCTCGGTGGGGAGAGCCGCGAGCAGCGCCTCGCCGACGGCCGCGGCATCGCCGGTGATCCCGACGGTCGCCGCCAGGTTCTTGTCGCGCTGCGACGGCGAGATGTCGATGCGGATCACCGCACCGCGCGCCTCCAGCCGCGGCGCCCAGAGTTCGGCCTCGCCCAGCTTCGACCCGATCACGAGCAGCACGTCGGCGTCTTCCGCGACGGCGCGCGCAGCCGCGAGACGCAGGTTCGAGCCGAGGGAGAGCGGATGCCGCTCGTCGACCACACCCTTGCCGTTGAGCGTCGTGAGCACGGGAGCACCCAGGCGCTCAGCAAGGGAAGTGACCTCGTGCGCGGCATCCGTCGCTCCGCCGCCAGCGACGATCACCGGGGTGCGCGCACCCGTCAGCAGGCGCGCGGCCTCCGCCAGCGCGTCAGCGTCGCCCGAAACTCGGGCCGGCACCGCCCGCGATCGACGTGCCTCGGCCGGCACATCGGCGGGGGCTTCGAGAACATCGAGGGGGATCTCGATATGCACGGGCCGCGGGCGACCGGTTCGGAAGAGCGTGAAGGCGTCGTGCACGGCCTCGACGGCTTCGGCCGCGGACTGCACGCGGCGCGACCACTCGGCGATCGCGCCGACCATGGCCGTGGCATCCTTCGTCTCGTGCAGGGTGCCGACGTCGGCGAACTCCGCGCCGCGCGGCACTCCCGGCGACAGCACGATCAGCGGACGCGACTCGCAGAACGCGGTGCCGATGGCACTCATCGCGTTCTGCAGCCCCGGACCCGACGTCGTGATGACGACACCCGGCAGCCCGGTCTGCTGCGCCCAACCGTCGGCGCCGTACCCCGAGCCCTGCTCGTGGCGGTTCGTCACCGCGCGGATGCCGAGATCGGCGAGTGGTCGGTACAGCTCGAGGTTGTGCGTGCCGGGGATGCCGAAGATCGCGGTCACACCATAGGCGCGGATGGTCTCGAGCACCGCGCGGCCCGCGGTGTCGGTGAAGTCGTCGGCGAGATCAGGCACGATGGCGACGCTCCCCGTCGACCCAGGTCTCGCGCACGGAGATCGCCGCGATGTCCTCGGCGGCGACCGCCAGCGGGTCATCCGACAACACGGCGAAGTCGGCGTACTTGCCGACCTCGAGCGAGCCCAGGTCGTCTTCGCGGCCGATCGAGATCGCGCCCTCGATCGTGTGGGCGCGGAGCGCGGCGAGCGCGGAGACCCGCAGGTCGTCGGGTCCGAGCTTGTGCCCGCGACGCGTGACGCGGGTGACCGCGGTCTGGATGGCCTCGAGCGGGATGGGCTCGGCGACCGGAGCATCCGACGAGATCGTGAACGGCACGCCGGCGCGCTCGAACTCGCCGAGCGGGTTGAAGCGCTCGCCCGGCGTGCCGATGGCCTCTTCGACGCCTTCGCCCCAGTTGAAGTAGTGCTGCGTCTGGTTCACCGGACGGATGCCGGCGGCGGCCATCCGCTCGATCTGCTCGGGAGTCGGCAGGCCGCAGTGCTCGATGCGGTGTCGGGCGTCGGCGTCCGGACGCTCGGCGAGCGCGGCCTCGATCGCCGAGACAACCATCTCGATCGCGGTCGGCGACTGCGCGTGGGTCGCGGTCTGGAGGCCCGCGGCGTGCGCCTTGCTGATCAGCGCCGTGTACTCGGCGGGCTCGTGGTAGAGCTGACCCGTGCGGCACGGGTCGCCCACGTAGCCGTCGGGGAAGTACGCGGTCCAGCCGCCGAGCGTGCCGTCGGCGTAGAGCTTGATGCCGGCAAAGCTGAGGTGGGCGTTGCCGAACTGGCCGACGAGCCCCATCTCGAGCGCCTCGTCGAGCAGGTGCGACAGCAGGTACATCGAGACGCGCAGCTCGAGGCGCCCGGCCTCGGCGAGACGCAGGTACATGTCGAACTCGCGGCGCGTGACCTGGCAGTCGCCGATCGAGGTGACCCCGCCCGCGAGAAAGCGCTGTGTGGCGGCATCCAGCTGGCGAAGGTGCTCCTCGGGCTCGTCGGCGAGGTGGAAGTTCGGGCCGTGGTGGCCGATCTTCACGCCGTGCACGCCGGTGAGGATGTTGCACGCGGCATCCGACAGCTCTCCCGTCAGCTCGCCGTCGGCGTCGCGGAAGAACTCGCCGCCGTCGGGGTTCGGGGTGTCGCGGTCGACGCCGTTCACCGAGACCGTGTGCGAGTTGACGACGCCGCCGTGGCCGGAGGCGTTCATCAGATACACCTCGCGGTCTGTGGCGACCTCGTCGAGTTCGAACCGGGACGGATGCCGCTTCTCGGCGAGGTTGCGCTGCTCGTAGCCGTAGCCGCGCACCGGCCGCCCCTCGGGCGTCTCGGCCGCGGCGGCCTGCAGCAGCGCGACGATCTCCGGGATGCTGCCGGCCTTCTCGGGCCCGCAGTCGACCCACGTCATCAGCTGCCCGTACATCAGCGGGTGGGCGTGCGCGTCGACGAAGCCGGGGACGACGACCGCGTCGCCGAGGTCGACCCGTTCGGGTGCGAGGCCGGCACGGTGGGCGGCGGCCTCGCACTCGTCGACGCTGCCGATCGCGACGATCCGACCCCGGTCGGTCAGCATCGCCGTGGCGGTGGTGGCCGCAGCATCCGCCGTGTGGATCGCGCGAGCGATGACCAGCCGAGGCGTCTGCTGGGCCGAACGGTCGAAGGGAGTGAGCTTTCTCATGGGAGCCTGTTCGCGGTCGTGTCGGTGCGGGCGGTGAACGATGCGGTGACCGGCGCCTCGTCCGAATGCTGCGGCGCGAGCTTCGTGCAGATGCCCGCGATCACGGCCATGCCGATGAACATCGCGATGACGGACCAGATGCTGCCCGTCCAGGCGATGAGCTGCGTCGCGAACCAGGGCGAGAATCCGGCCCAGATCGCCGCGCCGACGCCGTACGTCAGAGCGAGGGAGGTGTACCGCGCCTGCGGGCGGAACATCTGCGCGAGCAGCGCCGCGATCGGGGCGTAGGTCGCGCTCAGTGCGATGCGCACCAGCGAGGCGAAGAGGAAGATCAGCGGTTCGACGCGTCCGGGCATGATCAGCAGGAACGGCACGAAGGTGAGCACCGAGGTGGCGAGACCGATGTACATCACGTTCTTCCGGCCCCACTTGTCGCCCAGCCAGGCGACCGGCAGCGTCACGACGAACTCCACGAACGAGGCGATCGTCATCGCGTCGAGGATGACCTGCTCGCTGACCGAGATCGGCTCCCCGGTGGCGTAGGCGGTGACGAACGTCGTCGCCAGGTAGTAGCCACCGGTCGAGATCGGGAGGATGCCGATACCCAGGAGGATCGGCTTCCAGTTCGTGCGCAGGGCGTAGGCCAGCGGCATCGACTGCTTGCGGCCCTCGACCTTGGACTCGAAGACCGGGGTCTCCTCGACCCGATAGCGCACCCAGAACCCGACGCCGACCAGCACGATCGAGAGCAGGAACGGGATGCGCCAGCCGCCGTCGATGATGAAGTCGTCACCCATGCGCGTCATGATCGCGAAGATGCCCGAGGCGAGCAGGGCGCCGGCCGGGTTGCCGAGCTGCGTGAAGCCGCCGTAGAACGTCTTCGACTTCTCAGGTGCGTGCTCGACGCTCATCAGCACCGCGCCGCCCCACTCGCCGCCGACCGCGAGGCCCTGGATCGCGCGGAGCAGGATCAGCAGGATCGGGGCGACGATGCCGATGTTCTCGTACGTCGGCAGGCAGCCGACGAGCACGGTGGCGGCGCCCATCAGCAGCAGGGTGATCACGAGCGAGGTGCGGCGGCCGAGCTTGTCGCCGATGTGGCCGAAGATGATGCCGCCGAGCGGGCGGACGAGGAACGCGACGGCGAAGGTGGCGAACGCCGCGGCGGTCTCGGCGAGGCGGTCGCCGGAGGGGAAGAACAGTGGACCGAAGACGAGGGCGGCCGCGGTCGCGTAGACGTAGAAGTCGTACCACTCGATCGTGGTGCCGACGAAGGCGGCGATGCCGGCGCGACGCGCACGGCTGTGCGTGCCTTTGGTGGTGGGGGAAGTCATGGGTGTGCCGCTCCTTTGCGGAAGATGTCGGGTACCGGAGGATGCTACGACCGTGCGGCCCCGCGGGCAAGGGCAGAACTCCAGCGGAAGAGAGCATTCACTGGAGTATTGGTTTGTCCGCTGTGCAGTTGTGGTCTTCCCGTCTTCCCGAAGACCTCCTAGGCTGGAGATCTGTCGCCCACGGTGAGCCTTCCCGGGAAATCGACGGATCGGACGGAGGCCCATGGATTTCGACGCCGAACTCATCCGAGCTCTGCAAGAGGACGGACGCGCCAGCATCCGCTCCCTCTCGATGAGACTCGGGCAATCGCGCGCTGCTGTCGCCGGCCGGCTGAAGGCGATGCTCGACGACCGCACCGTGCGGGTCGTGGCCGCCGTCGATCCGGTGTTCCTCGGGCAGCACGTGCTCGCCCATGTCTCGATCCGCACCGACGGCACCGTCGAGCTCGTCGCCGAGCACCTGCGCGACCTCGACGAGACGGTGCTCGTCTCGGCGGTCGGCGGGGCGCACGACGTCGTCACCGAGATCCGCGTCGGGTCGATGTCGGAGCTGCATGACCTGCTCGCGCAGATCCGTGCCATCAGCGGCGTGCTCGACATCAGCACGATCATCTACTCGACCGTGATCAAGGGCTTCTTCGTCTCGGAGTACCGGGGCGGGGTGACGCTCGACAGGATCGACGAGGCGCTGATCGAGCAGCTGCAGGCCGACGGACGCAAGAGCTTCCGCGCGCTCGGGGAAGAGGTGCGGCTGTCGCCCTCGGCGGTGGCGACCCGGGTGCAGCGGCTCATCGACGCGGGCGTCATCAAGATCAGCGCCGTCGAGGCCCGCGGGCTCGCGCACCGGCAGCTGTCGATGGGGGTCGGCATGACGCTCGGCGACGACGACGAGGCCGTGATCGCGGAGCTGCGGAGGGGACGCGGCGTCGACTTCGCCGCGCGCACGCTCGGTCGGTTCGATGCGGTCGCGACGCTCGTCGAACCGTCGGCCGGTGCGCTGTACGCGAGCCTCGAGCGGCTGCGGGCGCTCCCCGGCGTCACGCGCATCGAGGCGTGGCTGCACCTGGCCGTGCTGAAGGAGGACTACGCCCGCACGCTGCGGCCACTCCGGACGGACTGATCCACTCAGCTCCGGTCGCAATATGTCAGCGATAACCGGACAGGATCGCTGACATATTGCGACCGGAGCGGGTCTTTCGGCTTCGGCATCCACGTGCGGCGCGCCGTCACCGCCCGTTCACCGGGCAGCGCCAGACTTCGAGCATGAGCGAACCTGACTCGCGTCCCGGTGTGCCCGAGCCCGTGGCGACCGCGAACAGCGGGGCCGTCGGAGTGATCGGCCTCGACCTGCGTGGCGAGACCCCCGCCCCGAAGAAGCAGGTCTACTCGTGGGCGCTGTGGGACTGGGCGACGCAGCCCTTCAACACGGTGATCCTCACGTTCGTGTTCACGGCGCTGTACCTGGTGGGCGAGGGCTTCCTCCCCGCCGACATCGCCGCGCTCGACCCGTCGGACCCCGCACGCATGGCCGCCGAGGCCGACCTCGCCTCGGGGCTGGGCCTGGGTTCCACGATCGCCGCCTTCGGCATCCTGCTGCTCGCTCCCGTGCTCGGCCAGCGAGCGGATGCCGCGGGCCGCCAGAAGCTCTGGCTCGGCATCGGCACCGGCGCCCTGGTGATCTGCATGCTCGGCCTGTGGTTCGTCGAACCGACGCCGACGCTGTTCTGGCTCGGCGTGGCGCTGATCTCCGCCGGATCCGTGTTCGGGGAGATCGCCGCCGTGAACTCCAACGCGATGCTCATCGGCATCGCGAACCCGAAGAACGTCGGCCGCATCTCCGGTCTCGGCTGGGGCTTCGGCTACATCGGCGGCATCCTCGCCCTGGTGATCGTCGTCGTCCTCGACACGTTCGACTGGTTCGGAATGTCGACCGACAACGGCCTCGCGTACCGCCTGATCGCGGTCGGATGCGCCGTCTGGACCATCATCTTCAGCATCCCGATCTTCCTGAACGTGCCCGAGCCGTCCCTCGGGCGTCCCGAGCGCAAAGTCGGCTTCTTCCAGTCATACGTGCTGCTGGTGAAGGACGTCGCCGGTCTCTACCGCGACCCCGAGACCCGTCCGACGTTCTGGTACCTGCTGTCGAGCGCCGTGTTCCGCGACGGGCTCGGCGGGGTCTTCGCCTTCGGGGCGATCATCGGCACGGCCGTGTTCAAGTTCGGCACGCAGGACATCATCGTGTTCGGCATCGCGGCCAACCTCATCGCCGGTGTCTCCACCATCCTCGCCGGTCGACTCGACGACCGGGTCGGGCCGAAGCGCATCATCCTCGCCTCGATCGGCTCGATGGTGGTCGCCGGCCTCGCGGTCTTCTTCCTGCGCGACGGCGGGACGATGGTCTTCTGGATCGGCGGGCTCATCCTCTGCGCGTTCGTGGGTCCGGCGCAGGCCGCCGCCCGCTCGTTCCTCGCCCGGGTCACCCCGGCGGGCCGCGAGGGCGAGATCTTCGGCCTGTACGCGACGACCGGCCGCGCCGCGAGCTGGATGGCGTCGGGCGCCTGGACGGTGCTCATCGTGCTGACCAGCCAGACCGCATTCGGCATCCTCGGCATCGTGATCGTCCTGATCGCCGGATTCCTGCTGCTCCTCCCCGTGAAGGCGCCGCGCTGATCGGGAGTAACCTGACCGCGTGACCGTGATCCTCGCCTTCGTCGCCAACATCCTGGTCGCGGTCGCCAAGACGATCGCGGCGATCATCACCTCGTCGGCATCCATGGTCGCCGAGGCCGCGCATTCGTGGGCGGATGCCGGCAACGAGATCTTCCTGCTCATCGCCGACCGCCGAGGCGCGCAGACGAAGGACGCCCGGCATCCGCTCGGCTACGGACGCAACGCGTTCGTCTGGTCGCTCATCGCCGCCTTCGGGATCTTCACGGCCGGGTCGATCGTGTCGATCATGCACGGCATCCAGGAGCTCGGCGAGACCGGACCGGTCGAGAGCCCGACGATCGCGTACATCGTGCTGGGCGTCTCGTTCGTGCTCGAGGGAGCGTCGTTCACCCAGGCGATGCTGAAGTCGCGGCGTCTGGCGAAGGAGCGCGGATCGTCGACGTGGGACTTCGTGCTCGAGACCAGCGACACGACCCTGCGCGCCGTGTTCTTCGAGGACTCCGCCGCGCTGATCGGCCTGGTGCTCGCGGGCGGCGCGATCTTCCTGCACCAGATCACCGGCGTCGCCGCGTGGGATGCCGTCGGCTCCATCCTCGTCGGCGTGCTGCTCGGCGTGGTCGCGATCATCCTGATCCGGCGGAACATCGCGTTCCTCGTCGGCGCGACGGCGGCGCCGAAGCTGCGGGCGCGCGTCGGCACCGCACTGCTCGCGCTGCCGCAGATCGAGCGTGTCACCTACCTGCACATCGAGTACGTCGGACCGAACCGACTCTTCATCGTCGCCGAGATCGACCTCGCCGGCGACGCGCAGGAGCACGATGTGGCGCGGTCGCTGCGCGATGTCGAGCGGCGCATCGAGGCGCACGACGCGGTCGAGACGGTGGTGCTGTCACTGTCGGTCGACGACGAGCCGTCGCTGGAGTTCGCCGGGGCGTAGACGGCGGTCAGCGCTGCCAGTTGTCGGCGAGCTTGTTCAGCAGCCGGGCGAGCTCGGCCCGCTCGTCCTCGGTGAACGCAGCCAGGGCTCCGGCGAGCATCTCTCGGCGCTCCCCGCGCATGCCGCGCGCGACTCGGCGTCCCTCGTCGGTGAGGGCGATGCGCGTGCGGCGCGCGTCGTCGGGGTCGGCCTCGCGACGCACGAAGCCCCGTTCGACCCCCTGCTGCACGAGCCTCGACGCGCGCGGCTGATCGACGCCGATCGCCTCCCCCAGCGCGCTGACGCTGAGAGGAGCGGATGCCGCGGCGAGCGCCTCGAGCATCCGCATGCGCGCCGGACCCGCGATGCGACCAGACGGGTCGGCCATCCACGGGGGCATGCCGGGACGGCCGCGCTGCCCGAACGGGCCGTGCTCGCCGTGGTCGCCGTGATCTCCCCCGCCGTGCGGGCCGCCGGGCCAGCCGTGGGGGCCGCCATGGCCGCGCCCGCCCGGGCCGCCGCCGAGACGTCGACCGCGCAGTCGGGACAGGGCCTGGGCGATGGCTTCGGCGGGGTCGTTCGTCTCGGAGGTCACGATTCGATTTTACATGCGACTTGACATGCATCCGCACTGCATGTCACACTACATATACATGACATGTGACAACCACATGCACTCTGACATCTAAGGACACTCCGTGAACACCTCTGACACTGACACCACAGACCACACCTCCCGCCCCTTCGGCTACTGGCTGAAGGCCGCCGACCGCCTGATGGCTGCCGACTTCGCTCGCGCCTTCGAGAACGAGCACGCCAGCCGCCGCGACTGGCGGATCCTCAACATCATCGACGGCACCGTCCCGGCGCACCGTCAGCTCCACGGCCACAAGCTGCACGGCCCGAAGCTGCACCGCCTCGTCGAGCGCGGCTGGATCGCCGCCGACGGCGACGGCTGGACGCTCACCGACGAAGGCCGTGCCGCGAAGGAACGCCTCGGCGCCATCGTCGACGGCATCCGCGCCAAGGTGACCGACGCGGTCTCCGAGGAGGAGATGGCCACCACCCTCGCCTCCCTCGAGAAGATCGCCCGCGCCTTCGGCTGGGACGAGGAGACACCTCTCCCCCGCGGACACCGGCGCGGACACGGATTCGGCGAGCGCGGCGAGCGCGGCTTCGGCGAGCGCGGCGAAGGCGACGGCTTCCCGCGCCGCTTCGGCCGGCCGTTCGGTCGCGGCTTCGGTCCGGGTCGCGGCTTCGGTCCGGGTCGCGGCTTCGGTCCGGGTCGCGGCTTCGGCCCCGGTTTCGGCCCGGGTCACGGCTTCGGCCCTGACGCCGACGAGCGCGACGGCGACTGCCGCCACGCGGACGGCGAGCACGGCCGCGGCGACCACGGCCACGACGACCACGGCCACCGCGGTCACGGCCCGCACCGCGCCGCGCGTCACGCGCAGCACGCGTACGAGCGCGGCTTCGACGCCGGGTTCACCCGCGGTCGCGACGCCTGACACTCGACACAACGCGAGACGCCCCACCCGACATCACGTCAGGTGGGGCGTTTCGTCGTGCGTTCCAGCTCCTGAGTGAGGAGCGAAGCGAAAAGACGAAGGATCCTCACAGCTCCAGCAGCGCGATCGTCTCCTCATCGGCACCCGCGGCGCGCAGCCGACCCCGCATGGCCGCGGCGGCGAGCGCGTACGGTCGATCGTCGCGCATCAGCAGCGAGCGCGAGTTCGCCTGATCGTCGAGCGCGATGAGCTCGAAGGCCAGCACCTCGATGTCGTCGACCTCGAGCTCGCCGGCCTCGACCGCGTAGCCGATCTGCACTCCGACATAGGCATACCAGTCCGCCAACCCGGCTCGTACGGCATCGCTCACCGTCCCGGGCTTCGAGTCGACGTCGGCCGCGGTCGCCGCGAAGAAGCATCCGCCGCTGAACACGCGGTCCCGCGAGTAGATCAGCCCGTTGCGCATGAGTGCCGCCAGCCGGCGCGCACCGCGCGGCTGCTGCCTCGCCGGCTCGACGATCTGCGCCACGAAGATCTCCCGGGCGGCCGCGACCGTCGCGAGCTGCAGCCCCTCCTTGCTCTGGAAGAGCGTCGCAATGCTGCTCTTGCTGTAACCCGACGCCTCGGAGAGCCGCCCGATGGTCAGGCCGTCGAGTCCGTCGACCGACGCCAGGTCCGTCGCGCTCTGCAGCACCACGCGGCGCGAAGCATCCCCTCGCGCCCTTCGCCCGTCCACGACCGCGGTATCCGACATCCCTCTAGTATACGAACGATCGTTCGCCTACTATACGTATGATCGTTCGTATTCTTTCGGCGAAGGAGTTCCCATGCCATCCCTGCCCGCACTGGTCGGCCGCAGCATCCTCACCACCGCCCGCCTTTCCCCCTCGCTCGCCGGCTACCTCTCGTACCGCGCGTTCTTCGCGCCCGGTCCGCGTATGCGGGTGCGGGAGTGGGATGCCACGACGCACAGCGAGGCTCGGCACCGGAGCCTGACGGTCCGCGGCATCGAGATCACCGGCTACGAGTGGGGGTCCGGCCCGAAGACCGTGCTGCTCCTGCACGGCTGGCGGGGCCGCGCCTCGCAGTTCGCCCCGCTGGTGCGCGAACTCGTCTACGAGGGCTACCGCGTGGTCTCGTTCGACGCTCCCGCGCACGGAGTCTCGAAGGGACGCCGCACCGACGTCCGCGACTGGGCGATGCTCGCCGAACAGCTGCAGGCCATCCACGGGCCGTTCGCGATGATCGTCGGCCACTCGTTCGGCGCCCTCGCCGCGCTGGCGGCCGCTCGCTCGACCGTTCCGACTCCGGCCGTCACGGTGATCGCCGGAGCCGCGGGGCCCGCCGCCTTCCTCGGCGAGTTCGCCCGCGAGTTCCGGCTCGACCGCGCCACCGCCGAGAACCTCACGGCGCGGTTCCACCGCCGGCTCGGCATCGATGAGACCACGGCGCAGGCGCGGTACGACGCGGCGCAGCATCCGCTCCCCGCCGGCACCGCACTGCTGGTCGTGCACGATCGCGCCGATCAGCGGATGCCGGATGCCGACTCGCTGCGCCTCCATGCCGCCCACGGCGAGCGCTCCCGCCTGCTGCGCACCGACGGCTTCGGTCACACCCGCGTGCTGTCGGCGGATGCCACGCTCGACGCCGTCGTCGCAATGGTGACCGGCGGCCCCGCGGCCGTCGACCGGCTCGGCACGACCCCGCCGACCCGGCCCGCGGAGAGCGCGCCGGACGGCAAGGCCGACGTCAGAACAGCGGCGTGAGCACGACCGACAGCGCGGCCGCGTCGTCGAAGACGAAGAACGGATACCGTCCGGTGCCCAGGAGATAGGCGAGCAGCACGATCGCGACGACGAGCAGCGCGAACAGGAAGGCGAAGATCGCGACCGTGAGTCCGCGGTAGCCGCCGGACGTCGGAACCTCGGGAGCGACGGACGGCTGCGACCAGTCGTCGGCGGCGGCGGCCGGCTGGTCGCCTTCGAGGATGGCGGGGGTCGGGCGCGGCCGGTCGGAGCGGCGCAGCGTCTCGGGTGGCGGAGGCGGGATGACCGCATCCGCGACCGGGATCTCCGAGGGCGGCGGGTTCAGCAGGCCCTCCGGGATCGGGATCTCGGGCGGAGGCGGAGGGATCACGACGTCGGCGGGCGCGATCTCCGGTTCTTCCGAGGTGACAGGCGCGTCCGGGTAGGCAGGGATCACGACGTCGGCGGGCGCGATCTCCGGCTCATCCGGGGTGACCGGCGGGTCCGGGTTGGTGCCGCTGACGTCGCTCATCTCAGCCTCCGACTGCTCCGACGTCGGTGATGCCGACGTCCGTCTTGTGGAAATTCTGGAAGGAGCGGGATGCCGTCGGCCCCCGCTGCCCCTGGTACCGGTTGCCGTACGGGCCCGATCCGTACGGGGTCTCCGCCGGCGAGGTGAGCCGGAAGAAGCACAGTTGCCCGATCTTCATCCCGGGCCAGAGCTTGATCGGCAGGGTCGCGACATTCGCCAGCTCGAGGGTGACGTGGCCGGTGAAGCCGGGGTCGATGAAGCCGGCGGTGGAGTGGGTGATCAGTCCCAGGCGTCCGAGTGATGACTTGCCCTCGAGCCGGGCGGCGACGTCGTCGGGAAGACTGACCTGCTCGAACGTCGCTCCGAGCGCGAACTCCCCGGGGTGCAGGATGAAGGGCTCATCCGGCTTCACCTCGATGAGACGCGTGAGCTCCGGCTGATCCTCCGCGGGATCGATGAACGGATACTTGTGGTTGTCGAACAGCCGGAAGTACCGGTCGAGGCGCACGTCGATGCTCGACGGCTGGATCATCTCCGGCTCGTGCGGGTCGAGGCCGACGCGGCCGGATGCGAGTTCTGCCCTGATGTCGCGATCGCTGAGAAGCACGGGTTCAGCCTAGTGCGGGCGCTCGCTCGCGGTCCCGTCCCCCTCGAGCCTGAAGACCTCGAGAACACTCTGCGCGTGAGCCCGTGCCGCCGCTTCGGTCGGCGCCGGGTCGAGACCGAGCAGCCGACGACGGTGCGCCTCGCCGAGCAGGAGCCCGAAGAGCGCCTCGGCCGACGCTGCTCGACCGTCGAGATACGTCTCCAGGCTCGCGATGTATCCCTGCGGACCGCTGGAGTAGAAGGCTGCCGCGAGCTCGGGGAACTGCGCGGATTCGCCGATCATGAGCCGATGCATGCCGACGGCGTCGTCGGCGTGCAGCACGAGCACCAGATGCGCCGCGACATCGAGCAGGCTCGTATGCTCGGCATCCTGTTCCGAGAGCGCACGGCCTCGGAACCGCTCGATCACGGCGGTGAACACCTCCGCCTTGTCACCGAAGTAGGTGTAGATCGTGCGCTTCGTGACCTGTGCCGCGGCGGCGATCTCGTCGATCGTCACCTGACCGAGCCCGCGCGCGACGAACAGCGCCGTGGCGGCATCCAGGATCTGATCCTGACGCTCTGCCTGTTCCGCAGCCGTCGGACGCCCGCGCTTGCGCGGCGTGCTCGGTGACGTGGCCGTCATGATCCCTCCGCATCACGCTGCGTGATCCGCAGCGGCTCCCATTCTATAATGAGACGGTATCGTGTCATTATTACCCGATGCCCGATCGACCCGCAGCGTGCTCCACCCGAGCACGGCGAGAGGAGTTCCGAATGGCCGCGCGCACATCAGCGCCCCGGAAGCGCACCACCGCCCCGTCCACCCCAGAACCGATCGAGACCGCGTCCGGCGACCTCCTCGACTTCTACCGCCAGATGGTGCTGATCCGTCGATTCGAGGAGCGCGCAGCACGCGCCTATACGCAGGCCGAGATCGGCGGCTACTGCCACCTGAACCTCGGCGAGGAGGCCACGGTCACCGGCCTCATGGCGGCGATGGAGCCGACCGACTACCTGTTCACGAACTACCGCGAGCACGGCTACGCGATCGGCCGCGGCATCGATCCCGGGCGCATCATGGCGGAGCTCTACGGCCGCCGCGACGGCGTCTCGAAGGGATGGGGCGGCTCGATGCACCTGTTCGACCTCGAGGCCCGGCTGCTCGGCGGCTACGGCATCGTGGGCGGGCAGGTTCCACTCGCCACCGGCGCCGCACTCGCGATCGACTACCGCGCGGGGACCGAGGCCGTCGTCTGCGTGATGGGCGACGGCACCACGAACATCGGCGCCTTCCACGAATCGCTCAACATCGCCGCGCTCTGGGACCTCCCGATCGTCTACGTGGTCGTCAACAACGGGCTCGGCATGGGCACGACCGTCGAGAAGGCCTCCGGCGAACCGGAGCTCTACAAGCGCGCGGCGTCGTACCGGATGGCGTCGGCCCGCGTCGACGGCAACGACCCGGTCGCCGTGCGCGAGGCTGCCGCCGCCGCGCTGTCGTCGGCGCGGGCGGGCAAGCCGTTCCTGCTGGAGACGGTCAGCGAACGGCTGAAAGGCCACTCGGTCGTCGACCCCGCCAAGTACCGCACGCGGGAGGAGGCCGAAGCGCTCAAGGCCGCCGATCCCGTCGCGGCCTTCGCCGCCCGCCTGGCGGGCCAGGGGATTCTCACCGACGCGATGATCGCCGAGATCGACGCGGAGGCGATGGATGCCGTGGCCGCCGCCGTCGCGTTCGCCGAGGCCAGCCCGCACCCGTCGGTCGACACCCTCTTCGACTACACCTACGCCACGCCGGTGCCGAACGACTCGCGGCGCCTCCCCGGGGAGCCGCTGTTCGACCCCGCACCCTTCGCCTCCGCGCCCACCGCACCCTTCGCCCCGAACGGAGCATCCGCATGAGCATCATGTCCTACCGCCAGGCCCTGCACGACACTCTGCGCGCGGAGATGCAGCGCGACTCCGACGTGCTGCTGCTCGGCGAGGAGATCGGCGTCTTCGAAGGCTCCTACAAGATCACCGCGGGGCTGCTCGAGGAGTTCGGCGAGAAGCGGGTACGCGACACCCCCATAGCCGAGGAGGGCTTCACCGGTGCCGCGATCGGCGCCGCCATGCTCGGTCTTCGACCCGTCGTCGAGATCATGACCATCAACTTCTCGCTGCTCGCGCTCGACCAGATCGTGAACCATGCCGCCAAGATCTACGGCATGTTCGGCGGCCAGGCGCGCGTGCCGCTCGTCATCCGCACCCCCGGCGGCGGCGGGCAGCAGCTCGGCGCGACGCACTCGCAGAACATCGAGCTGTACTACGCATTCGTGCCGGGCATGAAGGTCGTCGCACCCTCGAGCCCGGCCGACGCCAAAGCCCTGCTGCTCGCGGCGATCCGCGACGACGACCCCGTGCTCTTCCTCGAGAACCTGGCGCTGTACAACACGAAGGGCGAGGTGCCCGACGACGACACCCCCGCCGAGATCGGCCGCGCCGCGGTCACCAGAGAAGGCGCCGACATCACGGTCGTCGCCTACTCGCGGATGGCGGCCGTGGCCCTCGAGGTCGCGGAGCGTCTGGCCGCGAGCGACGGCATCTCGGTCGAAGTCGTCGACCTCCGGAGCCTCCGCCCGCTCGACCGCGAGACGGTCGTCGCCTCCGTGCGGAAGACGCACTGCGCCGTCGTGCTCGAGGACGACTGGCTCACGTACGGCATCGGCGCCGAGATCGCCGCGACGATCTCGGACGGCGCGTTCGACTGGCTGGATGCTCCAGTCCGTCGCGTCGCCATGGCCGAGGTGCCGCTCCCCTACTCCAAGCCGCTGGAGACCGCGGCGCTCCCCTCATCCGACGACGTGGTCGCCGCCATCCGGCAGACCCTCGCCGCCGTCGACCACCGCGCGTAGAAGGACCTTCCGATGATCGACATCCTCATGCCCCGCCTCTCCGACACCATGGAAGAGGGGGCGATCGCCGCCTGGCACAAGAAGCCCGGCGACCCGGTCGCGATCGGCGACATCCTCGTCGAGATCGAGACCGACAAGGCCACCATGGAATACGAGGCCTACGAGGCCGGGATCCTGAAGGACATCCTGGTGCCGGAGGGCGACCAGGCCACGATCGGCATGGTCATCGCGCACCTCGATGACGGGAAGCCGTCGACACCCGCGGCGGAGGTCGCGGCCGAGCCAGAGGCGTCGCCGGCCGGGCCGGACACATTGCCGGCCGACGAGGAGCGCGCTCCCGCAGAGCGACGGGTGGAACCCGAAGCGCGCACACTCGCCACACCCCTGGTGCGCCGAC
Organism: Microbacterium sp. W4I20; assembly: GCF_030816505.1. Taxonomy (NCBI): domain Bacteria; kingdom Bacillati; phylum Actinomycetota; class Actinomycetes; order Micrococcales; family Microbacteriaceae; genus Microbacterium; species Microbacterium sp. W4I20. The sequence goes on along the minus strand of NZ_JAUSYB010000001.1, from coordinate 2,959,828 downwards.
TCGCCAAGGAGCACGCGATCGACCTGACACAGATCGCGGGTTCCGGCCCGGGCGGACGGATCATCCGCGCCGACCTGGAGCAGGTCGCGTCGCAGGACGAGACACCCCAGGGCGCAGCATCCGATTCCGACAAGAGCGCCGCGGAGCGCGCGCCGCGATCGGGCCCTGGCGACCGTCGGGAGTCGACCGCCGTGCCGTTCGACAAGACCCGGCAGGTGATCAGTCGACGCCTCACCGAGAGTGCGGCGAGCATCCCGCACTTCATGGTGACGTCCGGGGCGATGGTCGACGACCTCCTCGCGCTGCGCGCGCAGCTCAACGCCCGGCTCGACGCGTCCGATCGTCCGCGGATCAGCGTGAACGACCTGGTGGTCCGTGCGTGCGCGATCGCGCTCCGCGCCTTTCCGGGTGTGAACGCCTCGTACTCGCCCGAGGGTCGCGGCGAGACGCTCCAGCATGGGCGGGTGAACATCGGCGTCGCGATCGCCTCGGATGCCGGACTCGTCGTGCCCGTGATCTCGGATGCCGACGCGAAGCCCGCCTCGCAGATCGCCGGCGAGGTCCGCGATCTCGCGACACGTGCAAAGGAGCGCAGCCTCACGCCGGACGACATGTCCGGCGGCACGTTCACGATCAGCAACCTGGGCATGTTCGGGGTCGAGCAGTTCACTGCGATCATCAACCCGCCGGAGGGCGCGATCCTCGCGGTCGGGGCCGCCCGCGCCGAGCCGACCGTGGTCGACGGCACGGTGGAGGTGCGGCACCGCATGCGGTACACGCTCTCCGCCGACCACCGCATCATCGACGGAGCCCTCGCCGCGCGGTTCCTCGCGCGGCTCACCGAGCTGCTCGAGCATCCGCTGGACACCATCGCCTGAGCCATCCCCCGCCGCCCGACGTGCTTTTGCCATCGGGCGGCGGGCGGGTAGGCTTGCGTGCACCTGCTCCTCGAGCGGGTACGGGGCTGTAGTTCAATGGCAGAACTTCTGCTTCCCAAGCAGATAGCGCGGGTTCGATTCCCGTCAGCCCCTCCACCTGATCAACGCTTCGACCTCTGCGCGATGCAGTGTCATCACGAGCGCCGCGTGAGTAGCAAGGCCCTCGAGAGAGCCTCCGAACCGTTTGCCACATATGCCCATGCCGCAGGGTTCGCACGGGCCGCGCCGACAGCGTTGATCACGAGCGCGCGCTCGCGTGTATCGAGAGAAGCGCCGCGCAGATCCGACGAGCGCAGCAGACTGGCGAGCACGACGAGATCCCCGAGGTGCCTGTCGCGGTCCCGATCGAGCATGACGGTGAAAGCGGCAGCCTTGCCGATGATGGCGCCCACCAGGCTCGGACGGAGCACGTCGCTCTCGCGGTCGCCCGCGCGGACAGCGATCTTCTCGGTCCGATTGAGTACCTTCTGTGCGCCAGGAGTCTCGATGGTTCGCCCACCGAGCGCACCGCGGCGTCGAGAGGCGCGAAGTCCGAGATGACGGGGAATCAGGACGTCGATGACAGCATCTCCGCGCACCCATCTGTGTTGCACATTGTCAGCACTGAAGACCGGCACGAACCCGCTTCTTGCGCCGAGGTCATGGGTGGCAACACGACGATGTCAGGCATGGTCGCCGGCATCCATTCGGGAGATCTGCCCATCCCACAAGGCTTGCGCCTGCTGCCGCTCTCGGGCTCCCGCGTCGGCGAGGTCAGCGGTGACCGCGAGCCACGGCGCTGTGGAGTTGACCATCGGTGCACTGACGCGCTCCGGGACGACCCGCAGCAACACGTTCTCCAGTCCTTCTGCGGGCACCAGGAAGTGCTCGACTTCGAAAGCGCTCAGGTCTCGCTCGCTGAGGTACCCCTCGGCATAGCCGCGGACGGCCACGCCCGATCGCGTGTCGCTTCTGCCCGAACGGACGAAGCGTGGATCATCGAGCAGTCCCAGGGGTTCGGGCGCGGACAACCGCATCCGGCGACCACGGCGGGACAGGAGAGTCGGCAGTGACGCCACCGCATGGGGATCCTCGATCAGCTTCCGCCAGCGCGAACGAACTCGAGAACGCTCCGACTGCGACAAGAGAGAGGGCTGCTCGCCCTCCGCCACGCCGATGAGCGCCCACGCGATGCGCGAACTGTACGGCTGCCCCGGCCGCCGCCGTCCCATCGAGAGACTGGCAGCTTCGACGAACCAGCGACCCGCCACACGTTCGGCGTCGATCTGTCCGGCGGCGATCATCGCGCGCACACGCTGCTGCGACACCCCGAGTTGTTCGGCAGTCTGCGGAACGCTGAGCTTGACCATGACAGTATTATTGCTTTAGGACAATAATACTGTCAATCCATCACTCGAACGGCTCTCCGGCTTGCGCGCGCTCGCGCGAACCCGGATGATTAATTTATGACGTCAAGTATCGCCCTTCCGCGCATCGATGCGCTCGGGTCGCCCGCTCTCGCGCACCTTCGCCGCGCGGGGGTCAGCGTGGTGTTCGCCGCCGACTCCTTCGGCACGCCCTCCCTCGTGCACTGGGGCCGCGCACTCGGCGACGATGACGTCGCCGGCATGCTCGCCACCGCCACGCCTGCCGTGATGAACAGCTCGCTCGACATCCCGCGGTCGTTCTCGATCGCCGCCGGACGCGCGCACGGCTGGTCGGGAACGCCGGCGATCGAGGCGGACAGCGCGGATGCCGTCATCGACGGCTTCACGCTGATCGCCACGGATGCCGCGGAGTCGGACGTGCGCTTCACGCTCCGTGACGCCTCATCATTCGCCGAGGTGGCGTTCGCCTACCGTCTCGACGCTGCCGGCATCCTGCACGCCGCGATCGAGATCCGCAACACGACCGACCGGCAGATCGACATCCGCGCCGCCCGCGCCCTCCTCCCCCTGCCCGGCCGCGCCGAGGAGGTGCTGGACTTCTCCGGGCGCTGGACCAACGAGCGCCGCCCCCAGCGCACGACGATCCACGACGGCACCTGGCTGCGCTCCTCCCGGCGCGGCCGCCCCGGACACGACGCGTCACTGCTGACGATGGCGGGAACCGCGGGCTTCCGATTCCGCGCCGGCGAGATCTGGGCCGCGCACCTCGCGTGGAGCGGCAACCAGGAGACCCTCGTCGAACGCCTCCCCGAGGGTGCCGGCGTGCATCGCGCCGTGCTGGGTACGGGCGAGCTCATCGACGCCGGCGAGGTCCGCCTGCAGCCGGGCGAGACGCACCGATCGCCGGACGCCCTGTTCATCTGGAGCGACGAGGGCATCGACGGCGTCACCGCGCGTCTGCACTCCTCCATCCGTGCCCGCGCCGGCCACCCCCGCTCACCGCGGCCACTGCTCCTGAACACATGGGAGGCGGTCTACTTCGAGCATGACCTCGACACCCTGACCGGCCTGGCCGCCTCAGCCGCCGAGCTCGGGATCGAGCGGTTCGTGCTCGACGACGGCTGGTTCCGCGGGCGCCGCGACGACCATGCCGGCCTCGGCGACTGGTTCGTCGACGACGACGTCTGGCCCGGCGGGCTCCGGCCACTGTCCGACCGGGTGCACGACCTGGGCATGCAGTTCGGCCTCTGGTTCGAACCCGAGATGGTCAATCCCGACTCGGATCTCGCCCGCGAGCATCCGGACTGGCTCCTGGGCGAAGACCACCGGCTCGAGTCGCGCCATCAGTTCGTGCTCGACTTCTCCAGCGAGGAGGTGGCCGCCCACGTGATCGAACGCCTCGACGCGGTGATCACCGAGGCCGCCGTCGACTTCGTGAAGTGGGATCACAACCGCGACCTCCACGCCGCCCTGGGGGTGCGCGGCGACCGGCGAGTACGGGCACACACTGAGGCCGTCTACCGCGTGCTCGACGAGCTCCGGCGACGGCATCCGCTGCTCGAGATCGAGTCGTGCGCGAGCGGGGGCGCGCGAGTCGATCTCGGCATCCTCGCGCGCACCGACCGCGTCTGGGCCTCGGACTGCAACGACCCCGTCGAGCGGCAGAGCATCCAGCGCTGGACACAGACCCTGCTGCCACCCGAGCTGATCGGCTCGCACATCGGCGCCGCCGAGTCCCACACCACGCATCGCCATGCGTCGTTCTCGTTCCGGGCGATCACCGCCCTGTTCGGCCACGCGGGCCTGGAGTGGGACATCGATGCGGCGACCGCGGACGAGCGTCGCGGGATCGCCGCCTGGGCCGCGCTGTACAAGGAGCTGCGGGGTCTCATCCATTCCGGCGTCACGGTTCGCGCAGACGCTGTCGACGACGGCGCGCTGCTGCACGGCATCGTCGCGCATGACCGACGCGAGGCGCTGTTCGCCTGGGTCCGCACCGAGACCAGCGGCGTCGCCCAGACTCCACGCGTGCCCATCCCGGGGCTCGACCCCCGGACGCTCTACCGCGTACGGGTGCGCGACGAGGTCGGTGCGGCGAGCCGGCACCAGGTCGAAGACCCGTCCTGGCTGCGGCAGACGGACGACCTCGTCTGCACAGGAGCCGTGCTCGAGCAGGGCTTGCCGCTGCCGGTGCTCAACCCCAGCCAGGCGATGCTCCTGCACCTCACGGCCGTCGAGGACTGAGGCCCCGCTCAGGGTTGCGCAATCCCCGAGCCAGAGTTATATTACGGTGTAAAGTAATCCACCTCGAGAAGGTAGCCATGACGCTCAGTGTCGAGCAAGACCTCCCCGCCACAGCGGCGGAGACACCTGCGGCAGCGACCCGGCGCCCGTCGCGATTCGTGCGGAGCCTGCGTCGCTACTGGCAGCTCTACCTCCTGCTGCTCATCCCCATCATCTGGTTCATCGTCTTCCGCTACATCCCCATGGCCAACGCCGTGATCGCGTTCAAGAACTACAACCCGATCGACGGCGTCTGGGGCAGCCCCTGGGTCGGCTTCGACAACTTCGCGAACCTCTTCCGCAACCCGGTGTTCCCGCGGCTCGTCGGCAACACCTTCCTGCTGGCCGCCTACACCCTGATCGCCAGCTTCCCCCTGCCGATCATCCTCGCGCTGGCGCTGAACGAGGTGCGGCTGCGGTTCTTCACCCGCACCGTGCAGCTGGTCACCTACGCGCCGTACTTCATCTCCACCGTCGTCGTCGTGTCGATGACGATCCTGCTGCTCTCCCCGCGGGTCGGGCTGCTGGGCCGCACCTTCAGCTTCTTCGGTGCCGGCCAGGTCGACCTGCTGGCCGATGCAGACTTCTTCCGGCACATCTACGTCGCGACCGACATCTGGACCACGACCGGATACTCCGCGGTCATCTACCTCGCCGCCCTCGCCTCGGTCGACACCTCCCTCTACGAAGCAGCCAAGATCGACGGCGCGAGCCGCCTGCAGAAGATCTGGAACGTCGACATCCCCGCCCTGCTGCCGACCGCGACCATCATCCTGATCCTCGGCGTCGGCAACATCATGGCGATCGGCTTCGAGAAAGCGTTCCTGCTGCAGAACGCCCTCAACCTCTCGACGTCCGAGATCATCCCGACGTACGTCTACAAGACCGGCATCCTGAACGCGAACTTCAGTCTGGGAGCCACGATCGGACTCTTCAACGCCGTGATCAGCCTCGTGCTGCTGCTCGTGGTCAACGGCATCTCCAAGCGAGTGACGGGGAACGGACTGTGGTGACCACGATCAACACTGAGGCGCTCCTCACCGAGGAGATCGTCGTCGCGAAGAACAAGAAGCCCCGCCGCCGGCGCGACCCGCTCGCGCGCGGCGTGAAGGTCAAGGAGACCAGGGCCGACCGCGTGTTCATCGTCGCCGCGTACATCCTGCTCTCGGTCTTCCTGCTCGTCGTGCTGATGCCGCTCCTGAACATCATCGCCAGCTCACTGTCGAGTCCCCAGGCCGTGTCGTCGGGTCGGGTGCTGTTCTGGCCGGTCGACTTCACGTTCCGCGGCTACGCGGAGGCGCTCGGCAACCCGGCGATCCTCCGCGGATTCGGCAACTCGATCTTCTACACCGTGGCCGGCACCGCCATCAGCGTGCTCGGCACGGTCGCGGTCGCCTACCCGCTGTCACGCATGCAGCTCTTCGGACGCAAGGTCATCACCGGCGGCGTCGTCTTCACGATGCTGTTCAGCGGCGGCGTCATCCCGATGTACCTCGTGGTGCAGTCGCTCGGTCTGCTCGACACCCGCTGGTCGATGCTGCTGCCGAACGCCATCGGCGTCTGGCAGGTCATCATCGCCATCGTCTACTTCCGCTCGGCCGTTCCCGACGAGGTCTACGAGGCGGCGCAGCTCGACGGCGCCAGCGAGCTGCGGATCCTCTGGACCGTGGTGCTTCCGCTCGCCAAGCCGCTGATCGCCGTAATCGCCCTGATGTACGCGATCATGCAGTGGAACTCCTACTTCGACGCCCTGCTCTACCTGCGCGACGCCGACCTGCAGCCGCTGCAGCTCGTGCTGCGCGGGCTGCTCATCCTGAACGACTCCGGAGGCGGAGGCGACGTCGCCGAGCAGCTGCGACGCCGTGAGCTCGCCGACCTGCTCAAGTACTCCACGGTCGTGATCGCGACCATCCCGATGCTCGTCGCCTACCCGTTCGTGGCGAAGTACTTCAACAAGGGCATCATGGTCGGCGCCGTCAAGGGCTGACCCCCACAGACCCACCACATCACCATTAACCGGGCAAAGGAGATTCCGGCAATGAGACACAGCATCATCCGAGGGGTGGCCGCCGCAGGCGTGCTGGCCCTGGCGACGGCGGCGCTGGCCGCCTGCACGTCGCCGAGTGACGAAGACAACGGTCAACTGGTCGCGTTCGGCCCCCAGGGCGACAACGGTTCACTCAAGGACAACGCGTTCACCGAGCTGGTCGAGAAGAAGTTCGACATCGACTTCGACTGGCAGACCACCACCTACGACGGAAGCGTCGCGGGCGAGAAGCGGCAGGTCTCGCTCGCGAGCGGCGACTACCCAGACGCGTACTTCCTCGTGCCGTGGGTCGACGCCTTCTCGCGCAGCGAGGTGCTCAAGTACGGGCAGCAGGGCGTACTCGTCCCCCTCGAGGACCTGATCGACGAGTACGCGCCGAACCTCAAGAAGCGCTTCGAGGAGAAGCCCGACTGGGAGCAGTCGGTGACCGCGCCCGACGGACACATCTACGCGATCACGCAGTTCACCGAGTGCTATCACTGCAGCTACCCCTCGAAGCTGTGGATGAACACCACCTGGCTCGACAACCTCGGCCTGGAGCAGCCGACGACCACCGAGGAGCTCCGCGAGGTGCTGCGGGCGTTCAAGAACGACGACCCGAACGGCAACGGCAAGGCCGACGAGGTGGCACTCAGCGCCTCGGCATCCGAACCGATCATCAACTACCTCATGAACGCATTCGCGTACGCGCCGTACGGCAGCCCGTCGAGCCCGCCGCCGATGGTCATGGACGGCGGCAAGGTCGAGCTCTCGGCGACCTCCGACGGCTGGCGCGCGGGCCTGCAGTACATCGCCTCGCTCGCCGACGAAGGGCTGATCGACACGGCATCCTTCACGCAGAACGGCGAAGCGCTGCGTGCACTCGGCGACAACGCGGATGCCGAGATCCTCGGCGCCGCCGCCGTGCTGCACCCGTACGAGATCGTGACCGCAGACTCCCCTGACGGACGAGACAAGCACTACGACGCCGTCGCCCCGGTCAAGGGCCCCGACGGCACGCAGTTCGCGACCTACCGGTCTCAGGTCAGCCCGCTGGGCATGTTCGCGCTCACGAACAAGTCGTCCGAAGACGAGCGCGTCAAGGCGATCAAGCTCATCGACTACCTGGTGACCGAGGAGGGCGACCGGCTCGGCGCGATGGGACCGGAAGGCGAGGCCTGGGTCCCGGCCGAGGAGGGCGACGTCGCGCTCGACCCCGAGCTGGACCCGACGTTCAAGCCGCTGACCTACGACGAGACCTCGAACGCCTCGTGGCGCTCGATGGGTCAGTACTGGGACTCGCTCGAGTACCGCAACTCGCAGGTCGTGCCGGAGGACGTCTACTCGCCCGCCGGCTACGAGCGGCGTCTGCTCGAGGCGACGCAGCTGTACGAGCCGTTCGCACCCGACGAGGACCTCATCTTCCCCGACGGGAAGCTGTGGCCCGACCCCGACACCTCGGCCGAGATCGCCGAGCTGCAGACGAACATCGCCACCTACATCACGCAGGCGCAGGCGGAGTTCGCCACCGGTCAGCGCGACATCGACGACGACGGCACGTGGCAGGCGTACATCGACGACCTGAACGGTCTCGGCGTCGAGCGCTACCTGGAGCTGCAGCAGAAGCTCTACGACGCACTCTGATCAGCAGAGGAGAACTGCCCGGCGGGATGCTCCCGCCGGGCAGTTCCGTGTCTGGGGCGGATGCCGGAACATGGGTCCCTGAGCCTGTCGAAGGTGCCGCACACGACGCTTCGACCGGCTCAGCGACCCAATCGAGGCCGACAGGCGAGAAAGCGGATGCTGCGCGTCAGAGCACGAGGGACTGGATCGCGGCCGCGGCAGCGCCGCGGGCCCAGTCCTCGAAGGTGTGCGGACGCACCACGATGCGGCAGCGCGCGGCCGCCCCGAAGGCGTGCGCCTCGAAGGCACGGCGCAGCGTGGCGTCGTAGAGGTCGAAGTTCGACACCCCTTCACCGCCGATGATGACCAGTTCGGGTCCCGTGAGGTTCACGAGGGTCGCGATCGCGGTGCCGATGATCGCGGAGGCCTCTTGGAAGGCGGCCTCCGCGGCCCGATCGCCGCTGTGCGCGAGCTGCACGGCCTCGTCGATCGTGACCGGTCGGCCATGCGCGGCTGAGACGGCGGCTTCGATCGCGGCGGTCGATGCGACCGCCTCGACGCAGCCCTGCCGACCGCACGGGCAGATCCGCTGCGGGTCGGCGAGGGGCAGGTGCCCGATCTCGCCGGCCACGCCGTATGCGCCGGTGACGACCTGGCCGTTCAGGTGCAGGCCGCTGCCGATGCCGCGGCCGATCGTGACGATCGCGAACGACGCCGTGCCGAGACCGACACCGAACCAGTGCTCGCCGACGGTCAACGCGTGCACGTCGTTCTCGAGGGTCACCGGGCGGCCGAGCCGCTCCTGCAGACGCGCTCCGAACGGCTCGTCGCGCCACCCCATGATCGCCGATTCGCGCACGACACCCGCCTGCGTGTCGACATCGCCCGAGACGGAGACGCCGAGACCGGCGATCGCGGTGGAGCGGTCGCCGAGGGCAGCCTCGAGCACGCTGACGACATCGACGATGGCCTCGAGCGCGGCATCCGGGTCATGCTGCGGGAGCATCCGCCGTTCCACCGCGAGCACGGCGGTGCCGAGGTCGGTGGCGACCGCGATGATCTCGTCGACGTTGACCTTCACGCCGAGCATGATCATGGCCTCCGGCACGATCGAGACCGGGGCCACCGGCCGCCCGGGGTTGCCGTCGCGATGCGCTGCGGGCGGGGCATCGACGAGCCCGGCGGCCACGAGGGGCGAGACGGCCTTCGTCACGGCGGCCTGCGAGAGACCGGTGTGCCGCGCGATGTCGATGCGGCTGATCGGGCTGCGCGTGAGGATCGTCGCGAACACCTTCGACCCGGCATCCGAGGCGGAGCGGATCAGGGAGGTGCGTGCGGCGGTGTCGTGGTCCATCGAATTCCTCAGTCGTTATCGGCTACGGTAGCGAATCCTCAGGCCCGCCGTGCGGAGGAGGAGTCGACCGGCCCCAGGTGCGTCGCCGCGAACTCGAGGGCGTTCTCCTCGTCGAGGTCGCCGCCGGCTTCGTGCCCGTTGTACGGCCAGAGCACCGTGCGCTTCGCACCCGCGTACGCCGTGAAGGCGGGGAGGACGGATGCCGGTGGCGTGATGCCGTCGTGCAGCCCGGTGCTTAGCAGCGCGGGGGCGGTGGCCCGCTTGGCGTGGTTCACCCCGTCGAAGTAGCGCAGGGTGTCGAGCGCTGTGGCGGTGTCGAGCCGGCGGTCGGCGAAGTACTGGGTGAGGAGCGCGTAGGGCGCCTCGGTGCTCAGGTCGGCGGCGCGGTTGAGCTCGCAGAGGAACGGAGCCTGGATGATCGCGACCGCGAGATCCGGCACGAGCCCTGCGATCGCGAGCGCGATGCCGCCGCCCTGGCTCGCCCCGACCGTCCCGACGCGAGAGGCATCGACCGCATCCAGCGACCGCAGCGCCTCGACGGCGCGGACGGCGTCGGCATAGACCCGTCGGTAGTAGTACTCCCGCGGCGAGCGCAGCCCCCGGGTGAGGAAGCCGCCGGCCGAGGGACCGCCCTCGGGGTGGTCGTCGTCGGTGTCGCCGTGGCCCTGCCCGCGGGCGTCCACCACCAGGTGGGCGTAGCCCGCTGCGGCCCAGCGGAGGTCGCGCAGGGCATGGCCCCGCCCGTTGCCGTAGCCGAAGAGCTGCACGAGACCCGGTAGCGGCCCGGTCGCACCGCGCGGCATCCGAAGCCAGGCGCGGATGCGTGTGCCGCCGAATCCGCGGAACGTCACCTCGAAGACGTCGATCACGGTGAGCCGGGTCTCATACGGCTCGATCGTCACGTCGAGCGGGAAGCGCCGGGTCTCGGCGAGGGTCTCGGCCCAGAAGGCGTCGAAGTCGTCGGGTTCGGTCTGGGTGGTCGGCATGTCGACCATCACCGTCTCCCCGTGCAGCGGGATCTCAGTGGGCATTGTGATCTCAGCGGGCATCGGCGAGCACTTCCACCGTGGCCCCGGCCGGCACCGTGAGCGAGATGCGGCGGCCGTCGTGTTCGACGACCACGTCGCGATCCTCGTCGAGGAGGTTGCGCAGCTGCGCGTCGCGCACACGTCCGTCGCTCCAGGCGAGGTCGACCGCGATGCCGGTGCGGGCGCGGATGCCCTGCACGTCGCCCTCGCGCCAGTCCGACGGCAGGGCGGGCAGCAGCCGGATGACGCCGCCGTGGCTCTGCACCAGCAGCTCGGCGATCGACGCGGGGAACCCGAGGTTCGCGTCGATCTGGAACGGCGGGTGCGTGCTGAACAGGTTGGGCAGCAGGCCGCCCCACTCCGACCCGTCGACCGGCCCGTGCCGCATCGCGTCGCCGTCGAAGGCAGTGAGCGCCTCGTCGAGCAGCGACGCCGCGGTGTCGCCGTCGCCGATGCGGGCGCGCAGCGCGATCTTCCACGCCCACGACCAGCCCATGGCACCCGGTCCGCGGGCGTCGAGCAGGCGGATGCCGGCATCGAAGAGCTCGGGCGTGCGCTCACGAGTCGTCACGTCGAGGGGATGGATGCCGACCAGCGGGGTCATGTGCCGGTGCAGCGGTTCGACCTCCACGACGTCGGCCGACCATTCGCCGATGCGGCCGTCGGCGCGGATGATGACGGGGGCGAGACGGGCGAGTGCATCGTCGAGCTCGGCGACGAGCGGGTCGTCGTCGAGCTGCAGCACCTCGATCGCCGTGCGCGCGCGCTCGAACAGGCTCTGCAGGAGCAGCAGATCGGATGCCGAGGTGAGGCCGATCGCGGTGCCCTCGCCGTCCGGGGCGAAGAACGAGTTCTCGGGCGACGTCGAGGGCGAGGTGCGGAGCCGCCCCTCCCCGTCGGGCACGAGCCAGTCGAGCCCGAACTCGACGGCGCCGCGCAGCAGCGGCCAGATGCGCGTGCGCAGCAGCTCGCGGTCGCCGCCGAACTCGTACGCGTCCCAGAGGTTGTGCGTGAGCCAGACGCCCCCCATCATCCAGATCGCCCAGCTCGGAGCGCCGTGACCACCACCGACCGGGAGCGCCCAGCCCCACACGTCGGAGTTGTGATGCCCGACCCAGCCGCGGGCGCCGTACAGGTCGCGGGCCACATCGGCGCCGTTCCCGGCGAGCTTCTCGACCATGGCGAGCAGCGGTTCGAACGCGTCATCCATGCCCAGGACGGGAGCGGCCCAGTAGTTCATCTCAGTGTTGATGTTGACCGTGTAGTTCGACGACCACGCGGGTTGCAGCTCGTCGTTCCAGATGCCCTGCAGGTTCGCCGCCGGGCTCCCCGCACGCGAGCACGAGGCGAGCAGGTACGCGCCGAACTCGGCGATCACGGTCGCCTTCAACGGCAGGTCGGCGCCGTGGAGGATGTCGCGATCGACATCCCAGGTGCCTTCCCGCCGGCCGCCGATCGCGAACCTCGCCGGAGTCGCACGCCGGAAGTCGGCGATGTGCTCCTCGAGCAGTGCCGATGCACCGCGGCGAACCGCGGCATCCGACTGCACTGTGGCGTGGTTCCGGATCGCCTCGCGAGAGGCGATCCGTGCTCCTTCGTCTTCGCCGGCCCACCACGACGCGGCGCGGGACGAAGAGGAGAGGGCGATCAGCAGCCGGCGGGCTCCGCGGAACGTCACGCCGTCGGGCGTCCGCTCCGCGAGTCCATCGGTGCTCCAGGCGACGGCGACGGCCGCGAAGGCGTCGAACGCCTCGGAGTCGTCGTCGGCGTAGGTCAGGGGCGGTTCGACCGCGGTCTCGTGCAGCGGCGCGCCATCGATCGGCGCCACGACGTCGAGCGTCATGCCGGACAGGTCGGGCAACACGGTCGATCCCACCTCGCGCAACGGAGTGCGCAGGCCGACGGATGCCGTGAACGCGGCATCCGCGGTGATCTCCACGATCAGCGCCTGGGCGGGTGCCGAGATCCACGAGCGGCGACGCACAGTGCCACCGGGGACCGAGAGCTCCTCGGTGTTCACGGCCTCGTCGAGGTCGAGCACCCGGGCGGGCTCGATCGCCTCGGCATCCTCGATGCGCACGTCGAGGTCTGCGAGCGGCAGGAACTCCTGGGAGTACGGACCCTCGAAGGCCATCAGCAGCTCTTCCGCCTCGCGGACGCGGCCGTCGTCGAGAGCGGCGCGGATGCGGGCCAGGCGCTCGGGTCCCGCACCGGCGGCGCGCACATCGCGGAGGGCGTCGGCGGGTCCGTCGGGAGTGCCCGACCAGACAGTCGCGTCGTTGAGGGCATAGCGACCGGATGCACCGCCGAACAGCATCGCGCCGATGCGGCCGTTGCCCAACGGGGTGGCCTCGTTCCAGCTCGATGCGGGCGAATTCCACGCCAGACGCAGCGTTTCGACGGGGCGAGGACGGGTCTCAGGGTGGGGACGCGGCATGGTCTTCCTTGACGAGATGGCTGCTTGCGGTATCAACCTAATCGTGATTAATTACCGGTGTCAAGTAATTGGGCACCTGGGGACCGTGCGAAGAAGCGCGGGGTTCACCGTCGAACCACCATGAGAGGAAGACATGTTCCACAACGACCGCCCGACCCCGAGGCTGAGATGGCCTGCCGCCCTGGCCGCCGCCACCCTCGCGCTCGGCATGGGAGCCGCGTCCGCCCAGGCCTCCGAGGCGCCCGCCGCATCCGCCTCGCCGTCAGCGCCGTCCGCCGCAACGGCATCCGCCACGACGCTCGCCGCGGCCGCGGCGAGGCCGGACGAGCCGCTCGGCGCGCGCCCGTACATGGGCTGGAGCAGCTACAGCATGCAGGTCTACGCCGGTGACGGCAAGAAGTGGATCAGCGCCGAGCAGATCATCGCGCAGTCCGATGCGATGCACGACAAGCTGCAGAAGTTCGGATACGAGTACATCAACATCGATGCCGGCTGGAACGGCGGCGTCGACGCCAACGGTCGCCCGGTTCCCAGCGAGACCCTCTACCCCGACGGCCTGCAGGCCGTGATCGACCACGTGCACGACAACGGCCAGAAGGTGGGGCTGTACTTCATCCCGGGCATCTCGGCCGAAGTCTACGAGGCCGAGCTGCCGATCGCCGGCGCCCCCGAATGCACCACGGGCGACGTCGTCAAGCGACCCCTGCAGCAGGCGGACTACTGGGGCATCGGGCATCGCATCGATTTCTCGACCCCGTGCGGGCAGGCCTACATCGACTCGATCGCCGACATGCTCGGCGAGTGGGGCGTCGACTTCGTGAAGTTCGACAGTGTGACGCCGGGATCCGGGATCGGCGACCTGTCGATCGATGCCCGTGACGACGTCGCCGCCTGGTCGACGGCGCTCGAGCGCAACGACATCTGGTTCGAGCTCTCCTGGGCGCTCGACATCCGCTACGCCGACTTCTGGAAGGAACACGCGAACGGCTGGCGCGTCGACTGGGACGTCGAGTGCTACTGCGAGAACGAGGCGCTCACCACGTGGGACAACATCTCGCGACTGTTCCCCAAGGCCGCCGACTGGTGGCGGCACGCCGGTCCCGGCACGGGCTGGAACGACTTCGACTCGCTGAACGTCGGCAACGGCGCGATGGACGGCCTCACCAAGGACGAGCGTCGCACGGCTGCGACCTTCTGGGCCGTGGGAGCCGCACCGATGTACGTCGGCAACGACATGACCAACCTCGACGAGTACGGGCTGGAGCTGCTGACCAACAAGGAGGTCATCGCGGTGAACCAGGCCGGGCGCCCCGCGCACCCCGTCTCGACGGCCACCCCGCGACAGACCTGGTTCGCGGTCAACGCCGACGGGTCGGTCACGGTCGCCGTGTTCAACCTCGGGCGGACCGACGCCGACATCACCGTCCCGCTCGCCGACCTCGGCATCGACGGCTCCGCGAAGGTGCGCGACCTGTGGCGCAAGAAGAACCTCGGCACCGCGAACGGGGAGTTCGTCGCCGAGGACGTGCCGCTCCACGGCACCCGCCTGTTCACCTTCACGCCGGCGAAGAAGAGCACCATCACGCTCAACGACGACGACGCTCGCCTCGTCTACGACGGGGACTGGGCCCGCAACGGCGGCAAGGAGGTCCCGGCGCGCACGCAGGCGCTCACCGTGTCGAGCTTCGACTCGTCGGATGGTGGAGAAGCACCCGAGACCGGCGCCTCGAACATCGTCAGCATCAACAACGACGGCCCCGGCATCGTCTACAGCGGCACCTGGAGCCGTAGCGGCGGCCGCGGCATGGGCGACTACCAGGACGACGTGCAGTACAGCGAGGCCGACGGTTCGGCGTTCGAGTACTCGTTCGTCGGCACCGGCATCGACTGGGTGACCGAGACGCACTCGTCCCAGGGCGAGGCCGAGGTCTTCCTCGACGGCGTGCTGGTCGACACGGTCGACACCTTCCAGGCCGAGGGGCGGGGTGTGCAGCAGGTCGTCTACGGCGTGCGGGATCTGCCGAACGGCAGCCACACCCTGCGGGTCGTGAAGAAGTCGGGGCAGTTCATGCTGATCGACAAGCTCGACGTCGTGCAGGAGGGCGTGCTCGACATCGACCACGTGGCATTCGATCGGGCACAGCCGGCGGATGCCGTCGTGACGCTCGGCCGCGATCCGGGCGAGTTCCTCGGGGTGTTCCGGGGCGGCAAGGCGCTGACGGCGGGAACGGACTACACGGTCGACGGCCGCGAGGTGACGATCGGCAGCACGCTGCTCGCCACCCTGCCGGACGGTGACACGGCGCTGGACTTCCGCTTCCGCGGTGACCTGCGCGACGACGTGCACTGGACGGGCACGGACGGCGCCTCCGTCTCGCTCGCCTTCACGGGATCGAAGGTCACGCTCACGGGTGCCATCGGCCCCGACCAGGGCACGGCCGAGATCTACATCGACGACAAGCTGGTCGACACGATCGACCTGCACGGCGACGCACGACTCAGCCGACAGACGCTCTTCACGAGCGCCGACCTGCGCAAGGGCGAGCACACGATCCGGATCGTCAAGGCCTCGGGCGACGTGCTCCGCATCGACGGCCTGTCGTATGTGACCCGCTGATGGTCGGTGGCGGGCGGCCTCTCGGGCCGCCCGCCACCTCTCCGATCGCTCAGAAACGGCGCGCCCCGGTCTCCCGAGGCGCGCCGTTCGGCCGCGAGGTCCGAAACCGCTACTGCTGGATGAACGCCAGCAGGTCGGGGTTGATGACGTCGGCGTGCACCGTCAGCATCCCGTGCGGGTAGCCCTCGTAGATCTTGAGGGTGGAGTCGCTGAGCAGCTCGTGCTGCTTGACCGACGCGTCGCGGTAGGGGACGACCTGATCGTCGTCGCCCTGCGTGACCAGGACCGGCACGGAGATGGCCTTCAGATCCTCGGTCTGGTCGGTCTCGGAGAACGCCTTGATGCCCTCGTAGTGAGCCAGCGCGCTGCCCATCATCCCCTGGCGCCACCAGTTGGCGATCACCGGCTCCGACACGGCGGCACCCTCGCGGTTGAAGCCGTAGAAGGGCCCGGATGCCACGGCCTGGTAGAACTCGGCCCGGTTCGCGGCGAGCGCGCTGCGGAATCCGTCGAAGACCGAGACGGGAGTGCCGTCGGGGTTCGCCTCGGTCTGCACCATCAACGGCGGAACCGACGACACGAGGATGGCCTTCGCCACCCGCCCCTGCGGCTCTCCGTACTGCGCGACGTAGCGGGCGACCTGGCCGCCGCCGGTCGAGTGACCGATGTGAATCGCATTGCGCAGGTCGAGGTGCTCGACCACCGCGTTCGCGTCGCTGGCGTAGTGGTCCATGTCGTGCCCGGTGCTGATCTGCGAGGACCGGCCGTGCCCGCGCCGGTCGCTGGCGATGACACGGAAGCCCTTCTCGAGGAAGAACAGCATCTGCGCGTCCCAGTCGTCGGCCGACAGCGGCCAGCCGTGGTGGAACATGATGGGCTGGGCGTCGCGGTCGCCCCAGTCCTTGAAGTAGATCTCCGCACCGTCATCCGTGGTCACAAAAGCCATGAGGGTCTCCAAGTCGTGTCGTTTCGAGTGTGCTCTCGAGCGGGGAGCGCTCCCACGGTAACGCTCGAACCGGTCGCAGAGGCTCCTACATTTGTCGCGTGATCGGCGACATCAGCGGCGGCTCGGCGCGAGGAGGGGGATGCCGGCGCCGAGCCGCCGTCCGTAGTCGGCGATCGCCCGGGCGATCGGCAGACGGTCGGCGTCGAAACCGGCGAGAGCGCGCGGGACGTCGTGCTCGCCCAGCAGCGCGGCCAGCGTCATCGCATCGCCGGCCGCCTTCGCCGCCCCCATCGCGGTATGCGGCCGGACCACGGCGGCGGCGTCGCCGATCAGGGCCACCCGGCCCCGCGTCATCCGCGGCGGAACGTAGTCGAAGATGGCCTGCAGGAACGGTGAGCCCTCTGCCTCGACCGCCTCGGCGAACGGCGGCGGAAGCTCGCGGTGCGCATCGCGCACGAGTTCGTCGCGGAGGGTGCGCGGAAGCTCTCCCGGGGCGGTGGACACGCTCCCCGCACTCCGACCCACCGCGCTCATGAGGGCGGCCAGATCAGCGGCGGTGAGAGGTCGATACCAGACCCAGTTGTAGCGGCGGTCGCCCCGCCGGGTCTCCCCGGCCGACCCCGGGACGAGGTAGCCGAGCATGTGCGCACCCGGCGCGGTGAAGAACGCGAAGCGCTCGAGCAGGGTCCGCGCCGACGTCGGCGGCAGCGACAGCTCGGGCACGAGGCCGCGCCACGTCACGTAGCCCACGTAGGTGTTCTCGTGCGCCTCGGGGGCCACGGCACGGCGCACGACGGAGCGCAGTCCATCGGCCCCGACAACGAGATCGAACCGTGCCTCCGCGCCGTCGGCGAAGGCGATCACCGCCTCCTCGCCGTCGGTGCGCACGGCGGTCACAGCTGCTCCCAACCGATACCCCTCCTGCGGCAGTCGCGATCGGAACTCCTCGTAGAGCACGTCCCACGACAGCTGCACCTGCGGCGTGGCATCGCGGGAGAGCACGCGACCCGAACGATCCAGGGTGATGCGCTCGTACGCCTCCACCCCGAAGCTGTCGTCGACATGGATGCCGACGGCACGCGACACCTCGAAGAGCTCCTGCTGCGCCACGAGTCCCGCACCCCGCCGGGACAGCCCCTCGGTCGATCGCTCGAAGACCGTCACCGTGTGCCCCGCCTGGTGCAGCAGAACGGCGGCGAAGAGGCCGCCGAGCGAGCCGCCGATCACGGCGATGTTCAGAGTGGAGCGGGAGCGTGCAGGCATGGGTTCTTCCTCACATCCTCACGGAGAGGTGGCCGAGCCGGACTTCGCTCGTCGGGTCATCGCGATGCCGGCCGCCACCGTCGAGAGCAGCACCAGCGCGACGAAGACGACGAGCACGAGATTCTCGGGGAGGAACACCAGCGCGACCCCGACGGCGAGAACAGGGAGCGCCAAGCCGCAGTAGGCGATCAGGAAGATCAGAGCCAGGGTCTCCCCATGCCTCGTCGGCTCGGCGAGACCGGATGCCGTGGCGATGGACGACTTGAACAGGACTCCCACGCCGAGCCCGGCGACGATGCCGCCGAGGAGGAAGACGGCCAACTGCGGGACCAGCGCGCCCGCAGCCACCGCGGCGAGACCGATGCCGCAACTGACGGTCGCGATCATCAGCTGACGCCCGAGCGGCAGCTTCGCGAGCGCCAGCTGACCGACCGCGGCCGCGCCGAACACGGCGAACGTCGTCGCGCCCGCGACCAGATGGTCGCCCTCCTGGAAGGTGCCGGCGAGGATCGACGGGGCGAGAGAGGTGAACAGTCCCAGCAGCGCGAACGCCGCGAACGCCCCGAAGCCGGCGGCGATGAACGCACCGCGCGAACCGGCCGGAAGAGCGAGTCGCTGCGGCCGGTAGTGCACCCGGTCGGTGGGCGGGTCCACCGTCTCCGGCACGCCCGTCACGACGATCCCGGCGAGGATCAGGATGACGAGGAACACGACGTGCGGGGTGAAGAGCGGGGCAGGAAGGAATTCGGCGAACAGTCCCCCGATGAGCGGTCCGAGGGCGAGCCCGCCGAGGTTCGCGGCGCCGGCGACCGAGGCGGCGACGACGGCGTTCTCATCGGGTCGGGCCGTCGCGCGCAGCTCACCCAGATGGGCGGTCGCCGTCGCGGTGAGGATCCCGACGCTGACGCCGTTGATCAGGCGGGCGACGATGAGTCCCTCCGGGGTCCTCCACAGCAGGAAGAGCACGGCGGACAGCGCGGAGACGAGGACCGCGATGAGCAGCATCCGTCGCCTCCCCGCCCAATCGCTGATGTGCCCCACGAAGAACAGGCTGAACACGACCCCGACCGCATAGGCGGCGAAGATGACCGTGATCATCCAGACCGGGAAACCGTCGCGCTCCTGGTACAGCGGGTACAGCGGGGTCGGCACGGTGGAGTACGCCATGACCAGCAGAAAGGTGGTCGCGACGATCCAGAACCCGCCGCCGTGCGAGGCGCGAGCCCGAGGGGTCGTCGGCGAGACGCCGCTCATGCGTCCGAGCCGGCATCCGCCAGCGACTCGAGCACCGTCGCGGACGGCGCGAAGAAGGTCGAGCCGGTGAGCGGCACCGAGAAGTCCAGGAGCCGGTCGTGCACCCCCGGCGGGTCGCCGATGAACATGCGCTCGAGCATCTTCTCGATCACCCACAGGTGACGGGTGTAGCCGATGAAGTACGTGCCGAACTCGTCGGTGCCCGGGCTCCCGAACGGCATGTTGTCGCGGAGGATGTCGTGCTCCTGCCCGTCGACGACGATCGTGGAGAGCGTCTTGTGCGACTTCTGGCCGGAGACGGCGTCGTCGAGCTCGATGTTGTCGGCCTTGGTGCGGCCGATGATCGCCTCCTGCTGCTCGGTGGTCAGCGCCTGCCATGCGCGCAGCGGATGCGTGTACTTCTGCACGACGACGTAACTGCCGCCTGCGTTCTCGGGGTCTTCGTCTCCCACGAGCGTCGCTTCGGGGAGCGCGGCGCCGACAGGGTTCGCGGTGCCGTCGACGAAGCCGAGCAGATCGCGGATGTCGAAGTATCGGAATCCCACGGTCTCGTCGACGACGTCGACCGCACCCGCGAGCAGGTCGAGGAGCTGACGTTCCAGTTCGAACACGAGATCCCGGCGGTCCGAGCGGATGTGGAAGAGGATGTCCCCCGGCGTCGCGATGGCCGTGTGCTGGGCGCCGACGACCGGACGAAACGGATGCAGCTCGCTCGGGAGCGGTCGGCCGGTGAGCGGCGTCCACACGCGAGCCCCGATCCCGGCGATGCACGACAGCGCAGCATCCAGGTCGCGGAAGGCGACGTTCTTGACGACCTCACCCAGGCTGCCGAGGGTGTCGCGCACGGTGTCGAGCGCCGCCTGGTCGTCATGCACCCGCAGCACGAGGAACACGGCGCAGCCGCTGAGCGGCGCATCGACCGTCTGGGCTTCGATGGGGACGCGACGCGAAGCCGCAGGAGATGAACTCACGTCTTCCTCCGATCGGTGAGGCGTCCACTCTACGAGGGCGGCGGCACGTCGGCACTCGACGGATGTCGAGGATGGCTACACGCGTCCCGTGGCTTCCCACATCCGGATCAGCTTGAGCGAGAGGTGCAGGGTGCTGCGCTTCATGCCGTCGGCGAGTGCGTCGCGCACCACAGACGGCATCTTCTCGAGGCGGTAGTAGAGCGTCGTCCGATGCACGAAGAGCAGCTCGCAGGCGGCCACGACATTGCCGCTCACGTCGAGATAGGTCTCCACCGTGCGACGCTGCGACTCACCGCCCTCGAAGTAGAGGGCGTGCGCGGCCGGCGAGATCACTCGCAGCCGCGCGGGCTCGACCGTGGACGAGGCCAGGAGGAGCCATCCGCCCAACTCTGCGACGTCGACGCCCGGCTGGAACGCCTCGAACGTGGCCGAGAGCTCGGCGGCGCTCGAAGCCTCGTGCGCCGCCGCCCAGAGGTCTTCCGCGCCCGGCGACGGTGACGCCGTGCCGATGCCGAGAACGCGAATGCCGTGGGCGGCCGCGTCCGCGATGATCTCGTCGTGGAGTGGCACCTCGGAGGGTGCGCTCATCAGATACAGCGTGCCCCTGCTCACGCCCAGAGAGGCGAAGGGAAGGTGCCGGGCGGCCGCGAGGCGGCGACCCATCGCCACCAGCATGACGGTGCTGACGGCGGAGTCGACGCGCACGGCATGGATGCGTGTTCCCTCGCCGCCGCGAATCCATAGCTGCCCCGTCGCGACGGCGAAGGCCGTGCGGCGCACGGCGACATGGTCGGCGAGCAGATCGGCGAACACCTCGTCGCGCCCGGGTGCGGCGGGGAGGGCGCGATCGTCGAGGACCGCGCGCACCAGCGAGACGGCAGCATCCAGCGCATCGAGGTGACCGCGCGGCAGCGGGCGTCGTTCGTCGGCGAGCACGAGGATGCGCCCGAGGAACCCGGCGCGCCCGGTGACCGGCGTCTCGAGGTCGATCTCGTCGTTCGCCGTCTCCTCGACCGGGGTCAGGATCCGCAGGTGGCGGGTGACGTCCGACGGCGAGCCGCTGCGCACCGTGAGGGCGCGCTGTTCGTCGTGGACGACCACCGTCCGGTCGAGGAGCACGGACAACTCCTCGACGACTCCCCGGAGAGAGGCTGCGCGGTCTCCGTGCGGTGCGAGGGCGACATCGGTCATCAGACACTCCCCTGCTCGGTGGTGTTGCTGCGATTGAACCGCGTCGCGGCGCCGCGCACCAGGCAGAAAGCAGGCAGAAATCGAGGAGGTGTGCCCCGGCTCGTCGCGTCAACGGACGGATGTCGAGACGTGCACGACATCCGTCGGAACTCACCCGTGGTCTTCGGACGTAGCTTCAGAGGGTTGTTTCCCCGGTTCCGAGGCAGGCGAATGGCTCCCCCGCTCACGTACGTTCTCGTGCACGGTGCTTTCACCGACGCCTCCTGCTGGTGGCCGATCACCCTCAGGCTCCTGGGCAGCGGGCATCGGGTCCTCGCACCGCCGATCATGATGCGCAGCTTCGCCGGCGACTGCGCGTACATCCGTTGCGTCGTCGATCGGATCGACGGACCGGTCATCCTCGTCGGTCACGGCTACGGCGGCGCCGTCGCGGCGGTCGCCGGGGCCTCGACGCAGGTCGTCGGGTTGGTGTTCATCGACGGCTACGTGCTCGACGCCGGCGAGAACATCGCCGAGCTGCGCGAGCTCTTCCCGCGCGCCGACATCGCTCGTCACCTGGTTGCCGCCCTCTTCCGCGACGAGCGCGACACGGTCGGCACCGAGCTCAGCATCGACATCCCGCAGTTCCCGTTCCTCGTCGCCGAAGGCCTGTCCGACGACGAGGCACAGGTGCTGGCGGTCTCGCAGCGGCCGATCGCCGTCGCCGCTCTGTCGGAGCGCGCCCCGACCGCCGCCTGGCGCCATCGACCGACCTGGGGAGTCGTCTCCCTCGGCGACCGCACCATCCATCCCGACCTGCAGCGCTTCGGATGCCGGCGCGCGCAGGCCCGGCGAATCCTCGAACTGGATGCGCCGCATCTGGTCATGCGCACCCACCCGACGGAGATCGTCGACCTCCTGCTCGACGCCGCCGCCGATCTGATCCCGTAGAGTCCGGCTTTGCGCGGCATCTGCTGATCTGCCACTCTCCTCATCAGGACTAGGGAGAAGAGGGACCCGTGTCGCAGCATCCGTTCGGTACTCTCCTGCGCCGCCGACGCCAGCATGCCGATCTCACCATCGAGCGCCTGTCGGAGCGATCCGGCGTGAGCCCGCGAACCATCGGCGACATCGAGCGCGGGAAGAGCATCGGCCCGCAGCGACGCACGGTCATCGCGCTCGCCGACGGTCTCGAGCTCACCGGACAAGAGCGGGCCGAGTTCCTCGGTGCCGCACGTCCCGGTCGTCGGGGAGCGACGGGCGATCACACCTCCGCCGCGATCCGCCCGCTCCGACTGCCGGACTTCAGCGGGCGCGAGGAGCAGATGCGGGTTATCGCCGCGATGCTGTCACCGGCGGACACCGCGACGTCGACACCGATCCTGATCACCGGCACGGGCGGGGTCGGCAAGACGACGGTCGCTCTCGAAGCCCTCCATCGCGCGACGGGTGACAGCACCGACGTCCTGTTCGTCAACGTGCACAGCCCCGACACGCTCCCCCTCTCTCCACTGCAGGTGCTCCAGGCACTCCTCCGACAGACCGCCACCCGTGAGGAACCCGACACGATGGACGACGCCGTCGCCGCCTGGCGTCGAGCGAGCGCATCCGGGACTCTCGCCGTGCTCCTCGACAACGTGACGGTCGAGGAGCAGGTTCGACCGGTGCTGACCGCGTCGCACCCGGTGCGGGTCGTGCTCACCTCGCGGCGCTCGCTGGCCGGGCTCGAAGGCTCCCGCCGCGTCGTGCTCGGCCCGCTCGCGCGGCCCGACGGCATCGCGTTCCTCACCCGGATGATCCCTGAGCCCCAGCGCACCCGCGGCGACCTCGACGAACTCGCCCAGCTGTGCTCCGACCTTCCCCTCGCGCTCCGGATCGCGGGCAATCGCATCACGTCGCGACCTGCCTGGACCGTCGAGGACTACACGGCGCGCCTGCGCGCAGAGGCCACTCGACTCCGGCATCTGGTCGCGGGAGACCTGCGTGTCGCATCGACGTTCGCGCTCTCGTTCGACGCCCTCACCCCGAGATCGCAGCTGGTCTTCCGCAGCATCCCGCTGATCACCGGTTCGTCGTTCCGTGCCGACATGGTCGCGTCGATGCATCCGTTGGAGGACGAGACGACCGCAGAGATCCTCGACGAGCTGACCGACCTCGCTCTGCTCGAGCCGCTGAGCGGTGAGCGATACCGGATCCACGATCTGCTCCGCATCTTCGCCGAGGAGCAGCTCGTCGCGGCGCAGTCGGCCGACGACATCGACGCCCAGCGCGCTCGGCTTCGCCGGTGGACGCTCGATACGACTCGCACGATGGCGCTGTTCACCGAGGAGATGGATGCCGCCGCCGGCGCCGGGGATGTGACTCTCGCATCGGCGCGAGACTGGCTCACCACGGAATCCGATTCGTGGCTCGAAGCTCTCAAGGTCGCCGCGGCCAGTCCGACGGACCCGCAGGAACCGGTTCTCGCGGCCGCCGGCGCGCTCATCCGCTTCGCCGAGCGATGGCTCAGCTTCCCGCACTGGAGAACGGTCGCGCAGATCGCGGTCACCGCCGCCGAGCGTCTGGGCGACGGCGTGGCGCTGGCCGAGCAGCTGCAGATGATGGCCGCCCTCGAGCTCGCGCTCTTCGACGGCGATCCCGACCTCGCGCAGGAGATCGCGGTCCGTGCGCGCGCGGTGGCGGAGACGGCAGGAGCCCCCGAAGCCGCGTCGTGGGCGCTCATCTCGGTCGCGTGGAGCGAGACCCTGCGAGGAGAGACTGCGGCAGCACGGGAGTCGGCCGGCCTCGCGCTCGCGGAGGCGATCGCCCACGCGTCCCCCGAGGCGCAGGTGCAGAGCCGATACTGGATCGCCATGACTCTGATGGAGGACGACCCGGAGAGCGCTCTTGCACAGGCCGTCGAGATGCGCCGGACGCTCGACGAGCACGAGTCAGACCTCCCTCTCCGGGAGTGGAACACGGCGAACGGCGTCACGACGGCCATCGCGGCGAAAGCGCTCCTCGCGCTGGGCCGCTACGCCGAGGCCGTCGACGTGGCCGATCGGATCATGGACGACGCGTCGTTCTTCCCGCACGAGTCGGATTTCCTCGCCCGCGCGTACCGGCATCGCGGTTTCGCGCACCTCGGCCTCGGCGAGCACGAGAAGGCGCGCCTCGACCTGCGGCAGGCCCTCGATCTGGTCGAGGAGCACGAGCGCCCCGACTGGTGGGCGGCGGAGATCCTCGAGGCGCTGGTCCCACTCGAACAGCCGTGATGGTTCGTAGGCGTCAGCGCAGCGGGGTGATCCCCTGCGCCGCCCGCGGGAACGTCGCGAGCGTCGCCTCGTCGATGTTCAGGTGCGCGGCGACCAGCGACGGGGGCACGTGCGCCAGCCAGTTCGCCAGTGAGACCTCCTCATACCGGTCGGTACGGAAGACCTCGAGGAACTGGAGCACGTCGTCGCCGGTGTTCTCGACGTAGTGGCCGAGGTTCTTGCGCACCACTCCCACATCACCCGGCCGGAAGTCCGTCGTGTTAGCGTGCGGACCGGTGTCGAACACGGTCATCCGGGCCGATCCTCGCAGGTAGTACTGCCACTCGTCGGCGTTCGGGTGCCAGTGCAGTTCGCGCATCGAGCCCGGCTCGACGGTGACGAGCGCGGCGGCCACCGTGTTCGACAGCGGAAAATTGGTGCTGTCCGCGATCCGGATGCTGCCGCCGCTGTTCTCGTGCAGCGGCTGCGAGCGCGAGAGGCGGAAGATGATGGGTTCCGCGGCGCCCCACTCGACTCCGGCATCCGCCTGGTCCTGCGCGAGATCGCCGGGCTCGTCACCGGGGAAGATCCACAGGTTGTGCAGCGGGATGTCGGCGAAGGCCTCCTGCACCACCCCGAAGTTCTTCGCCAGCACATCGGGCGGAGTGTGCGCGAACCAGTCGGTGAGCAGCAGTGTGTTCGATTCGGACTGATCCCCGTCGTCGAAGGCGAGCACGAACTCGGCGCCGTCCGGTCCCAGCCCCTGAAGCGAGTGCGGGGTGCCGGCCGGGAAGAACCAGAGATCGCCCTCCTCGACGTCTTCCACGCTGGGGCGTCCGTCGCGGCTGAGGGTGGTCACCCGGCACTTCCCCCGCGTCATGACCGCCCATTCCGCGGTCTGATGCCAGTGCAGTTCGCGGATGCCGCCGGCCTGCAGGTACATGTTGACGCCCGCGATCTCCTCGGAGATGTGGAAGTCCTGACGTGTGAGCTCCCGCGCCCAGCCGCCGGCCTGCACCCGACGCGGCGAGATGTTGAACGACGACCAGAACATCGGCTGCGTGCTGATGTCGGTCCCCGGCGCATGAAGCTGGCTGGGGAACTGACTCTCGATGACGGGATTGCGCGGTCCTGTCATCGCGGTGCTCTGCGGATCGGCGAGCGTGTTGCCCTCGCCCTCCGGCGGCAGGTCGGGGTTGCCGAGGGTCGGCGTCTCGTGATGCGGTGCGGTCGGGTCCGTCGATTCCATTCCGGCGCTCCTTCGTCTGCGGCGGACCGGACCGCCGGCGAGGCCGAGCCTACGGTCGCCGCCGGCCTCATCCGTTCGACAGATGTCGAGGGATCGACGCGAACGTCCTCCGGAACGCCTCAGCGCGGGCGGATGCCGGCGATCAGGATGTCGAGGAAGAGCGCGCGGTCTTCGGGGGCGCCGATGCGCACGGCGTGCTCGACGCCGCAGATCAGGTGCTCGATCTGCACGATCGACAGGTCCGGGCGCACCAGTCCCGCCTCTCGGGCCCGCTGCAGCACCCCGTCGAAGGTGGCGAAGATCTCGATCTTCATCGCGCGGACGGACTCGTCCTCATCGTCGGGAGAGAGCAGCACCGCCTGCAGTCCGCCGTCCTGCAGCTGAAGCTCCAGGGCGGCGTCGAGGAACTCGACGAGGGCTTCCTCCGGATTCGGATGCTGCACCGCAGTGCGCGCGATCACCGACATCCGCTCGAGCGTCGCCGCGGAGAGCGCCTCGACCAGTGCGTGAACGGTCGGAAAATGCCGGTAGACCGTTCCGACTCCGACGCCGGCTTCCCGAGCGACGTCGTTCAGGCGCAGCGAGCCAGCATCGTGCGTCCGTGCGATGTCGAGGATCCGTGCGCGACTGCGCGCGGCATCCGATCGGATCTGTGCCATCTGTCGATCCTAACAGTGAAGTGGATAGGTCATCCGTTTGTGCTACCGTCTCAAACGGATAGATAATCCGCTTAAAGGATCAGAGGGACGAGATGAACTGGGACCCCGCACACCTGCCCGACCAGACCGGCCGCACGATCGTCGTCACCGGCGCCACCGCGGGTATCGGCTACTTCGCCGCGGAACAGCTCGCCGCGACAGGTGCCGAAGTCGTCTTGGCTTCGCGCTCGGAACCGAAGCTGCAAGTGGCGAAGACGGCGATCCTCCAGCAGGTTCCCGGTGCCGCAGTGCGGACTGTGGTGATCGATCTCGCCTCGTTCGACTCCGTGGCGCGCGCCGCCGACGAACTCCAGGACCTGCCGCGCATCGACGGCATCCTGCTCAACGGCGGGGCGATGAGCAGCGGTCGCGGCACCACGGCCGACGGCATCCCGCTGCTCCTCGGCACGCACGTCGTCGCGAACGTCCGTCTGATCGCGGGCGTCCTCCCGGCACTCGTGGCCAACGGCGAGTCGAACGGATCGGCGAGCCGGATCGTGCACACCTCGACCGGCTTCGTCGAGCAGTTCCGGATGGGAGTCGACGACGTCGGCGCGGCTCCCCGCGTGGCGATCGCCGCCTACACGAAGGCGAAGACCGTGACCGAGGTGTTCGCCTTCGAGCTCGACCGCCGACTGCGCGCGGCGGGCCTCCCGGTCGCCTCCCTCGTCGTGCGACCCGGCGTCGGGGTCGACGCCAGGACACCGGAGCGGGTCGGCATCCGCGATCGATCCACTCCCTACCAGCGCAACCCGTACACACCATGGGCGCAGGGCAAGGACACCGCGGCGTGGTCAGCCGTCCGCGCCCTCACCGATCCCGCCGCGCAGGGCGGTGACTACTACAGCCCCACCGGGCGCCTGCGGGGGCTGCCGGTGAAGATCGCTCCCCTCGCCCGCACCAGCACTCCACCCGCCGACCTCGCGGAGAGCGTGTGGGGCCAGCTCGAGAAGATCGCCGGAGTCCGCATTCCCCTGGGTGTCGCGTCGGGTTTCTAGGATGGTCTGATGCGCCTGCTTCTCATCCGTCACGGCCAGACCCCGTCGAACGAGCTCGGCCTGCTCGACACCCAGGCGCCGGGCCCCGGCCTGACCGCGCTCGGAGAACGCCAGGCGCTCGCTCTTCCTGAGGCTCTGAGGGACTGGGAGATCAGCAGCATCTCCGTCTCCACCCTCACGCGCACGTCACTGACTGCCGCGCCGCTCGCCGAAGATCGGGGTCTGACCCCGGTGATCGACGCGGGCCTGCGCGAGATCGACGCCGGTGACGACGAGATGGCGTCGGGCATGGCCGCATTCCGGCGGTACATCGGCGTCGCGTGGTCATGGGCGAAGGGCGATGTGGAGGCGCGGATGCCGGGATCGGAGAACGGCGTCGAGTTCTTCGACCGCTTCGACGGGGCCGTCGACCGGGCGATGAGCTCGGGCGGGCCGCATCCGGTCATCGTCAGCCACGGGGCGGCGATCCGCGTCTGGGTGGGCAGCCGCTGCCGCAACGTCGACGACCTGTTCCGCGCCGACATCGAGCTGCACAACACCGGCGGGGCGGTCGTCGAGCGCGATGACGCCGGCCTCTGGCACCTGCTCGAGTGGAAGTCGATGCCGATCGGCGGCGCCGAGCTCGACGCACCCAGCGATGCCGCGACGCAGGACCCGACGGGGTCGATGACCGCGGACGAGATCGACTGACACGACGAATCCGGGGTGGGCAGGGCCTCCCCCAACCCCACCCCGGATCCGGGTGGCCTTCGATTACTTCTTGAAGGCGTCCTTGACGTTCTCGCCGGCCTGCTTGACGTCGGACTTGGCCTGGTCGGCCTTGCCCTCGGCGACGAGCTTGTCGTTGTCGGTCGCGTTGCCGATCGCTTCCTTCGCCTTGCCGGCGATGTCCTGAGCGGCGTTCTTGATCTTGTCATCGAGTCCCATGAGGAGCTCCTTTCTTCGGTGGTGAACATGACTTACAGGTATGACGTGTGCACGGCACGATTCGTCACGAATTCGTGTGGATCAGTTCTCCGACCCCCTCCCGCACTGCCCCCGCCGGGATCCTTCACACCCTCGCGCCCGCGCGTGGAACGCACTCTGATTACATCGATCGCGGGAGGGCCGATGTCGCAGCGTGTGCATGCCGGGTCCCGCTCGTGCGGCGCGCGCTGAGCGGACCCCCACCGGCCTCGAAGACTCCGCACCACCTGTATTCCGGCATCCTGCACGCCGGCCTGAACCTTTCGTCCCCCACCCCCGTCTCTTCTCACAGGTGCGTCACCACGCACCGGGGGGAGATCACGTGAAGACGACGACGGATGCTGACGCGCTGCTGCGCGGCATCCACGAGCGCTATTCCGGGATGCTCCGCGGCTTCGTGATCGCGCTGCCCTACGACGTCGCGCTCGCCGACGACGTCGTGCAGGAGACGCTGCTGCGCGCCTGGCAGAACCCCGACATCCTCACCCGACCCGAGCCCGTGGTGCGGGCCTGGCTCTGCACGGTGGCGCGGAACCTCGTCACCGACGACCTGCGCAGCGCCCGGCGGCGACGCGAGGTCACCGTCGAGACGATGCCCGAAGAGGCGCACGACGACGACACCGAGCGCCTCTTCGAGCGCTGGGTCATCGCCGAGGCTCTGTCGACGCTCCCCGCCGACCACCAGGCCGTCATCAGCGGGGCGTACCACGGCGGCAAGAGCATCGCCCAGCTCGCCGTCGACTTCGGCATCCCCGCCGGCACCGTCAAATCACGTCTGCACTACGGCTTGCGCGCGCTGCGCCTGGCCCTGCAGGAGAGAGGCGTCGTCTCATGAACCACGACCAGTACAGCCAGTGGGATGCGGCCTACGTGATGGGGGTCCTGAGCGTCACGGAGCGGCATGAGTTCGAGCGCCACCTGTCGGCCTGCTCGTCCTGCCGGCGCGCGGTGAGCGATCTGGCACCGCTCCCCGGGCTGCTCGCTGCACTGCCCGCCACACCTCGGCAGGCGGATGCTGCGGCGGGAGCGCACGCGACGGCATCCGATCCCGCCTCTCTGGCCCAGCTGGCGGCGCGGGTGCGCGGCCGCAAGCGGAAGACGCGGATGCTGCTCGCCGCCGCCGCGGTCGGCCTGGTGTTCGTCGGCGGAGCCGCCGGCTACCTCGGCACGCAGGGCTTCGCCCCGACGACGGTCGCCGAGACGGAGTACGCCTCCGTGCGACTGGATCCGGTCGGCGAGAGCGGCGTGTACGCCGACCTCGCCATGACCGAACGCACCTGGGGCACGCGCCTCGACTGGTCCTGCACCTACCCGGCCGGCATCTCGGCCGGGCACGACTACGTGCTCGCCGTCACCGATCGCGCCGGCATGCGGCACGTCGTGGCGACCTGGACCGGCGACGGTGGAGCGCGCACGACCGGACTCTCGGCGGCGACCTCCACGTCGCTTGACCAGATCGCCCGCGTCGAGCTGTCGGCCACCCCCTCCGGCATCCTGCTCGCCGCCATCGACTACTGACCCCGCCCCACCCATCCCCAGCAACACAATCCCGCACCACAACCGGAGGAAGAACCATGTCCGCATCACCCCAGACCGCCCGCGCGACCGACCGTGCGACCGCTCCCGACCGCGCACTCCGCGATTCGCCCGCGGCGCGCATCTTCATCACGCTCACCCGCATCGCCCTCGGCTTCGTCTACCTGTGGGCGTTCGTCGACAAGCTCTTCGGCTTCGGACTCGCGACGCCGCCCGAGGGATCGGTGCTCGCCGGTCAGTCGCCGAGCGCGGGCTACCTGGGCAGCACCGAGGGCGCTCTCTCCGGGCTGTTCCATTCGCTCGCGGGCAACCCGGTGGTCGACGTCCTCTTCATGCTGGGCCTCGGTGCGGTCGGCGTGGCCCTCATCACCGGCATCGGCCTGCGCCTCGCCGCCGTCGGGGGAACCCTCGTGATGGGCGGCATCTACCTCAGCATGCTGCCCCTGTCGAACAACCCGATCGTCGACGACCACCTGATCTACATCCTCGTCGGCTGGCTGCTCGCCGCGATCGGCGCCGGTTCGGTCGCCGGGCTCGGCGCGCGGTGGCAGTCCCTGCCCTTCGTGAACGAGCGTCGCTGGCTGTACTGAGGCGGTCTCCTCTGACAGGCGGTCCCATCCGGCGAGCGATCGGCGACGAACAAGCAGCATGCGCCGTCTCCGATCGCTCGCCTCTGTGGCCGCCCTCGCTCTGGGGCTCAGTGCCTGCGCCGCCTCGCCGGCACCCGATGCGTCCCCGACGCCGGGGAGCGGACCGGTCGTCGCCTTCTACGGCGACTCGTACACACTGGGTACCGGCGCGAGCGACTCCGCACTGCGCTGGTCGACGGTCATCAGCGCCGACCGCGGCTGGCGCGAGTTCAACCCGAGCGTGAACGGGCTCGGGTTCGTCAATCACCGCAGCGACTTCGGTGAAGACGATCTGCCCGCGCTCGTCATCGCCCAGGAGCCCGACATCGTGTTCGTCACGATGGGGTTGAACGACAACTTCAGCTACGAGTCCCGCGCCGAGCTCATCCACGAGACGATCACCGCGGATCTCGTCCGACTGCGCGACGCCCTGCCCTCCGCGCGGATCATCGTCGTCGAGCCGTTCTGGTACACAGAGAAGCGTCCTGAATCGCTCACGGTGATCAGCGGCTGGGTCGAGGCGGCCGCCGCCGAGATCGGCGCGGACTGGATCCCCGACGCCAGCCACTGGCTCGACGGGCACTACGCCGGGTCGTCCGACAGCTGGATGGCGTCCGACGGCCTGCATCCGTCCGATCGTGGCTATGCGCACATGGCCGAGCAGATGGATGCTGCGCTCGAGCGGCTCGACCCGCCGCTGTAGGCCTGGCTCAGGCGGGCTTTGCCGCCAGCGGTGCGATCGTGCGAGCGGCTCGCAGCACCGCGGTCACGCTCGCCGTCAGCACGGATCGGTCTCTGCCCGACACCCAGCGTGCGCCCGTCTCGTCGAGGAACTCGAGGAGTGTGAGTGCCTCGCTGTCGTTCCCGCGCGCGATCGATGCCTGATGCAGCGAGACGATCTCGACGTCGATGCCGCGCTCGCGCAGCAGGGCAGTGACCGCCTCCACCGGACCGACATCCTCGTACGTGCCGCTGTGTTCGTCGCCATCGACGCGGATGCTGACGCTCGTGCGCGCGATGCCGTCGCAGCTCTCGGTCTGCAGTGTCAGCAGCTCCGCGCCGCCCTCGCCGCCGACTGCCGCATACTCGTGCTCGAACAGCTCGAGCAACTGGGCGGCATCGAGCTCGAGCCCCGTGCTGTCGGCGCGTTCCTGGACGCGACGGGCGAAGTCGATCTGCAGGCGCCGCGGCAGCTCGATCCCGTACTCGGCTTCGAGGAGGTAGGCGATGCCACCCTTCCCCGACTGGGAGTTGACGCGGATGACGGCGTCGTAGCTGCGGCCGAGGTCGGCGGGGTCGATGGGCAGGTAGGGCACCCGCCATTCGATCTCACTCTCCGGCCTGCCCTCCGTACGTGCCCGGGCGCGATGCTCGGCGAATCCCTTCTTGATGGCGTCCTGGTGCGTCCCGCTGTAGGCGGTGTGGACGAGGTCTCCGACATACGGGTGCCGCGGGTGCACCTCGAGCCTGTTGCTGTA
The DNA here is from genome assembly GCF_030816505.1 of Microbacterium sp. W4I20. Lineage (NCBI taxonomy): Bacteria > Bacillati > Actinomycetota > Actinomycetes > Micrococcales > Microbacteriaceae > Microbacterium > Microbacterium sp. W4I20. The sequence continues at coordinate 2,927,764 of NZ_JAUSYB010000001.1, read as the reverse complement.
CTCCACGGTGCGGCGGATCTCGTCGATGTCGGAGAAGTCGATCATCGGATCGATTCCCTGGGCGTGCAGATTCAGGGCCAGCGTGACCAGATCGACGTTCCCGGTGCGCTCGCCGTTGCCGAAGAGGCAGCCTTCCACGCGCTGCGCCCCGGCGAGAACGGCCAGTTCCGCGCAGGCGATGCCCGTACCGCGGTCGTTGTGCGGGTGGACCGACAGGATCACGCCGTCACGGCGGGCAAGGTTCCGATGCATGTACTCGATCTGATCGGCGTACACGTTCGGCGTCGCGATCTCGACCGTCGCCGGCAGGTTCAGGATCACCGGGCGCTCGGGCGTCGCGTCCCACAGCCCGGTCATGGCGTCGCAGACCTCGAGCACGTAGTCGGGTTCGGTGAGGTTGAAGACCTCGGGTGAGAACTCGAAGCGCACGTTCGGCAGATGCCCGGCGAGCTCGAGCACGTCGCGGCCGCCGCTGAGGATCAGCTCGGTCAGTGCGGCGCGGTCCCGCCCTAGGACCACGTCGCGCCACGTCGGCGCTGTGGCGGTGTACATGTGGATGACGACCTCGTTGCGGATGCCGCGCACCGAGGCGACCGTGCGTTCGATGAGGTCGCGGCGTGCGGGGGTGAACACGACGATGGTGACGTCTTCGGGCGCGATCTCGGTCTCGGCGATCAGCCGCACGAAGTCGTAGTCGGTTTGCGAGGCCGAGGGATAGCCGACCTCGATCTCCTTGTAGCCCATGCGCACCATCAGCTCGAAGAAGCGGCGCTTTCGCGCAGGGTCCATCGGCTCGCTCAGGGCCTGATTTCCGTCACGCAGATCCACCGGCACCCACAGCGGTGCCGCGGTGAACCGGTGTGACGGCCAGTCGCGGTCGGTGAGCGGCACCTCGACCCGCGAGTACACGTCTCGGTAGCGATGCGACGGCATCGAGGAGTGGCGTTGGCGGTTCCACATCGGCGCACCGTCGGGGAGCATTCCGGTCGACGTGGTGAAGCGGGAGACTACGGGGTCGTTCATGGGTGGGATTCCTCATCAATCGTTCTCAGTGAGACGACCGGCGCGCAGAGCGGCTCCACGACGGGGAGCCGGTCTGATCAGGCCCCGCCGTGGCAGCGAAGGAGGAGGAACGCGTGAAGCATGGGGCAACGGTAACACAACTCCTCAGACAAGTAGAGAAGTTGCAGCTATAAGGGATGATGGCGGGATGACATCGTTGCGACGCGAACCTCTTGCCGAGCAGGCAGCCGAGGCATTGCTCGCGCGCATCCGCGGAGGCGAGTGGGCGCTCGGGCAGAAGCTCCCGGGCGAGACGACGCTCGCCCCGCAGCTCGGCGTCGGCCGCTCCACGATCCGCGAGGCGATCCGACAGCTCGCCGGGCGTGGCGTGCTCGCGAGCCGTCAGGGCTCGGGCGTGTTCGTCATCGCCCTCGAGCCGCCGGAGGACTGGGGCGACGTGCTTCGGCGCGCGGACATCGCGTCGGTGATCGAGGCGCGCGTCGCGGTCGAGGTGGAGGCCTCAGCACTCGCTGCCGAACGCCGCACGCCGGCGGAGATGCGGGCGATCACGCGGGCCGCCGAGCAACGGCGAGTGCGGCGATCCAGCATCGAGGAGCACGTCGACGCCGACATCGCGTTCCACCGCAGCGTCGTCACCGCCGCGCACAACCCCGTGCTCACCGAACTGTTCGACAGCTTCACCCCGCTGAGCAGGCAGGCGATGATCGCGATGCTTCGCCTTCACTCCGATTACGGCAGCGACGACGATCAGCGCGTTCACGATCGGATCGTCGATGCCATCGCCGACCGCGACACGGAATCGGCCGCGAGGCTCGCGCGGGAACACCTGCTCACGCTGAAATCCGGCCTTCTCTGACCGGATTTCAGCGAGAGCGGTCGGACCTCACGCGGGCTTTGCCGCCAGCGGGTCGAGGCTCGCGAGCTCGTCGTCGGTGAACGGAGCACCGTCGAGGGCACGGAGCGTGTCCTCGAGCTGCGCCACGCTCGAGGCGCCGATGAGCGCGCTCGTGACGGCGGGGTCGCGCAGCACCCACTGAATCGCGAGCTGCGCCAGCGACTGACCGCGCGATGCGGCGATGTCGTTCAGAGCCCGCGCCCGGTCGAGGTACTCCTCGGTGATGTTCGACTCGGACATCCACCGGCCGGTCGCCGCGCGGGAGTCGCTCGGGATGCCCTTCAGGTAGCGGTCCGTGAGCAGCCCCTGGTCGAGCGGGGAGAACGCGATCGCGCCGACGCCGAGCTCGGTCAGGGTGTCGAGCAGCCCCTCCTCCTCGATGCGCCGGTCGAACATGTTGTAGCGCGGCTGGTGGATGGTCAGCGGCACCCCCTCGGCACGCAGGGCAGCCGACGCCGCCTGGGTCTCCTCCGGTGTGTAGTAGTTCGAGATGCCGACGTAGAGCGCCTTGCCCTGGCGCACGGCCGTCGCGAGAGCGCCCATGGTCTCCTCGATCGGAGTCTCCGGGTCGGGACGGTGCGAGTAGTAGATGTCGACGTAGTCGAGACCGAGCCGCTGCAGCGACTGGTCCAGCGACGCGATCATCGTCTTGCGCGAACCCCACTCGCCGAACGGGCCGTCCCACATCTGGTAGCCGGCCTTCGTGGAGATGACCAGCTCATCGCGGTACGGCCGGAAGTCGAGCTGGTGGATGCGCCCGTAGTTGCGCTCCGCGCTGCCCGCCGGCGGGCCGTAGTTGTTCGCCAGATCGAAGTGGAACACGCCCAGGTCGAACGCGCGGCGCAGGATCTCCCGCTGCGTCTCGAGCGTGCGGTCCTCGCCGAAGTTGTTCCACAGCCCGAGCGAGACGCGCGGCAGGATCAGCCCGCTCCGTCCGGAACGCGCAGTCTGGATGGTGTCGTACCGGGTGGGCTCAGCAATGTACGTCATTGTTCTGCTTTCTCAGAGAGGGGTACGGGTACAACTATTCCAGCCTCAGCGCTTGGCGAGGGCATCCGCCATCCGATCGACGGCCTGCTCGATGACCGGCCGCGGGGTCGCGAACACGAAGCGGAGGAATCCGACACCGGCCAGCCCGGTGGCCGACCCGTCGGTGAGCGCGACGCCCGCGTTCTCGCGGAAGAAGTCGGCGGGCTGAGGGCCGAGTTCGAGCGCGCGGGCATCCAGCCAGCCGATGTACGTGCCCTCGGGCTGACGGTAGGCGATCTCGGGGATCCGCGCGGCGAGCGCCTCCCCGAGGAACCGGCGGTTGCCGTCGAGGTACTGCACGACGTCGGCGAGCCAGGCGCGGTCGTCGCGGTAGGCGGCGGTGTTCGCGATGACGCCGAGGTTGCTCGCACCGTGCGACGCCATCATCCCGATCGGCTCCCACACCGCCCGGTCGGCCTCATTGGTCAGGATGATCTGCGCCGTCTTCAGCCCCGGGAGGTTCCACGCCTTCGATGCGGAGGTCGCGGTGACGGTGTGCGCGGCCGCGGCATCCGAGATCGAGGCGTACGGAACGTGCACGCCGGGCGCGTACACGAGCGGCGCATGGATCTCGTCGGAGAACACGCGGCCGCCGTGGCGTTCGACGACCTCGCTCACGGAGAGCAACTCGTCGCGCTCGAACACCCGGCCGACCGGGTTGTAGGGGTTGCAGAGGATCAGCAGGCCCGCGCCGGCGCGGAACGCGGCGTCGATGCCCTCGAGGTCGAGCGAGTAGCGGCCGTCGGTCACGGTCATCGGCACCTGGATGACCTCGCGCCCGGCAGCCGGGGGCACCGAGAGGAACGGCATATACGACGGCGTCGGGACGATCACCGGGGAGCCGGGGCGCGAGAAGTGCTCCATCGCCAGCTCGAGCCCCTGGATCACGTCGGCGATCGGATGGACGTCGGATGCCGGCACGTTCCAGCCGTACATGTCGCGCAACCACTCGGCCGTCGCGGTCGACATGTCGTCCGCCAGCGCGGTCGGCAGGTAGCCGAAGACTCCCTGATCCACGGCCGTGTGCAGCGCGCGCGAGATTCCGGGTGCGACCCCGAAGTCCATCTCGGCGACGAACGCGCCCACCGCCTCGGGGAACATCGACCACTTGAGGCCGCCGATGCGACGAAGGTGCTCGACCTCGATGGCGTCGAAGTCTGAGGCGAGAGACATGGATGCTCCTGTCGTTGCGGGCGTGGGGATGCGCTCCTCCATCTTCGCCCGGATCTCAGACAGCGGGCTCGCCCGCGATCATCTCGGCGTAGCCCTCGACGTACGTCGGGTAGTCCAGGTACCCGAGGAGCGAGAGGAGCAGCGAGCCGTCATGCACGAGACCCGTCGCCGCGGCGGCAGGGTCGTCGGGCGGGGTCGGCAGCCCGAGCTCGCGGGCGATGTACTCGACGACCTCGCCCAGCGGGGCGGGCGCCTGGTCGACCGCGTGCACGAGGGAGGGCGGCTCCGGCATCCGCAGCAGGAGGTCGAGTGCGCGCACCAGATCCCCCTCGTGGATGCGGTTCGTGCGGCGGCGATGGTTGACGGGGTTGTGCTCGCGCACCTGCCGGAGGAGGAACTCCCGGCCCGGCCCGTAGATGCCCGCCGGACGCACGACGACCGCGCCGAACAGCTCGATGGCGGCGCGCTCCCCGTCGTACAGACCTCGGGAGCGATCGGATGCCGGCGCCGGAGCATCCTGCTCGGTGATCGGGCGATCGGACGCCGGGCTGTCGAAGACCCCGGTCGACGAGACGAACACGGTGCGCGCGGGGGCCGCGGGCAGGGCGTCCGCGAGATGCGTGAGAGCGATGCGGTATCCGTCGACGCCACCCGGCGGCGGGAGGGTCACGACCATCGCGTCGATTTCTGGAAGCGGCTCGTGGAGCGGGCGGGCCAGATCGGCCTGGATGCCGGTGACTCCCTCGGGCAGTTCGCCCTCACTGCGCCGCAACGCGAAGACCTCGCCGCCGTCCGCGAGCAGGCGCGGCGCGAGACGGGCTCCGAGCTTGCCGAAGCCGACGAGGAGCGTGCGGGCGGGGGGTGCCAGCGGGACGGAAGTGTTCACCGCTTCAATCTGTCACACGAGCGAAGCCGGAACTTCGCATAACAACACGAACTTCGCAGAGTTCCGTGCGGATCCCTGCGAAGTTCGTGTCGTTCTGCGGAGTTCGCCTCGCGATCAACCCCGCGCGATGCTCGTGAACCCGCGCAACCTCAGGCTGTTCCCCACCACGAAGACGCTCGACAGTGCCATCGCCGCGCCCGCGAGCATGGGGTTCAGCATCCCCAGCGCCGCGACCGGGATCGCCGCGACGTTGTAGGCGAAGGCCCAGAACAGGTTCGTCTTGATGGTGCTGAGCGTCTTGCGCGACAACCGGATCGCGTCGACCGCGCTCCGCAGATCCCCGCGGACGAGGGTGATGTCGGATGCTTCGATCGCGACATCCGCCCCGGTGCCCATCGCGAGGCCCAGGTCGGCCTGCGCGAGGGCGGGAGCGTCGTTGACGCCGTCGCCGACCATCGCGACGACCTTGCTCTCCTCCTGAAGGCGGCGGACGACGTCGACCTTGTCGGCGGGGAGCACCTCGGCGATGACCTCCTCGATCCCCACCTCCGCGGCGATCCGCCGCGCGACCGCCTCGTTGTCGCCCGTGAGCAGCACCGGGGTCAGACCGATCGCCTTGAGCTGCGCGATCGCCTCGGCGCTGGTCGCCTTGACCGTGTCGGCCACGATCAGGATGCCGCGGGCCTCGCCGTCCCAGCCGACCGCCACGACCGTCTTGCCCTCGCCCTCGGCATCCGCCTTCGCCTGGGCGACCTCGGGACTGAGCCGAATCGACCACTCGGCGAGCAGCGATTCACGGCCGACGAGCACCGCGTGACCGTCGACGACGCCCTGCACGCCCTTGCCCTCGAGGTTCGTGAAGCCCTCGACGGCCGGCCGCGCGCCGATCTCTTGCGTCGCGCCCTTGGCGATCGCCTGAGCGATGGGGTGTTCGGATGCATCCTCCAGAGCACCGGCCAGACGCAACAGCTCGGCACGAGCGGTGCCCGGCTCCACCACCACATCGACCAGCGTCATCCTGCCCGAGGTGACCGTGCCGGTCTTGTCGAGCACGACCGTGTCGACGGTGCGGGTGGATTCCAGCACCTCGGGTCCCTTGATCAGGATGCCGAGCTGCGCACCGCGGCCGGTGCCGACCAGCAGCGCCGTCGGGGTCGCGAGACCCAGCGCGCACGGGCACGCGATCACGAGCACCGCGACGGCCGCGGTGAACGCGGCGGCGACCGGGAAGCCCGCGCCCAACCAGCCCCCGAGCGCGGCGACCGCGATGACGATCACGATCGGCACGAAGACCCCGGAGATCCGGTCGGCGAGACGCTGCACCTCGGCCTTGCCGGTCTGGGCGTCTTCGACGAGCCGGGCCATCTGCGCCAGCTGCGTGTCGGATCCGATGCGCGTCGCGCGCACCACGATCCGGCCGCCGACGTTCGTGGTGGCGCCGGTGACAGAGTCGCCCGATGCGACCTCGACCGGCACCGACTCCCCCGTCAGCATCGAGGCGTCGACCGCCGACGTGCCCGACACCACGGTGCCGTCGGTCGCGATCTTCTCCCCCGGCCGCACGATGAACTCGTCGCCGACGCGCAGGTCCTCGACGGGGATCTTCCCCTCCACGGTCTTTCCATCAGCACCGTCGCGCACGACCGACACGTCTTTCGCCCCGAGTTCGAGCAATGCCCGCAGCGCGGCCCCCGCCTGCTTCTTCGAGCGCTTCTCGAAGTAGCGCCCGGCGAGGATGAACATCGTCACGCCCGCGCCGACCTCGAGGTAGATGTTCGCGGCGCCGTCGGACGGCGCGAGCGAGAACTCGAACGGATGCGTCATACCCGGGATACCGGCCGTGCCGAGGAACAGCGCGTACAGCGACCAGAGGAACGCAGCCGAGGTGCCCATCGAGATGAGCGTGTCCATCGTCGCCGCACCGTGCCGCAGGTTCATCCATGCCGCCCGGTGGAACGGCCATGCCGCCCACACGATCACGGGTGCGGCGAGCGCGAGCGACGCCCACTGCCAGTACGTGAACTGCAGCGCGGGGATCATCGCCATCGCGATGACCGGGATCGTCAGCACGATCGAGCCGATCAGACGGTGGCGCAGCGAGCGCAGCTCCGGGTCTCCCTCGCCGCCGCCCGCCTCGGGCTTCTGCCCCTTCGGTGCGGGCATCACCGCGGTGTAGCCCGTCTTCTCGACCTCGGCGATGAGCGCGGCCGGGTCGTACCCCTCCGGCACGATGACCTTGGCCTTCTCGGTCGCGTAGTTCACGGTCGCCGTGACCCCGTCGAGCTTGTTGAGCTTCTTCTCGATCCGCATCGCGCACGAGGCGCAGGTCATCCCGCCGATCTCCAGCTCCACACCGGATCCGACCACCGGGGGCACGGAGGTGGTCATGAGTGATCCCCGTGCTCTGCGTCGACCACGAACTCGGCCGTGTGCACCACGCCGTCGACCTGGAAGTCCTGGTACAACAGGTAGCGTCCGGCTGTCGGCGCCTCGGCGAAGAAGACGATCTCGGGCCCTGCGGTGTCGCCGGCTGCGGGTTCGTCGCCCTCGGCGTGCACGTGCAGGAAGGCGAGATCGCCCTCGCGCAGAGCCACGAGGTGTCCGAAGGCGCCGAGGTACGGCTCGAGCTCTGTGACGGGCTGGCCGTCTCGAGAGATCGTGATCGCCAGTTCGCTGGCGGAGCCGGTCACCACGTCACCTTCGAGCGAGACCGTGAAGCCGTCGACCTCGTCGATCTTGCTCGGCTGCGACTCGACCGGCGCGAAGGCACCGGCGACCTGGACGAGACGCGAAAGAGTGAGGTTCGCGGCATCCTCTCCGCCCGTCGTGAAGTCGGCGAACACCCGGTAGGTTCCGGCATCCGCCCACTGCCAGGGCACCGACCAGGTGCCGGTGGCGGTGTCGAGCACCGGGTGCACGTGCTCGAAACGGCTTCCGTCGGATCGCGCCACGATCAGGTGGAGGTCCTTGTCGTGCGCGGTCGTGTATGAGGTCACGGGCTCGCCGTCCGCATCCTGGATCTGGAAGCTCAGCTCCCCGGCTTCGCCGACAGTCGCCGGGGCGGTGATCGGAGAGAGCACGTATCCGTCGATGCTGATCGCAAGACCCTTCAACGCGCCGGCCAGTTCGGATGCCGAGGACGCCGACTCCGTCTCGTGTCCTTCTCCGTGCTCGTCCATGTCGCTCCCGTTCTCGGATGCTGCAACGATCTCGTCCGGCGCCACGGCTGCGGCGATGCCGAAGGCTCCGCCGAACGCCACCGCCAATCCCGCTCCGAAGAGCGCCAGCCGCGCGCCGGTCTTCATGACGCCCGGACCGCCGAGTAGCCCGCCTCTTCGACAGCGGCGAGGATCTGCGCGTCGTCGATGTCCGCGGCCGACGTCACGGAGAGCAGACCGCTCTGGGCGCTCACCCGGATGTCTTCGACTCCCGCGATCTGGCCGACCTCTTCGCGGACCGACATCTCGCAGTGTCCGCAGGTCATGCCCGTCACCTGGTACTCGTTCGTCGCCATGTCATCTCCTCGATCTTGAGATACCCCACCGGGGTATCTGAGACAACTGTATACCCCACCCTGGTATTCCCGAAACCCCTGTCCGCGGCGCGAGTATCGTGGCCCCGTGATCACTTGCGTCGTGACGTACACGGTCGACCCCGACAAGATCGAGGCGTTCGAGGAGTTCGCCCAAGCCTGGATGGAGCTCGTCACCCGGCACGGCGGCATGCATCACGGCTACTTCCTGCCGTCGGAGGGCAAGAGCGACGAAGCCCTCGCACTGTTCACCTTCCCCTCCTTCGCGGAGTACGAGATCTACCGAGAGCGCTTCGGCGTCGACCCGGAATTCGTCGCCGCCGATCGCATCCGCGACGAGAGCGGATGCGTCGTGCGCTATGAACGGACGTTCATGCGGCCGCTGCTGCCGGATACGGCGCTCTGACGACTGGCGTACGTCCGCGTGGACCGGCTGTCGGTGAGGCGACGGCGAGTCAGGCCCCGGCCGCGCGCGCGAAGCGCTCGGCCAGTCGGCGTGCCTCCGCGGCGAGCGCGGGGTCGTCGGCGACCGAGAAGTCGAGGTCGAGCATGCTCAGGTATCGCAGCAGGGCAGCGGGGTCGTCCGACCCGCTCTCAAGAACGCAGGACTCTTCATCGCGAGCCGTGACCACGCCCGCCGCTCGCGGCAGCCGCTCTGCGACCACGGCGGCCGGTGCGTGGATCACGACGCTGGCCCGGAATCCCCAGGGCGCGGAGGCGACCCCACGATCCACGTGATCCGCGGCACCTTCCGCGGGCAGCTCGCGAGGCGTGAACCGCCGACCCATCGGGATGCGCGGGGTCAGCCGGTCCACGCGGAACGTACGCCAGTCGTCGCGTTCGAGGTCGAAGGCGAGCAGGTACCAGCGCCCGGCGCGCAGTGCCAACCGGTAGGGCTCGACGATCCGCCGCGACGCCGTGTCCGAATGCGTGCGGTAGTCGAATCGCAGTTGCACAGCGTCGCGGCACGCCGAGGCGAGAGTGAGGAGGACATCGGGCTCGACCGCGGGTCCATGCGCGGGGACCGGGACGACCGTCGACTGCACTGTCGAGATGCGATGCCGGAGGTGCGAGGGAAGCACCTGGTACATCTTGGCCAAGGCGCGAAGAGAGGCCTCCTCGAGGTCGGCGATCGATCCGTCGGCGGCGGCGGTGCTGAGCCCGAGCGCCACGGCGATCGCCTCATCGTCGTCCAGAAGGAGAGGGGGCAGGGCGGCTCCGGCGCCGAGCTGATAACCGCCGGCGACCCCCGGGGTGCTCTGGATCGGGTAGCCGAGCTCACGGAGCCTCTCGACATCCGCCCGGATCGTGCGGGTCGAGACCTCCAGCCGCTCGGCCAGCGCGCGCCCCGGCCAGAAGGGACGGACCTGCAGGAGGGAGAGGATCTGGAGGAGTCGTTCCGATGTCTTCAACATGATCTCAGTGTCTTCTGGATTGCGGAAGCTAACGTTCCGCAATAGATTCTACCGTCGGATCATGACGAATGACACGCGCAGCATCCGCCCCTTCCGCATCGAGGTCTCCGACGAGGCGATCGCCGATCTCCACCAGAGGATCACGCTGACCCGCTGGCCTCGCGACCTCGGTGGTACAGGCTGGGATCGAGGCATCCCCACCAGCTATCTCCGCCCACTCGCCGAGTACTGGCGTGATCGATTCGACTGGCGGAAGCAGGAGGCTCACCTCAATGAGCTGCCGCACTACGTCACCGAGGTCGACGCCCAGCAGATCCATTTCGTGCATGTCCGCTCGGAGGTGCCGGGGGCCCGGCCTCTCCTCCTCCTGCACGGCTGGCCGAGCTCCTTCGTCGAGTTCGTCGACCTGATCGGACCGCTCACCGATCCGGTGGCCCACGGCGGGAAGGCAGAGGATGCCGTGCACGTCGTCATCCCCTCCCTCCCGGGCTACGGCTTCTCTCCTCTGGCGGATGCCGGATGGGGCGACCTGCTGCGCGTCGCCGGAGCGATGGCCGAGGTCATGGGTCGGCTCGGCTATGAGCGTTTCCTGGCGCACGGCACCGATGTCGGATCGGGGATCGTGGGGATGCTGCCGATGGTGGCACCGGGCCGGATCATCGCGACGCATGTGAACGGGCCCAGCCCGTTCCCGCTGGGGCCCGCGCTTCCCGTCGACGCGCTGCCCGAAGGAGAGCAGGCGCGCGCTGCCCGATTCAACACCTTCCGCGATGACGGCGCCGGCTACCTGCACATCCAGGCCACGCGGCCGCAGACGGTGGCCTACGGACTGAACGACTCCCCGGTGGCGCAGCTCGCGTGGATCGTCGAGAAGTTCCGCGAATGGACCGACCCGGCCGCTGCACTGCCGGAGGACGCCGTCGACATCGACCGCCTGCTGACCACCGTGAGCATCTTCTGGTTCACGCAGTCGGGCTGGTCCTCTGCGCACGCGCTGTATGAAGGGATGCAGGTGTATCGGCAGTTCGCGGCGATGGCGGATGCTGCCGCGAGCGGCGAGGGCGCCGAGCACGCGGGCGATGACGGATACGCAGAGGCTGACACCGCGGCCTCCGGCGGGTGGGAGGCTCCTCCGGCTCCGCCTGCGGCGGCCTCGATCTTCGCCGCCGATCTCTCCGTGCGAAGCGTGGTGGACCCGGCATCCGCTTTCGAATCCTGGACGGAGCACGACTCGGGCGGGCACTTCCCCGCGCTCGAGGTGCCCGAGATCCTCGTGGCGGACATGCGCCGCTTCTTCGACGGGCACCGCTGATCATGGCCGGTCCGATCCTCAGCGACCGCGCGCTGAACAGGGCGCTGCTCGCACGGCAGTCGCTCCTCGAGCGGGGGGACGCACTCGACGGTCGAGACGGTGCGGCACCTGGTCGGAATGCAGGGCCAGGCGCCGCTGGCGCCGTACGTCGGCCTGTGGTCCCGCCTTCGCGACTTCGCGCCCGACGACCTGTCGCGGGCGATCGAGGATCGGACCCTCGTGCGAACGACCCTCATGCGAGGAACCGTGCACCTGGTCACGGCGGACGACGCACTGCGCCTCCGCCCGCTCACGGAGCCGGCGATCATCCGAGGATTCTGCGGCGGCTTCCGCAGCATGATCACGGCAGAGCAGGAGGCGGAGGTGACTCGCTGGGGCCGTGAGCTGCTGGCCGAGCGGCCGCGCACCCGCGTGGAGCTTCGCGGGCTGTTCCGCGAGCGTTGGCCGGAGATCGATGCGGATGCCATGGCGTATGCGGTCAGCTACCTGCTGCCCACCGTGCAGCCGACACCGCGGGGCCTCTGGGGGGTGTCGCAGGGCGCAGCACAGCTCGCGCTTCTGGAGGAATGGGTGAGGAGCCCTCTCGATCCGGAACCCTCGGTCGACGCCGTCGTGCTCCGCTACCTGGCGGCATTCGGGCCGGGTTCGGTGAACGATGCGCAGGCCTGGTCGGGTCTTACCGGGCTTCGAGAAGTCTTCGACCGTCTCGCGCCGGAACTGATGACGTTCGCGTCGGAGAAGGGGCAGCTGCTGTATGACCTTCCCGACGCCCCGCGCCCCGCTGCCGATCATCCGGCCTCGCCGAGGCTCCTGCCCGAGTACGACAATGTGCTCCTGTCGCACCGCGACCGCGGCCGCATCATCGACTCCGCCCAGCGTGTGCCGCTGCCACCGGGAACGGGCGCGCGTTCCGGGACGTTCCTGAGTGATGGATACTTCCGCGGCACGTGGACCCTTGAGGGGGATGTGGTGCGCATCCGCCCCCACGGGGAGTTGGGTGACGACGCTCCCGCGCTCGTCGCGGAAGGCAGAAGCCTCGCCGCATTCCTCGGAGGCTCCGACGCGGAGATCGCGTCGGTCACCCGAAACTCCACGACGTCGCGAGCGTAGAGTTCTGTCATGCGGGCTCCCTCGAACGCTCTCCTCTGCCTCGCCGCCGACGGAGTCGGCACTGTATCGGCGGTTCTCGGCGGCCTGCTGACCTTCGCTCCGGAAACGGGCCGACGATGGCTCGGACTCACGGGCACCGGCGTGGCACGCACCCGAGTCCTCGGAGCGGCAGATCTCAGCCTCGGCATCGCGATCATCGCCACTCGATCGTCACGATCCAGGTGGCGTGCCGTCGCATGTCGAAGCCTGCTCCACCTCGTGTTCGCAGGCGAGTACGTGCGCGGCGATCATCGGCGCTCCGCCATGGCCATGTGCGTCTTGTTCGTGCTCGACGCCGGTATCGCCGTGGCACTCCGCAAGCAACCCCGGTGACGATGGAGGGAGCGCACCTAGGCGGCAGAGACGCCCATGGCGACGAGCATCCCGAGCAACATCACCAGGCACGACCAGAAACCGACCCGTCCCCCGCGGTCCGCCCTCGCTCCGCCCGCGCGCAGGGCCACCCATCCCCCGACGATCAGCACGCCGATGATCACCATCGAGACGGGCCCGCTCTGCGCGGTCTCCCCGCCGCCGTGGGCGTGCCCGCCGAATGCGAGTGCAAGATACGGAACGGCCATCAGCAGTCCCATCGCGAACGGGTCACCGACGGCGCCACGAACGACATCGCCTCCCCGGCGCCGCGCCCACCCCGCGGCCACCGCCGCCCACGCAAAGTACGCGAACGTCGCGCCGATACCCGCCAGCGAGGCGTGGCCGGCGAACAGGACCGGCACCATGAGCGCCAGCATTCCCGCGGCCGTCGCCATATGGACGGCGACGCCCGTTCGCGAAGGCGAACCCTCGCGAACGGGCGCCACCGGAGCAGCCGCCAGGGTCGTCAGGCCGTCCACACCGTCTTCGCGTTCACGAACTCGCGGATGCCGAACGAGCCGAGCTCGCGCCCGTAGCCGGAGTCCTTCACGCCGCCGAACGGCAGCCCGAAGAACGACGCGGAGTTGCCGTTCGCGAAGACGCTGCCGAACTCCAGCTCCTTCTGCAGCCGAGCGATCTCGTCGGCATCCGTCGACCAGACGCCCGCGGCGAGACCGAAGTCCGAGTCGTTCGCCGCGGCGATGGCCTCATCGATCGACGCGACCTTGTACACGCACGCGACAGGGCCGAAGCACTCCTCGCGGAAGATGCGCATCTCGGGCGTCACGTCGGTGAGCACCGTCGCCGGGTAGAACCAGCCGGGTCCGTCGGGCAGCTCGCCACCGGTCCGCACCGTGACGCCCTTGGCGACGGCATCCGCCACCAGCTCGTGCGCGTCGGCGCGCACCTGCGCGGTCGCCATCGGGCCGAAGCCCGTGCCCTCTGCCCGCGGGTCGCCGGCGGTGGTCGCGCTCATGTGCGACACGAAGGCCTCGAGCCACTGGTCATAGACGTCGGCGTGCACGAAGAACCGCTTGGCGCAGATGCACGACTGGCCGCTGTTCTGCGTGCGCGAGGCCGCGCCCATCTGCGCCGACCGCGCGATGTCGGCCGACGGCATCACCACGAAGGCATCCGTTCCGCCGAGCTCCAGCACGCTCTTCTTGATGTTGCGCCCGGCCGCCGACGCCACGGCCGCGCCGGCGCCCACCGAACCCGTGAGCGTGACGGCACGGATACGCCGGTCGTCGAGCAGAGCGGATGCCGCAGCCCCCTCGATCAGCAGGGTCTGGAAGGCACCGGCGGGGAACCCGGCCCGCTCGAACAGCTCCCCCAGATACAGAGCGGTCTGCGGCACGCTCGACGCGTGCTTGAGGAGTCCGGTGTTCCCGGCCATCAGCGCGGGGGCGGCGAAGCGGATGACCTGCCAGAACGGGTAGTTCCAGGGCATCACGGCCAGCACGGTGCCGAGCGGCTGGAATTCGACGCGAGCAGCGGATGCCCCGACGGATGCCGCGGGCACGGGCTCCTCGGCCGCCAGGTACTCTTCCGCGTGGTCGGCGTACCAGCGCATGCCGTTCGCCGACTTCGTCACCTCGTACTTCGCGGTGCCGAGCGTCTTGCCCATCTCGAGCACCGCGAGGCCCGCGGCCTGCTCGAGGTCGGCGTCGAGCAGGTCGGCGGCGCGGTGCATCCACTCCGACCGCTCGGCGAAGGTCGTCTGCGCCATGACCGCGTTCGCGGCATCCGCTCTCGCGAGGATCTGCTCCACCTGCTCGGCCGTGTGCGCGGGGAACTCCTGCACCAGCTCGCCGGTGCTCGGATCGATGGTCGCGATGGTCATGATGACTCCTTGAATCGGTGGCGAGGGGTGGTCGGGCCGGCTTACTTGCCGTAGCCCTTGGTGAGACCGGCGATGTACTGCCGGGAGAACACGGCGAAGAGGATGACGAGCGGCACGGCGCCGAGGGTCAGCGAGGCGAGCAGCGCCGGATAGTCGTTCTGGAATTGCCCGACGAACTGCTGTACGCCGAGCGTCACGGTCTGGTTCTCCTTGCTGGGCGCCAGGATCAGCGGGAACCAGAGGTCGTTCCACACCGGCAACATCGTGATCGAGGCGACCGCCGCGATGCCGACCCGCACGATCGGCAGGGTGATCGAGAGCGTGCGCCACTCCCCCGCGCCGTCGATGCGCGCGGCCTCCTTGAGCTCGGTGGGCACCGCACGGAAGTACGTCGTCATCAGTGCGATCGCGAGCGGCAGCTGCATCGCCGTGTAGACGAAGATCAGGGCGGTCAGCGTGTCCATCAGGCCGGTCGACGTCATGATCTTGATCAGCGGCACGGTGCCGAGGCGGATCGGCAGCATGATGCCGACCACGAAGAATCCCGCGAGCACCGGAGTGATCGGCACCGTGTACTCGACCAGCGCCCACGCGGCGAGCGTGCCCAGCACGATGGTGAGGATGATCGTCGTCAGCGTCACGATGAGGCTGTTCTGGTAGTTCAGCAAGAAGTTCCCCCGCGTGAACACGTTGATGTAGCCCTGCAGGTTGAACGTCTCGGCATCCGGCAGCGCGAACGGCGAACCGAAGATCCCCTGCGTCGTCTTGAACGAGTTCATCAGCACGATGAGGATCGGCACGACCGAGAAGATCGACATCACGATCAACACGAGGTGCACGCCGCCCCCGGCGAAGACGTCGGCGAGGCGGCGCGGACGCGTGCGGGGCGCGGATGCCGGGGCGGAAGCCGTCGCCGGCCGGGAAAGGGTGTCGGTGGCCATCATGCGCTCCTAGAGCTCGTAGGACTTCAGTCGGCGCTGCACGACCCAGAAGTAGGCGGCGGTCGTCACCAGGATGAGGAGGAAGATGACCGACGCGACGGTCGCACCGAGGTCGAGGTCGGCGACCTGTCCGCTGGATCCGAAGAACGAGCGGTAGAAGAAGGTGCCGAGGATGTCGGTGGAGTAGTTCGGTCCCGGCGCCGATCCGTTCAGCGCGTAGACGATGTCGAAGCCGTTGAACGTCCAGATGTAGGTGAGGATCACGATCAGCCCGAACTGCGGGGCGATGAGCGGGAACTTGATGCGCCAGAACGCGGTCCACGCGCCGGCCCCGTCGATACGCGAGGCCTCGATCACGTCGTCGGGGATCGCGAGCAGTGCTGTGTAGAGGAAGATCATCGGGATGCCGATGTACTGCCAGACCGACATCAGCGAGATCGTCGGCAGGGCAGTGGACTCGAGACCCAGCAGGGGGAAGTCGACGACGCCCCAGAGCGGGTTGATGATGAGCCGCCAGATGAAGCCGACGATCACGACCGAGAGCGTCGCCGGCACGAACAGCAGCGTGCGGTACAGGCCGACCGAGCGGCGCAGCCGCCCCGACGTGAGCAGCGCCGCCATGAGCAGACCCACCGGCAGCTCGACGAGCAGGTGGATGAGGAAGAACTCGACGTTGTTGCCGAGGGCATTCCAGAACCGGGCGCTGGTGGTCGGGTTCGTGAACAGGTCGACGTAGTTGGCGACGCCGACGAACGCGCTCGTCTGTCCGCTCGACTCGAAGAAGCTGAGGAAGACCGAGCTCAGCAGCGGATAGACCGCGAACGCCACATAGACGACGAGCGCCGGCAGCACGAACATCGCCAGCAGGCGGTACCGGGCGGGGGTGCGGATCATGCGGATGCTCTCCCTCGGGGAACGGGGGGATGCCGGGGGCGGAAGACCCGCCCCCGGCGGTGCCTCACGGCGCGGGCGTGTACCAGGAGTCGAGGCCCTTCTGCAGTTCGGCCGTCGCCTCCTCGGCGGAGAGTCCGCTGTTGAACATGAGCTGCGCGACGCGCCAGATCTCGTCGTCGAGCGGGGGCTGACCGGCGCTCAGACGGTCGAGCGCCAGGCGGGAGGTGAGCTCGGCGCCCTCCTTCAGGTCGGCGAAGTCCTGAGCCAGGGCGTTGTCGTACTTGACCGGCTCGGATCCCATCGAGAAGAAGCCCGGCAGCTTGTTCACGTAGAGCTGCTGGAACTCGCTCGTGCCCAGCCACTCGACGAACTCGGTCGCGGCTTCCTTGTTCTTTCCGGCGGCGTTCAGGCCGAAGGCCATGTCGGCCATCTCCTGCTGGTACCGCTGGCCGCCCTCCTCGGCGGGCGGGGCGCCGAACACCCCGACGTCGAGGCCGGTGGAGGTGACCTGCGTGATCTGCCAGGAGCCGTCGGGCAGGATCGCCGCCTGGCCGAGCGTGAACAGCTGGGTCATGTCCTCGTAGGAGATCGACTCGTAGCCGTTCGGCAGGTAGTCCTTGAACGAGTCGAAGACCTCGAAGCCCTCGACGAACTCGGGGTCGGTGAGCTTCTTCGATCCGTCGATCAGGCCGAGGCGGCCCTCCTCGCCCTTCCAGGCGTTCGGTCCGACCTGGTACAGCATGTTGTAGGCGAGCTGCCAGCCGTCGGCGCTGCCGAGGGCGAGCGGCGCGTAGGTGCCGTCCTCCTTGATCGCGTCGAGCACCTCGACGAACTCGTCCTGCGTCTGCGGGATGTCGAGTCCGAGCTCGTCGAAGATCGCGGTGTTGTAGTAGAAGCCGGCGAGGACGGATGCCACGGGCACGCAGTACGGCGTGCCGTCGTCGCCCTCCCACGCGGCGAGCGCCGACTCCGGGAACGAGCCGATCGCGTCGAGTCCGTCGAGCGGCTCGAAGTAGCCCTTGTCGATCCAGGAGCGGTTCACGTCGAACGGACGGCACATGATCACGTCGGGTCCGGTGCCGCCGTCGATCTGCGACTGGATCGCGGCGTTGTAGTCGTTGGTGTCGATCGGCGCGTACTCGACCTTGATGCCGGGATGGCTCTTCTCGAACGCGGGGATGATGTCGCTCTCCCACATCGCGGCGTCTTCGGTGCGCCAGGTGCCGAGGGTGAGGGTGACCGAGTCGGCATCCTCTCCCCCTCCTCCCGTGGCGCACCCGGCGAGGCCCGAGCGCGAGCGTGGTGACGGCGAGGGCGGCGAGCGGTGCTGTGGCTTTGCGCATCATGACCTTCTCTCTGAAAGGACGCGCGATCTCGGGAGGATCTGCCACACCATTGCGGCGGCGCGTGGTGCTGGTCAGCATATATAGGTCTCAATGCGGTAGCAAGAGGTATGGAAAAATGGTAGACAGTTCTAAGACAAGTGGTATCTTGTGGACAACAGGCCTGAAGGAGGCTCCAGTGATTCGTGTCGGCATCCTCGGCTCCGGGTTCATCGCAGACTCGTACGCCGACTCCCTGCTCGATGTGCGCGACGGGATCCTGGCGGCGAACTTCTCCCGCGACGCCGACCGCGCCGCCCGCTTCGCCGAGCGCTGGAGCAGCCCGCACACCTACACCGACATCGCCGAACTGTGCGCGAATCCCGACATCGACGTCGTCGTGGTGGCCCTGCCCAACGAGGCCCACGTCGAGGCGGTGCGCATCGCAGCCGCGGCGGGCAAGGGCATCATCTGCACCAAACCGCTCGCCCGCACCGGCGCCGAGGCCGCCGAGATCCTCCGCATCGTCGAGGACGCCGGCGTCTGGCACGGCTACGCCGAGAGCTCGGTGTTCTCCCCGAACGTGCAGAAGGCCCACGAGATGGCCCAGGCCGGCGGCATCGGCGAGCTGCTCACGATGCGCGCCCGCGAGGCGCACTCCGGTCCGCACGCCGCGCACTTCTGGGACGCCGAGACCGCGGGCGGCGGAGCGCTGCTCGACATGGGCTGCCACACCGTGGAGTCGGCCAGGCACTTCTTCGGCAAGGACAATGCGGTGACCGAGGTCTTCGCCTGGGGCTCGACCATGGTGCATACCGACAAGACCACCGGAGAGGACACCGCCGTCGCTCTGCTGAAGTTCGCCGGCGGCCAGCTCGCGATCATCGAGTCGTCGTGGACCGAGAAGGGCGGCATGCAGCTGCGCCACGAATTCACCGGCACGGCCGGCCGTCTCGTCACCGACACCTCGGTCACCCCGGTCTGGGGCTTCATCGAGAAGCCGGTCGGCTACCTGGTCGAGAAGGCGGATGCCGAGACCGGGTGGGTGCACCCTGTGCCGGAGGAGACCCGCGCCTACGGGTTCTCGCAGCAGATGCGGCACTTCATCGACCACTACGCCGCCGGCACCACGCCGATGGAGACGTTCGAGGACGGCTGGATCGTGAACTGCATCCTCGACGCCTGCTACCGCGCGATGCGCTCGGGCACCTGGGAGCCGGTGCGGCTCGAGCGCTGAACCGCCCAAAACACTGGAAGACAACCGCCATCCGACACCGCCGTCGAAGGACAAGGAGACACCCGAGGATGACCACCACACTGCCGTCCGGCGCGAACGCGCTGCTCGCGACGCTGACTGCCGAGGAGATCGCCGCCAACCGCGCCGCCCTCGAATCCGCGGGGATCGCCTCTGCCGACACGCACTACTCCTACGTCGGCCTCGCGACCCCCGACAAGCGACGCCTCCTCGCGGGTGAGCGGCTGCCGCGACTCGTGCGCAGCTTCCTGATCGACATGGTCACGGGCATCTCGCACGACGTCGTGGTCGATCCCTCCGCGGGCGCCGTGGTCTCCTCCCGTCAGCTCGACCCGCAGGTCGACGGCGCCGTGCCCGTGGTGCTCCGCGAGTTCGGCTACGTCGAGGAGGTCGTGCACCAGGATGAGCGCTGGATCGCGGCGATGGCCAAACGCGGACTCACCGATCTCTCGCAGCTGCGGGTCAACCCCCTCTCGGGCGGCGTGCTCGCCGACGACGAGCGCGGCCGCCGCATCCAGCGCTGCTTCACGTTCGTGCAGCGCACCCCCGACGACCTCGGCTGGGCGCACCCGGTCGATGGAGTCACGGTCATGGTCGACGTGGTCACCGGCGAGGTGCTCGACGTGATCGACTACGTCGACCTCCCGGTGCCGCAGGAGGACGGGAACTACCACCTGGCCTCCTGGCGCGGACCGGATCGCGCGGGGCTGAAGCCGATCGAGATCACCCAGCCGCAGGGCCCGAGCTTCGCGATCGACGAGAACGGCGTGCTGGACTGGGCGGGCTGGCGGGTGCAGGTGTCGTTCGACCAGCGAGAGGGCCTCGTGCTGCACGACGTGTCGATCGCCGACGGCGACGAGCAGCGTTCTGTGCTGTACCGCGCCTCGATCGCCGAGATGGTCGTGCCCTACGGCGACCCGAGCCCGCAGCGCTGGTTCCAGAACTTCTTCGACGGCGGCGAGTACCTGTTCGGCGGCTTCGCGAACTCACTCGAGCTGGGCTGCGACTGCGTCGGCAACATCACCTATCTCGACGCGGTGGTGGCGGGGAACGACGGCGACGCCCGCATCGTCCGTCAGGCCATCTGCATCCATGAGGAGGATGCCGGCGTGCTCTGGAAGCACTCCGACAACTGGAACGGCTCGTCCGAGACCCGCCGCAACCGCCGCCTCGTGGTGAGCTTCTTCATGACCGTGGGCAACTACGACTACGGCTTCTACTGGTACTTCGGACTCGACGGCACCATCGAGTTCGAGGTCAAGGCCACCGGCATCGTCTTCACCTCGGCGCACCCCGGCAAGGGCTACCCGTACGCGACCGAGGTCGCTCCGGGACTCGGCGCCCCGAACCACCAGCACCTGTTCAGCGCGCGCCTCGACGTCGCGATCGACGGCCTCGCGAACGCGGTGGACGAGATCGAAGCGGTCGCGGTGCCGCGTGGCGGGGACAACCCGCACGGCACCGGCTTCACGCAGAGCATCACGCGGCTGCGCACCGAGTCCGAGGCGCAGCGCATCGCCGACAACCTCACCGGCCGCACCTGGTTCATCGGCAGCACCGAGGTGCAGAATCGCCTCGGCGAGCCGGTCGGCTGGATGCTGTTCCCCGAGGGCAAGCCGCTGCTGCTGGCCGACAGCGAGTCCGACATCCACAAGCGCGCGACGTTCACCACGAAGCACCTGTGGGTCACCGCCTACGAGCCCGACGAGCTGTATCCGGCCGGCGATTTCGTGAACCTGCATCCGGGTGGCGCGGGATTGCCGCAGTGGGTCGCGGCGGACCGCTCGATCGACGGCACCGACATCGTGCTATGGCACACGTTCGGTCTCACGCACTTCCCCCGGGTCGAGGACTGGCCGATCATGTCGGTCGACACCTGTGGCTTCGTGCTCAAGCCGCACGGCTTCTTCGGGCGCAACCCCGCTCTCGACATCCCGGCGGCCGCAGACCACTGCGCGATGACGCCGGAACACCACGACCACCACGCCGGGCATTGACCGGACGAGCACAAGGAACGACATGGACGGATACATCAGCTACGCGGAGGCCACCGCAGGTCAGGCCGACGCGCTCGCGACGGCGATCCCGCGCATCGAGGAGCAGGTCAAGGCTCTCGCCGCACGAGGAGCGCTCGGCGAGGTCGGACCGCTCTTCCTCGGCATCGGCGCCAGTCTCGCCGCGACCGCCCCGGCGGTCTGGCATCTGCGTGAGCGCGGCATCACCGCCTGGCGCCTGGATGCCGGGGGCACGCCACTGCCCCTCGCGACCGGCGACCACCCGGTCATCGGCGTCTCGCAGAGCGGCCGCAGCAGCGAGACGATCGCGGCGCTCGAGACCGTCCCCGAGTCGCTCCGCTACGCCGTGATCAACACCGTCCCGTCGCCGCTCGCCGACCTGGCCACCCACCTCGTCGGCCTCGGCTCGATCCCCGACAGCTATGCCTCGACGATCGGCTACACCGCGACGGTCGTGGCGGTCAGCATGCTCGCCGAGGCGTGGGCCGGGGGCACGGTCGATCCCGCCTGGCACGACTTCGCCGCGCTGTTCCGCCAGACTGACACCATGCTCGCGCCCTCCGTCGACCGCGCTGCCGCGCTGATCGCGTCGGCGCCCAGTCTCGACTTCGTCGGCGCCGGACCATCGACGGGTTCCGCCGAGGCCGGTGCGCTGCTGTTCCGCGAGGTCGCGCGCATCCCGGCGAGTGCGATGGGCACACGCCAGTACCTGCACGGCTCGATGGAGTCGGCCGGCGACGGCGCCCATGTGCTGTTCGGCAGCGAGCGCGAGCACCGGGTGGCGCGCACGCTCAGCGCCGCCGGACACCGCGTCGTGCTCGTGACGACCGACGACGTCGAGAGCGCCGACCACCTGGAGGTCGTGCGGCTGACCGACAGCTCCGCCAACGCGAGGGCGGTGCTCGAAGCGCTGTTCCTGCAGGGACTGGTGGCCCGCGTCGCCGAATCGCGCGGGGTCGAGATCGAGGAGTTCGTGTTCCACAACGACGACACCAAGGTCGAGGCCGGAGCGGATGCCGGCGCAGAGCTCGGAGCCGCGCAGTGACCCCACCCGATGACGCCCTCGCTCACGAGGGACTCGTCGTCGGCATGGACGTGGGCGGCACCAAGGCCGCCGTGCGGGCGACGACGGCCGACGGCACACTCGTCGCCGACGTCGTGATGAGCTCGGCGGAGTGGGATGCCGAACCGGCGGATGCCGCAGCGGGCTGGCTCGTGGAGGTGCTCGGGCGGGCTCTGCCCGCGGGCGCTTCGATCGGCGCGCTGGTGATCGGCGCACAGGGGCTGGACAACCCCGAGGTCGCCCATGATCTCGAAGCCGCACTGCGGAGCCGCGGCCATGGCCGGGTGCGGTGCGTGAACGACGCCGCGCTGCTGGTGCCCGCGGCCGGTCTCGACGCCGGACTCGGGCTCATCGCCGGGACCGGAGCGATCGGCGTCGCCGTCGACCCCTCGGGTGCCGCACTCGTCACCGGGGGCTGGGGCTGGGTGATCGGCGACGAGGCCGGCGGCGCCGGGCTCGTCCGCGAGGCCACGAAAGCGGCGCTGCTCGCGCACGACGACGGCGAGCCCGACGACGGACTGCTCGGCGCCCTGCTGGCCGACTTCGGCGTGACGGATGCCGAGCGGCTCGCCCGCGCCGTGAACGACGACCCGACCATGGCGAGCTGGGCTCCGCACGCACCGGCCGTGTTCCGCGCGGCCGATGAGGGCTCCGCTCTCGCCGCCGACGTCATCCGTGCCGGTGCCGAGCACCTCGTGCGCCTGGTCGATCAGCTGCGCCGTCGCGGTGCTGTCGGCGACGCGGTCGTCGCGGCCGGCGGCGTGATCACCGCGCAGCCGCGCCTGGCCGATGCCGTGCGAGAACTGCTGGCGCAGCGGCATCCGGACCTGCGCTTCATCGTCCTGCACGAGCCGCCCGTGGCCGGTGCCTGGTTCCTGGCGAGCCGGCTGTAGACCTTTCGAATCACGCGACTGGTCGCTTTTCACGGATCGAATCGACCAGTTGCGCGATTCGAAGGAGCGGGTTCAGCCGTAGCGTTCCGTGAGCGCCCGGCCGATGGCCGCAAGATGGTCGCGCACGCCGGCGGGCTCGGTGATGTCGAGCCATTCGACGAGGCCGGAGAGAAGCCCCGCGAGCCCGTACTCGCTGGGCCCGTGGATCACGACCGAGATACGCCCGTCAGCGGTGACGCCCATGGTCTCGAGATTGTCGCCGACCGCGAGCCTGAGCTTGTCGATCCCGTCGGGCGCGCAGGTGCCGTGGATCTGGACGCGTGATGTGCGCCGCCGGTCGATGTCGTCGGCGATCTCCCGCCAGCTCTCGGAGAGGTCGACGGCGCCAGGGAGCACGACGGGTTCGTCGGTCGGGGCAGCGGACGAGACCCGGTCGATCCGGAAGGTGCGTCTGCCTCCTTCTGTGTAGGCGACGAGATACCAGGACGGCCCCTTGGCGACGATGCCCAGTGGGTGGACGATCCGCTCGGACTCCGCGCCCTCGCCGTCGACGTAGCCGAGCCGCACCCGCACGCGGCGGATCACGGCGTCCTGCAGTTCATCGAGAAAACGCGGAGGCGGCTGCGCGGCCCGCCTGGCGCCCCACTGCTGCGGGTCGAGGATCAACGAAGATGCCGCGGCCTCGGCCTCGTCCCGGAACGACTCGGGAAGAGCGCGGACGAGCTTGCGGAGCGCGGACCTCACGGCCGGGGTCGCCGTCGAGGCAGGGCCGGCGACGAGGAACAAGGCACGGGTCTCGCTCGCGGTCAGCCCGGAAAGGTCGGTGCGGCCGCCACCGAGCAGCCGCCATCCGCCGGCTCGGCCCTGGATCGAGTAGACCGGAACGCCGCTCTGCGCGAGTGCATCGAGGTCGCGGCGCGCGGTGCGCTCCGATACCTCGAGCTCGGCGGCGACCTCGGCGGCCGTCACCTGTTCGCGGCGCTGCAGCATGAGCAGGATGGCCACGAGTCGATCGCTTCGCATGAGCACAACATTCCCAGATAAACCGGTCATCAGGTGACCTGTTTACCTCCCTAGCGTGAAGAGCATGAACACACTGACTCCTTCCATCCCCTTCCCCGAGCCCACTCTGATCGCCGTGAACGGCGTGACGCTCGAGGTCTTCGAAGCCGGCCCCGAGAACGCCGGCAGGCCCATCGTGCTCTGCCACGGCTGGCCGGACCTCGCCTTCACCTGGCGCCATCAGGTGCCGGCGCTGGTCGCGGCGGGCTATCACGTGATCGCGCCCACCCAACGGGGCTTCGGAGGTTCCTCCCACCCGGCAGAGGTCGAGGCGTACGACGTCGCGCAGTTGGCGGGCGATCTCGTCGCGCTGCTCGACCACTACGGCTATGCGGACGCGACCTTCGTCGGCCACGACTGGGGCGCGATGGTCGTGTGGAGCCTCACCGTGCTGCATCCGACCAGGGTGAACAAGGTGATCTGCCTGAGCCTGCCCTACCCTGCGCGCGGCGAGCGTCCGTGGCTCGAGTTCATGGAGGAGGTGCTCGGCAGCGACTACTACTTCGTACACTTCAACCGGCAGCCCGGCGTCGCCGATGCGGTGCTCGATGCGAATACGGAGCGGTTCTTCCGCAACCTGTACCGCAGGAACGAGCCCCTCCAGGCGCCGCAGCCCGGAAACGCGATGATCGAGCTCGCACTGTCGGACTCCCCGCTCGGGGAACCCCTGTTGAGCGCGGACGAACTCTCCGTGTACGTCACAGCGTTCGAGGAGTCCGGGTTCACCGGCGGCATCAACTGGTACCGCAACTTCGACCGCGACTGGCACCTGCTGGGGGAGGTCGATCCGATCATCCACCAGCCCGCCCTCATGATCTCGGGCGATCGCGACGCGGTCGCGCCATCGCCGAACCTCGCGGAGTTCGTGCCTCACGTCGAGGAGGTCCGCCTCGACAGCGGCCACTGGATCCAGCAGGAGAGGCCAGAGGAGACGAACCGGGCGATCATCGAGTGGCTGAAACGGCACGACGGCACGCCTGGCTGAGGCCCGGCCCTCGGCTCCGCGCGCGACTGGCGAGCGTCAGCGCCCGGAGCCGGTGCCCCGCGTGAAGACCGTGCGGAGGCGGTAGCGCTCTCCCACGTAGCGGATGGTCGACAGAGCGACGACGCGTCCGTCGTGGCCGTGCGCGACCTGGCGCATCACGAGCAGGGGGCTGCCGACCGCGACGCCGAGAGCCTCGGCGGCCTGACCGTCGGCCTCGCGGGCCTCGACCGTGCTGTCGGCGCGCTGGGGTCCGGAGCCGGATTCGTCGAGCAGGTCGTACAGAGAATCGACCGCGAAGTCGATCTTCGAGACGTCGGGCAGCAGAGCCGACGGCACGACCGAGGCGTCGAGGGCGATGGGCACCGCATCCAGCAGGCGGATGCGGTCCAGCCGGAAGATCGGGGTACCGGGGGCGACGCCGATGGCCTCGGCCTCATCGAGGCTGGCATGGCCGGTCTCGGCGCGGAGCACGATCGAGGTCGACTCGAGGCCCATCCGTCGCGCGGTCTCGCTGAAGGATTCCAGGCTGTTGGGCCACTCCTTCGCGACGGGCGCCGAGGCGACGTACCAGCCGCGGCCGTGCGAAGAACTCAACACGCCCTCTTCGACGAGCTGCAGCAGAGCCTTGCGCAGAGTGACCCGGCTGATGCCGAGCTGCGTGCACAGCTCGCGCTCGGGAGGAAGTCGCATGCCCTCGGTGAGCCGGCCCGACGAGATCTCGACCTTGATGAGATTCACGGCCTGAATCCACAACGGCTCCGGGTAGTCCGCACGAATCGGCGACTCACTGATGCTGCTCGTCATCCCTGCCCCCTCGGATGTGTCGTTCACTCTGCACCGTACAGCTCTGTACGTGTGCAGCACGCCTTGGCACCATACCAGTCGCGACCATTCTAAGTCCTCGGCGCTACCGTCACCGGGTGGCCGTGGCCGCGTCCCACTGCGGATCCAGCGGGGGCACCGGATCGAAACCGCTCGTCACCGAGACCGGCCCGCCCGCCTCGATCGACTCCTCGATCGCCAGCATGGTGTCGAGCACATGGAACGCGAGAGCACCGCTTGCCCGCGGATCGCGGTCGGCGCGGATCGCCTCCGCCATCTCGACGACGCCGACGCCTCGCAGCCTCCCCGACGCGTCGGGCATCAGGTCGACCGCTTCGGGCTGCGGCTGCCCCGAGGGCACGAGCACGCTGGGTCCGTCGAAGCCGCTCACCGGCACGGTCAGCGTGCCACCCGACCCTGTGACCTCGAAGAGCTGCCGCCGCACGGGCGAGTCGAAGCTGTAGATCGAGGTGCCGACCACTCCGGAGCGGAAGCGCGTCAGCACGCTGACGTGTGTCCACACCTCGACCGGGACGCTGCTGCCCGCACGATCGCCGTACGGCACGGTGCGCACGTCGAACGCGCGATGGCCCTGCGCCTGCACCGACTCGATCGGGCCGAGCAGCAGCGCCAGCGCGGTCACGTAATAGGGGCCGATGTCGAAGAGCGGCCCCGCGCCTCGGGCGAACAGGAAATCCGGGCGCGGATGCCAGGCGTCAGGCCCCGGTCCCTGCATCAGGGTGAGCACGGTCTGCGGGGTGCCGATGCGCCCGTCGGCGATGAGTCGCTGCGAGTGCTGGATGCCGTGACCGAGAACCGTGTCGGGAGCATTGCCGACCCGCACCCCGGCCGCCTCCGCCGCGTCGAGCACGGCACGGGCGGAGGCCCGATCGAGCGTCAGCGGCTTCTCGCCCCAGACGTGCGTGCCTGCGGCGATCGCGTCGAGCGCGACCTGCGCGTGCACGGCCGGGATCGTGAGGTTCACCACGAGCTCGAGGCCGGGCAACGCGAGCAGCCCTGGGGTGTCTCCAGAGAACGGCACCCCGTACTTCTCGGCCTGCGCGGCAGCTCGGGCGAGGTCGAGGTCGGCCACGCCGATCACCTCGATGCCCGGCGCTGCTGTGAGCGTCGTGAGGTACTCGTCGGAGATGTTGCCGGCGCCGATGATGCCGACGCGCACCGGTCCGCCGGTCATGCCAGCACCCCTTGGAAGAACCGGGTGTTGCGCTCGACCGCGGGCAGCGGGTCGCCGTCGACGACGACCTCCACGACCACGAGCTCGACCATGCGCGCGGCGAGCTCGACGACCTCGCGCATGCGCCCGGTCACCGGCACGCCGAGCGTGGGCGGATCGTCGGGCTCCGGCGGCTCGTCGTTCACATGCACGTATCGGATGCGGGCGCCCAGCCGCGGGAGGAGCTCGAACACGTCGGCGCCCCCGACGCTCGCCCAGTAGGTGTCGAGCTCGAGCACCACCCGATCGTCGAGCAGGTCGACCAGGACCTCCCACGCGGGGCGGCCCTCGATCTGCGCCGCGAATTCGAAGTCGTGGTTGTGATATCCGACGCGCAGGCCCTGAGTATCTGCCTGCTCGGCCGCCAGGTTGATCCGCGCCGCGAGGGACTCGACCCCCGCGCGGTCGTTGAACAGATCGGGCTCCGCCCAGGGCAGGATCAGCGTCTCGACGCCGACCGTGCGCGCCGCGCTGAGCGCCTGGGCGAGCGGCACATCGAGCAACTTGACGTGGGCGGTCGGCGCGGTGAGGCCGGTTCCGGCGAGTTCGCGGGCGAGCTGATCCGGGTCGCTGAGGATGTCGTACGGCTCGACGCGCGCGTAGCCGAGGTCGGCCAGGCGCCGCAGGGTGGCGGGCCGTCGCTCCCCGAGCTCCGTGCGCACGCTGTACAGCTGGATCGAGAGGGCGGTCATGTCATCCGTTCCGGATCAGGCGGTCGAACGCGCCCGACAACTCGTCGTCGAAGTCGCGCCGCGCGGCATCCGCTTCATGCCAGGCGACGATGCGGCGAGCGCCCTCCGAGAACGACACCTGCGGGTGGTAGCCGGGCACCAGCCGCTGCAGCTGGGCGGTGTCGAAGAGGATCGAGTGTCGGAAGTCCTCCTGCAGCACCTCGGCCCAGCCGGGCACCTCGCGGCCGATCGACTCGCTGGAGAAGTGCGCGAGCTGCGGATCGCGGATGCCGGCGGCCGTAGCGAGCGTGGTGTGGATCTGGTCCCACGTGAGGATGTCGCCGCTCACCAGGTTGACGCTCTCGCCGATCGCGTGCGCGTTGCCGAGTAGCGGCACGAGAGCCCGGGCGACGTCGCTCGAGTGGGTGAGCGTCCACAGCGAGGTGCCGTCGCCGTGCACGACCGAAGCCTCGCCCCGCCGCATCCGCTCGATCGCGGTCCAGGTGACGGGGAAGATCATCGTGGTCTCGTCGTAGGTGTGCATGGGCCGCACGATCGTGAGCGGCAGTCCGCGCTCGCGATACGCGTCCTCCAGCGTGAGCTCGGCGGCCAACTTCTCGCGGGCGTATCCGAAAACCGGATGCCGACGCGGACTGGACTCCGTGATCGGCAGCTGCGGCACCGGGCGCCCGAACACCGAGCAGGTGCTGACGAACACGTACTGTCCGGT
Source organism: Microbacterium sp. W4I20 (assembly GCF_030816505.1). Classification (NCBI taxonomy): domain Bacteria; kingdom Bacillati; phylum Actinomycetota; class Actinomycetes; order Micrococcales; family Microbacteriaceae; genus Microbacterium; species Microbacterium sp. W4I20. The sequence continues at coordinate 2,899,245 of NZ_JAUSYB010000001.1, read as the reverse complement.
GCGGCCGGCGAAACGGTCGACGTCGGGCAGCACGTGCGCCGGGGAGAACCCGACCCAGTTCACCACCGCGTCGTACTCGGCCCCGCCGAGCGACGCATCGAGGGCCGCCGCGTCCCGCACGTCGGTGCGGATCGCATGGACCTCCGGCGGCAGGGTGCGCTGGTGCTCGCCGCGAGTCACGACCGTGAGGTCGATCCCCCGCTGCACGGCCTCGCGCGCGACAGCGGAACCGATCATGCCGGCGCCGCCCAGGAACAGCACCCGCAGCGCGCTCATCGCGCACCCGCCGTCACGCCGTGGCCGGTCAGGTACCGGTACGACTCGTCGAGGGCGTCGAACGGATCGACGTCGAGCGTCTCCAGCTCGACGATGTGCCACTCCAGCGACGAGGGCTCGCGCAGGGCAGAGAGTACGTCGACCGTTCCCTGCCCTATCGGCACGAGCGTGTCACCCCCGTAGGTCAGCGCCGGGCCGTCCTTCACGTGCACGTACTTCAGCCGCGGGCCGATCGAGCGCACGACCTCGGCCGGTGAGGCCCCGCCGACGGCCGCCCAGTACATGTCGAACTCGACGCGTGCGTCGGGGTGCAGCCGCTCGAGCAGCAGGTCGTAGGCGCTCCGGCCGTCGATGACGTTCCGGAACTCGGCGTGGTGGTTGTGATACGCCACGGTCATCCCGTAGGCCTTCGCCGCCTCGACTCCCCCGTTCACGCGCTCGAGGCCGCGCTCGACGGCGTCGATCGTGTCGAACTCCTCGGCCTCCATGCTCCAGGCGAGGTTGGGGGCGCCGAGCTCGGCGTACTCGTCGAGGATGCGTGCGGCCTCCGCCCCGAAGGGGAACGGCGCGTGCGAGCTCACGAGGGTCAGGCCGGTGCGGCTCAGCATCCGCTTCACGTCGGCCGCCGGGCGGCCGTGCAGACCGTAGGTCTCCACGCCCTGGTAGCCGAGGGCGGCGATGCGCTCGAGCACGCCCTCGAAGTCGTCGTCGAGCAGCGCGTCGACCGTGTAGAGCATGACCGCGGCACCGGGCAGCGCGGCGCTCATGCGCGAGCCGCCCAGCGCATGGCCTGCGCGATGAGGCGCCGCACCGGCGGCTCGCCCCACGAGCGCATGTCGTGTCCGAGCGCGAGATACACCACGCGGCCCTCGCCGACCTCGCGCACGTACAGCACGGGGATGCGCACCCCGTCGTCGCGCGTGCGCTCGGCCAGCACCGTGTGGTCGTCGTCGGCGAACGCGAACTCGTAGTACTCGTCGAAGAGGTCGAAGTCGTCGACGCCGTCGGTGATCGGATGCTGCGCCGTGATCTCGATGCGATGCCGACCCTCGTGATGGCCGGGGCCGTGCGACAGGTAGTGGTTGCCGAGCAGATCGAAGAACGCGCGGTCGGCGCCCTCCGGGTCGCCCATCACGTTCGACATGTGCAGGGCGACGAGGCCCGAGCCTGCGGCGACCGCGGCGGCGAGCGCCTGCTGCTGCTCGGCGGGGAACAGGCCGCCCGAGTTGTAGAGCACGAACACCCCGGCATCCGCCGTCTCGGGGCGGGCGTTCGCGAAGCGCTGCATCCCCACCGCCGGGGCCGTGGCGAATCCGGCGTCTGCGCCGATGCGGGTGAGGACGCCGGCAGCGCCCAGCAGGTCGTGGTGGATGTCGTCGCCGCCGACGACGACGAGAGCGCGGGTGGACAAGAGAGTTCTCCTCGGATCGATACGGGGTGCGACAGGCTCGGGGACCGTGGGGCCCCCGAGCCTGTCGACGGGTTACTGGGGCTGCAGTTCCAGCGCCACGACCGGGTTGACGAAGGCTCCCCAGTACGGGTCGCCCTCCTCGGGCCAGCCGGTGGCCTTCTTCTCACTCCACCCGGCGTAGGCCTGGTAGTACGACAGCACGAGCCACGGCATCTCCTCGATGAACTGCTCCTCGAGACCGGTGACGGCGGCGGTGCGCTCGTCGTCGGTGGTCGCGGCGAAGTAGTCGGCGAAGTACTGCGCGATCTCCGGGTCCTCGGTGCGCTGGATGTTCTGGTACGTCGGGATGGCCTCGCCGACCGGCAGCGAGTACGACGGGTTCATCCACGAGTCGTACAGGTTCACCGCGAGGATCTGGGTCGCGATCGGGTAGCCGATCGTGGCCTGGAACTCGCCCTTGCTGGTGATGCCGTTGATCGCCTCGACCGCGACGCCGTTGACGTCGACCTTGAAGCCCGCCTCCTTGAGGTTCGACTGGATGATCTGCGCGGCAGCGACCTGCTCGGTGAACGCCTGCGGGATCGTGATCTCGAAGGCGAGCTGCTGGCCGTCGCGCTCGTAGTAGCCGTCGGAGCCCATCGTGAAGCCGAGCCCCTCGAGGATCTCCTTCGCGCCGTCGACGTCGTAGTCGTAGACCTCGTCCTCGAGTCCGGGTGCGATCGCGTCCTCGAATACGGGCAGCGGGAGGCCGCCCTTCCAGGTGGCTGCGGGCCGGTTGGCCACGTCGGCGACCTGCTGACGGTCGATCGCCAGGCTCGCGGCCTCGCGGATGTCGCGATCGTCGAACGGGAAGCTCTGGTTGTTCGTGATGAGGCCGTCGGCGCCGACGACCGACCACAGGATGTGGAAGTCGGGGCTCTTCGAGAGGAAGGTCTCCTCGACGTTCGCCATGTAGCAGCTGCACCAGTCAACGTCGCCCTGCACCATGGCCTGCGAGACCGCGGTGTTGTCCTTGTACGGCACGAAGCGCAGACCGTCGATGGCCGGCTTGCCCTTCTGCCAGTAGTCCGGGTTCTTCACGAGCGTGTAGCTCTCCGGCGTGAAGTTCTCGAGCGTGAACGGGCCGGTTCCGACCGGTTCCTCGTCGGCGTATCCCGCGACGTCGTCGATCTTGCCGTAGACGTGCTCGGGCACGATGCTCAGGTAGATGATCTTGTCGAAGAAGTTCGCCGACGGCGCGGCGAACGTGAGCACGACGGACTTCTCATCGGGCGCCGTGATGGTGTCGAACTGGATGCCGGTGAGGTTCAGCTCCGGGTGCTCCTTAATGAGCTCGTAGCTGTAGACGACGTCTTCGCTGGTGAAGTCCTCGCCGTCGGTCCACTTCACGCCGTCGCGGAGCTGGAGGGTGAGTTCGGTGCCCTCGGTGTTCCACTCCCACTCGGTCGCGAGCCACGGCTTGAAGTCACCCGCCTTGGTCGTGTTGACCTGCACGAGGGGCTCGTAGATCATGCCCTCGGAGCCGAGCTGGTAGGCGGTGGTGGGGAGGTAGGGATTGAACACCTTCTGCACCGAGGCCGAGGAGCGGCCGACCGTGAGGATCGTGTCGCCTCCGCTCTCGTTCGATGCGCCGGGGGCGCAGGCTGCAAGGCCGGTGATCAGGGCTGCGACAGCCATCGTGGCGATGGCCGCTCGTTTCGACGTGCGCATGGGCATGCCGACTTCCTTTCATTGGGGGACTGCGTTTCGGTGACTGCGGAAGACACTGCAGGGGTCATACGGAACTGCGGATGCGCTCGCTACGGCGAGCCGACGCCCTCCTTCCCGTCGATGCGGCTCTCGGCGAGCAGCCGGGCGACGCTCTCGTCGCCCTCCCACTCGCGGGCCCAGTGGACGCCGTCGACCGCTGCCGCGACGGTGGGATCGGCGTCGCTCACGAGCACCTCCGGGTGCCGCAGGCGCCGGTCGAGCTCGACGACGAAGGGCTCGGATCGCGGGTCGGGCGCCGCGCGGACCAGGAGCTGCGTGTACGGATGCACCGGCACCGCGATCACCTCGTCGCTCGGCCCGCGCTCGACCACGCGGCCGTTGCGCATCACGACGATCTGGCTCGAGAAGTGCCGGGCGGTCGCGAGGTCGTGCGTGATGTACAGCACGGCCAGGTTGCGCTCGAGCTTGAGGGCGTCGAGCAGTTCGAGGATCTCCATGCGGATCGACACGTCGAGCATCGACACCGGCTCGTCGGCGATCAGCACCTCGGGCCGCGGCGCGAGCGCGCGGGCGATCGCCACGCGCTGGCGCTGCCCGCCGGAGAGCTCGTGCGGGAACTTGTCGAGGTACTCCGACGACAGGTTGACCGAGTCGAGCAGCCGCTCGAGCTCGACCTGCTCCTCCTTCGGTCCGCGCACGATTCGGTGCACGCGCAGCGGACGCCGCAGGTGGTGGCGGACCGTGCGCAGCGGGTTGAGCGACGCGAACGGATCCTGGAACACCATCTGCACGCGCGAGCGGTAGGGCCGGATGCCCTGCTGTCCGCGCGGGACCACCTCGTCGTCGAGCCGCAGCTCCCCCGACGAGGGGTCGGTGATGCGCAGGATCATCTTCGCCATCGTCGACTTGCCGCTGCCGGACTCGCCGACCAGCGCCACCGTCTCTCCGGGCCGCACGCTCAACGAGACGCCGTCGACCGCTCGCAGCGTCTCGCCGCGCCGACCGAGGTGGTAGTCCTTGGTGAGGTTCACCGCATGCAGGGTGGTCATCGTGCTCCCACTTCCTCGTCGGCCGCACCGTCGGCCGACGGGTCATCCGCCGCACCGTCGCTCGCCGCATAGCGTCCGCCACCCGACAGCGGCGCGTCGCCGCGCAGGCTCGGGAAGGACTTCAGCAGGTGCCGGGTGTAATCGTGCTCGGCGTTCTCGAGCAGCT